>PLSY01000009.1 GCA_003164275.1 Acidimicrobiaceae bacterium | reverse complement strand
GCCCGCCGGGCCTGAATAGTTACGTCCGGACGAGACGACTTGGCAGTTCGCTGATGCGGATCGAGTCGGTAACGGCGCATGCGTTCGGACCGCTTGTCGGGTCCACCCTGCAGTTCGCTCCCGGCATGACTGTGATCGTCGGTGACAACGAGTCGGCCAAGACAAGCTGGCATGCCGCCATCTATTCGGCTCTGTGCGGGAGACCTAGGCGCAAGGGCCGTCCAGCCGCGGACGAGCAGTGGTTCATCGACCGACACAAGCCCTGGGACGGCGAGGCGTGGGAGGTCTCCGCTCGCGTGAGGTTGGACGACGGGCGCGAGATCGAGCTGCGCCAGGACCTGGCGGGCAACGTCGCTTGTTACGCCAAGGATCTTCAACTCGCCCGCGACGTCTCCAACGAGATCATGGAAGACGGTTCCCCTTGTGCCGCGCTCTGGCTCGGCCTCGACCGGCGTTCGTTCGTAGCCACCGCCTGCATCCACCAGGCACAGCTCCTCGGGGTACTGAAAGAGGCTCAGGGGATGCAGAGTGTCCTCCAGCGTGCAGCCTCGACCGCCGGCACCGACGCCACTGCCGCCGAAGCTCTGAGCCGGCTCGACGCGTTCCAGAGGAATCAGGTCGGGAAGAACGATGGCCGCAGTATTCGTCCGCTGCGCCGAGCGGTGGTCCGCCTGGAAGAGGCGGATGCAGCGCTCACCCAAGCGAGAGAAGCTCACGAGAACTACCTCCGTGCCGTCGAAGAAGTCGACCGCCTCCGGGATGCCGCAGACCATGCGCAGCACGAATTGAGATTGTACGAGGCCGCAGTCAGACGGAAGGTCGCCGACGAACTGACAGACCGGAGTGTGCGGGCTGCCAATTTGCGCGCCCGCCTCGGCGACGAGCCGCCACCACAGGCCAGCGAAGCCGATGCTCTCGCAAACCAGGTGGCCCGTGCCCTCGAAGCCTGGACAAACCGCGGGGAAGTCACAGCGCTTGTCGGGCCGTCCTCCCAGGAGATCCGCGGCGAACTCTCGGCGCTCCCGGAAACGCCCGACGGGGACCTCGCCGTCCATCCGTCCGTGCAAGCTGAGGCAGACGCGTTGATTCGGACCCATCAAGCGGTCGATGCGCAGGCCCAGAGCAAGCCGGTCGTTCCCCAGTCCGACCTCCCATCAGTCCCGCAGGAGGAGGTGTTGCGTCTGGCCCACACCCTTGAGGTTCAGGAACCCGCCATGGCGCAAGCCGGACCCCAGGTGGATGAGCTGAACCGGGAGATTGCCCGCCTCGATTCCGATAGCAAGCGCGGCCGAATGCTCATAATCATCGGGGTGATCGTCGTCCTCGCCGCAGCCGGAGCCGCCGCGACTGGTCCCAAGATCGTCGGCGCGGCAGCGGTCCTCGGGATCGCTCTGATCATCGCTGGTGCTCTCAGCCAGAAGGGCCGAACTCTTCGGGACGCCCGGGCCCAGCAATCTCAGCTCGCGACCCAGGTGGTCGGGGCTCAGGAGTTCGCCGCGCGGGTCGCTGCGGACCGCAGCCAAGCTGCGGCTCGATGCACTGATTTGGGTCTTCCGGCTTCAGCGACCGAGCTCCGTTCACTGGCGGCCGAGATCGCCCGTGGTCAGACCTTCGCCGAGCAGACACGCCAGTGGGAGGATCAGAGACGCAGGCTCACGGACGAAATCGAGACGGCCCGAGACACCTTGCGAGATGCGCTTGTTGCACGGGGAGTCGAGGTGGGCGGCGATCTCCAGGATGCTCTCGACTCCTACATGACGGCCTGTGCCGACCGTGCCCAGACTGCAACACAGGCTGCGCGTCGAAGTGAACTCGAAGCTCAGCTCGAGCAGCGCATAAATGCCGAGACCATGGTCGCGACGCGTGAGCAGGCGATGGCGGCCGCCGGAAGACAGCTGCTCGAGGCTGCCCGGGCGTGTGGAGCACCCGATGCAACGCCAGAGGAGTCGGCCGACGTTCTTCGGCAGTGGGAGGCGCGTCGCCAAGGTCAACTCCGCGACCTGGACACAAGGCGCAGCCAGTGGGGGGAGTTCGACTCCCTGCTCGGCGGCCGGACCCTCGACGAATTGGCCGAAGCGGCTCTGGCGGCAACGGCCGATGCCGATGCCCGGTCTCATGGTTTTGACGACGATCAGATCCGTGAGCTGGCCGCCTGGAACCCTGCGGCGCAGCTTGACGCCCTCGGCAGCCAGGCACGCCAGGCTGGGGAGGCTGCCGCGTCAGCAGAGGGAGCCCTGCGCGAACAGGCGAAGGATCTGGCCAGCGTGGGCGAGGCCGAAGAGTCCCAGGCCGTCGCAGTCGAGCAGCTGCGCTGGTTGAAGGAACTCGATGAAGTACTGGGTGTGACCCAGCAGTACTTGTCCGACGCCCAGGAGCGGGTGCAGCGCGACCTGGCACCGGAACTGGCGGCCACGCTCACAGAGTGGCTGCCCAGCATTACTGCAAGTCGGTACAGCTCGGCGATCATCGACATCGGGACGCTGGAGGTCCAGGTGTGCGGACCGGAACGGCGGTGGCGCAGAGCGGACCGCCTTTCCCAGGGGACCTCGGAACAGATCTACCTTCTGCTGCGCGCCGCCCTCGCCAGGCACTTGACCGCTGGCAAGGACAGCTGTCCGCTGCTACTTGACGATGTCACGGTGCAGTCCGACGCCACCCGAACGGTGGCGACTTTGGATCTGTTGCATGAGCTCGCGGCTGAGCAGCAGGTCATCGTCTTTGCTCAGGAGGACATGGTGGCCGACTGGGCCCGGGAGCATCTCTCGGCTTCCCAAGACGCCTTATTGCAACTCACCGTCGTGAGCGGAACGTAGGTCGTCGCATGAAAATGCCGCGGCTGGTGGGAGGGCCGCACCGATTCAATGCAGCGATCCACATGAGCCTGATATTCAGAGCAGGGGCCGGCGCTGGGGATTGAGCCAAATCGTGTTCGAGGCCTGGCCGACGGGCCTATCCGGGAATCGATCGCTGTAGAAGGCGCCCGAATTTGGAAGAGGCGAGATGTACCAACAAGGTGATCGGCTGGTCCTGAGTCCTAGCGACCTCGTCGGCTTTCTGCAGTGCGAGCATCTGACCGAGCTCGCACTCAAGGTCGTCGATGGAACAATGTCGCGTCCTCGGGCTGACCGAAGCGAGCAGTCGGTCGTCCAGCGTCGGGGCATTGAGCACGAGCGCGAGTACCTCACCCAGCTCAAATCAGATGGTCTCGACGTGATCGAGATTGACGCCAAAAGCGATCTCGAGTCCCAGGTGAAAGCCACGGGGGATGCGCTTGCGACCGGCCCGGACGTGATCTACCAGGCGACCTTCCTTGCCACGTCCGGCCCTGGTCCCAGCTGGCGAGGCCACGCCGACTTCCTGACCAAGGTGGCGTTACCGAGCTCGCTGGGCGACTACTCGTACGAGCCCGAGGACACCAAGCTCGCCGGCCACGTGCATGCATCGGCCGTTCTCCAACTCTGTGAATACGCCGAGCAGCTCGAACGCTGCCAAGGTTGCAGTCCTGAAATGATCCACGTCGTCCTTGGTGACAAGACGAAGGTCTCCCTGAGGACGGCCGAGTTCGCCGCCTACTTCCGTGCGGCGAAGCGGCGGTTCGTCTCGGCTTGCACCCCGGGTACGTCCACCTACCCGGTCCCCGTCGAGCACTGTGCCGTCTGCGAATGGCAGGCCGACTGCGATGCCAGACGGCTCGCCGACGATCACCTGTCACTGGTCCCGGGCCTCAGACGGGACCAGGTAGAAAAGTTGACGCTCGGCGCCGGCGTCAGCACAGTGTCGGAACTCGCCGCCTTCGAAGGGGACAGCATCCCGGGGATAGGCCGCCAGGTACTGGAGAAGCTCAGGTCGCAGGCGAGGCTGCAGGTCGAGGCTCGGACCCACCCCGAGCGGACTCCACCCTATGAACTCCTTGAGGGGGCCGGGCCGGGGACCGGACTCGCGGCACTCCCGGAGCCGTCCCCGGGAGACCTCTTCTTCGACATCGAGGGCGATCCGTTCGTGGGGGAGTCGGGACTGGAGTACCTGCTGGGGGTCGGCTGGGTCGAGCCCGGAGGGGAGTTCGGCTTCAAGTCCTTCTGGGCACACACTCCGAGCGAGGAGAGGGCCTCGTTCGAGGCGCTCATGGATTTCGTGGCCCTGCGCCAGGCTGCCCACCCGGATCTGCACATCTTCCACTACGCGCCCTATGAGCGGACCGCCCTGGGGAAGCTGATGGGCAGGTACGGAACCAGGGAGATCGAAGTCGACAACCTCTTTCGGTCGAACACGCTGGTCGACCTGTACCGGGTGGTCAAGCAGGCTCTGCGGGCCGGCACTCCCTCGTATTCGCTCAAGAAGCTCGAGGTCTTCTACATGGAGGCCCGAACCCAGGCCATCACGGACGCCGGCTCGTCGATCGACGAGTACGAGCGGTGGCTGGAGACCGGAGACGCCACGATCCTCGAGGACATCGAGGAGTACAACCGCATCGACTGTGATTCGACGAGATTGCTCCGGGGATGGCTCGAGGAACGCCGAGACGAGTATGGGTCCCAATTCGGCGAACTGCCCACCCGACCGGCTGCTCCCAGCGACGAGATCGAACTGCCATCAGGCGAGGACACGGAGAACGACGTCCTGAAGCGACTCCTCGACGACGTGGACCGAGCCGGGAGCGTCTCGAATCCAGAGGGCACCGAGGCGAGGCAGCTGCTCGGAAATCTTCTCGACTGGTACCGCCGGGAGGCAAAGCCGGTCTGGTGGGAGTATTTCCATCGCGTCCACGACTGCGACGGGGACGACCTCTATGAGGACGCCGAGGCGATCGCCGGTCTGGAGTACCTCGGGGCGGTCAGGACTGAAAAGCGCTCGACGGTCCACCGGTATTCGTTCGATCCGGACCAAGAGTTCAAGTTCGCCACCGGCGATAGACCTGTCGACCCGGCCGCGGTGCGCCAGCAAGCGGATACGGGCGAGTCGATCCCCAACCCGGGCGAGCTCGTGGACCTCGACGCCGAGGGCGGATTCCTAGAACTGAAGCGGGCAACAACCTCGACGGCACCCCATCCCCGGGATCTGATCCCCGGAGGACCCATCAGCACGGACCCCCAGCAAAAGGCGCTGTGTCGGGTCGCCGCGTCTGTGATCGAGCACGGCATCGACGGCGTCGGTCCCTACCGGGCAGTCAGAGACCTGCTGCTCCGGAGGCCTCCTCGCACGGAGCCCAGCTGCATCCCCGGGGAGCCATTGGTGGACGATGGCGAAGAGGGCGCACGGGCGGTCGTCAGGCTCGGAAGTATTCTCGACCACGGCTGCTTGGCCATCCAGGGACCGCCGGGCTCTGGAAAGACACGGGCCGCGTCCCACCTGGCTGTCGAGCTCATCCGTGACGGCTGGACGGTCGGCATCACTGCCAACGGACACGCGGTGATCACCAATCTCGTCGATGCCGTGTGCAAACTTGCCGACAGGGAAGGTGTCGATATCCGAGCGTCGCAGAAGTCCGATGGCGTGCATCGGGCATCGCACGGCTCGGTAACGCACCGGACCGACAACGACGCCATGCTTGGCGACCTCGAGAACGGATCGAACCTGATCGCCGGCACGGCCTGGATGTTCGCCCGGGAGCAGTTTGATCAGAAGCTCGACTATCTGATTGTCGACGAAGCCGGGCAGTTCTCGCTGGCGAACGCCGTGGCGATCGGCACTGCCGCCAAGAACGTCGTGCTCCTTGGCGATCCGATGCAGTTGGCGCAGCCGATCAAGGGGACGCATCCGTCCGGCGCCGGCGCATCGGCGCTCGGTCACGTGCTCGGAAAGGCCGAGACGCTCCCGGACGACCTCGGTCTCTTCCTCGAGCGGACGCACCGTCTCCACCCGGCCATCTGCGCGTTCATCTCCGAGGCGTTCTACGAGGAGCGGCTCCGCTCCGCTGCGGATCTCGAACGACAGAGGATCGACGACGCAGGAGCGCTGTCCGGGGCGGGCCTGCGATGGAGACCCGTCGAGCACTCCGGCAACCGAGTCGACTCGCCGGAAGAAGCCGTGGAGGTACTCCGCTGCTACGAGCAACTGCTCGGGAGCACGTTCACGGACCGTAAGGGGAAGCCGAAAACAGTCAGGTCCGAGGACATTCTGGTGGTGGCCCCCTACAACGCGCAGGTCCGCCGATTGAGACAGACACTCCCCGAGGGTGCCTTGATCGGGACCGTGGACCGATTCCAGGGACAGCAGGCAGCCGCCGTCATCTGCTCGATGACGACATCGAGCGTCGAGGAGATCCCGCGTGGCATCGAGTTTCTCCTGAGTCGGAACCGGCTGAATGTCGCCGTCTCCAGAGCGCACGCACTAGCGATCGTGGTCGGGAGCCCCAATCTGTTGACCGTCACCTGCAGATCCGTGGAGCAGCTCCGGATGGCGAACGGACTATGTCGGTTCGTGGAGCTGTCGACCTGAGCCGATCTCCGGAAGCGCCCTCAGATGCATGAGCCGTCGTCGAAGGCGTGCGACCCGAGTACGATTTGAGGAGACACATCCAGAGGAGTCGAGGGACCTGGCCCCATGACGCTCCGCCAACCGACCTTCGGGCACGGTGGCAATGCCGGGATCGATGCGGAGGTAGAGATGGCCACGTTCATCGAACGCGTTCCACCGGATAATCGAGATCATGCGGCGCATCAGGTCGGTGAATCGACGATTGCATCGGAGGCCAACCGTGCCTAGATGCCGAGACTGCAAGCAAGACAAGTCCGATGACGAGTTCGTCGTCGCCTGGGGAAAATGTGGCGACTGTGTGCAGAGGACCCAGGAACGGGCGCTTTCCAACTATGTCCTGGCGATGTCCGAAGAGGTCGTGGAGATCCCCTTCGGATGGTGCACCGCACGGTGCGCGCTAGGAGATCCGGTGGACTGGCTCTGCTGGCACATCCACCCGAACAGGGAGTCTGCAGAAACCTGCCTCGAGCAGACCCGTGCAGACGGCAGAGGCATCTTTCCAATCCGGTAGTGCCGGATTCAGGAGGTGATCGTGGCTTCCGATGAGGTCCGGGTCTACCTCGTGAAGATTAACCAGGTCGAGCAGTGGCGAGCCCGAAAGCCGTTTTGTGAGCCGGTAACCAGGCCATGACCAAGGGGAGGCAGCAGGTCTCAGCGTTATCAGTTCGTCTCAAGGCTACGATATGGCAGACATCGGACGGTGGTTAACGTTCTGACCTGCGACGATGGGTGATCGGGAAGGTGTCCGACTACAGCTAGCGGCGCTGTTTGTAGGACATTTTATAGGACAGGATCTGGCCGATTGCCCTCAGGACTGACGGACTGAGGTCCCTCCGTTGTTCAGCAGCTCCGGCTGGCCGAGGGGTTGATCGGGTCAACCCTCGTCGTGCCTACGGCGGTGTCAGCGTGGAGCTATGACCGCACATGCAGCGCGAGACCGTACCCATCGGTCTGGTCGAACTGTCCCCGTAGCGGGTCAACCTGACTTCCGTCGGGTGGCGGCGAATCGCACATACGAATCGCCGTTGGACGAGCCAGTTGATCGGTCCTCTCACTGGCCCAGTCTCGCCGACCTGAGACCTCGCCAAGGTACATGCTCTCCCTCATCGACGATGTCCGCGGCGCACGCAAACGGCGTGTTCGTCAGCGAGTTCGGTGACCTGAAAATCCCTCAGCCCAAGTTCGACCTGTCCTCGCACGGAACTCGAGAACATCGGTACGGGCATTCCTCAGGTTCGGATTCCACGTTCGTGCGAGTGAGCGGGACGGCGATTGGACTGCCCTCGGTCGTCGGACGACCGGGTGAGACCTGGGCTACTCGTCGTCTGGGCTTGTCGCAGACATAGCGATCATCAGGTCTGCCGTGGCCCTGGCCGCCCTCCCATCGAGATCGTGGTGACGCCAGCCACGATGGTCACCGATGGTCCTCGCTGCGATCGCGCACCGTTCAGCGAGGTCGACGAATTCGTCGAACGCGGCCTCGAACTGCTCACCGATGGCGGTATCCGGACACGGGTGATCGACCAGCCGTGCACAGGCAGTGCCAGCGGCCACCGCCACCTTGTCGCCGGCGGCAGACGTCGCCTGGGCTTCCTTGAACAGCACGCCCGTCACCTGATGCGCTGCGGCAAAGAG
Organism: Acidimicrobiaceae bacterium; assembly: GCA_003164275.1. Next base: position 3,203 of record PLSY01000009.1, on the reverse strand, counting down.
CTCGGTGACCAATGGCATAGCTTCGGTGAGGCAGGCCTCGATCTCCGGGTTGGCCGGTGCTGCCTGACCCTCGGGATGCTCCGGTTCCACCGAGCCATCGTTGCACCTGACGCCGCACTGGATGGACTCCACGTCCATCGACGAGTCCATCCAGGCTGACACTGTTCCTCCGCCAATGAGCCAGCAGCTACGGACTTGAGATGCTTGCATTCCAAATTGACGTCTGCCACAACGGAGTCGAGTCGTTGACGTCGGGAAGGTTCCATTGGTTGACCAACCACACTTCGCCGTGTGCGGCTGTCAACGGTGATGCCGGGTCGGGCGTAGCACCCGAGTAGTCGCCCCAGCGGCAGTATGGCTGATCCGGCTCGAAGCAGGAGAAATCGATGTTCGGGCCTGTTGATTGCTTGACCAAGACCGGTGAGGACGCACCTTGGCCGTTGACAACTGACACCATCCGGATGGCCGGGTACATCGAGTTCGACGACGTGCTGTATTCCACGACTGCGGAACTCCCAAAGGCACTCTTCTTGCCGACGACGACGCGATCGGGCGTGATGGTGGCATTGAAGAGCCACAGCGTCGGATCAGTGATCGTGCCGACTTGATCGAGAGTCAGACTTGCAGGGTCGATCTCGTACCAGCGAACTGCCGATCCCGCGCCGCCGGCAATGGTGTGGGCAGTCCAGAGCGAGAGGTGGCCCACTCGCGGATCGTATGCCTCAATCACTTGGGTGAGAAATATGTCGGTTTGCAATGGTGGAGCCGGGCTCCCCGTCGTGGTTGTGCCGGCCTGCGGCGCACTGGGCGGAAAGCTGTACTCGGGAACAGGGAGCAGCTGCGGCGACCCGATCACGAGGCCTGTCGCGTCCTCCGTCGCCTGGAACACCGTCAAGGTATCCGCGGACGCATACGACGTCGTTGCAGTGATCCACCCGGTGGTCGAGCTGTCCACCTGGCGCGCTGGCGTCGGCCGGTAGGCCCAGCTGCCGTCCGGGTTCGTCAGATGTTGGATCCCCGAGGTGAACGCGCTGCTGGCCGGGCAGGTCCTGCCCGCAGGGGGCTTTGAGATCCATGCGACGTCGGAGCCCTCGATGTCGTAGTTGCTCGTCGCGTAGCGATTGCTGGCGATCATCAGGAAGTGCGTCGTGTCTCCCAGGGACTCCTGATCGGGAAACGAGGTCGCTCCGTAGTTGAAGCCGTTGAAGTAGGTGCAGAAGTCCTTGGCTGATGTGGGGTTCGAGGTCGTGCTGAAACCCCAGGCAATGCCCTCATCGGGAGTCGTCGTTCCGCGATTTTCGAACATGCTGACGTAGAAACGGTCTGTCGACGCGTCCCAGATGACCTGCGGATCCGAGAGGAAGTAGCCATTGGCATCGAAGAGACCGGCCATCGTTCCTGATTTGATTCCTCCTTTCGAGTTCACGATCTCAAATCCGGTGTTGGTGAGTTCGACGATGTCCGATTTGCTCGCGGCGACGGTTCCACTTGGAGGATCGTTGTTCCCATTGCTGACTCCGGGGTAGTTCGTTCCAACGGCCGGCGGGGGTGAGGTGGCGGCTTGCGCAGAGGGAGCAAAGCCGACGAGCAGAAGCACTCCGCCAATCATCGCGGCAAGAGCAAGCGAAAGCTGGCGGTGTCGGGAATCCATTCGCCCCGTCATCGCTTGTTTGGACCGGCCGTCTCCCCATCGAGATCTGGACGCCCACGTTGGTGTCGTATCTCTAGGAACATTGTCCGCCTCCGCCTCGATCCGGTCAGACCATATCCGACTGACCAGCGGCACGTCACCTGCGATTGGATTCGACTGGCCATGGAGGCACGGTGCGCGTCGGAAAGGATCAACCCCACCCCACTGTCCTGCGCGGAACAATCTCGATCGATAAGGTCATTCCGTGAGGAGACTGCGGACCACCTCCGTCGTTGCCCTGTCCATGCTCTGCATCGTGGGAGCCGGATGCGCATCGACGACTCCCGAGACCAAAGCTGATGCACAGGCCTGTAAGGAAGTGCAGTACTCCAACTCCATCCGTATCCGATCGCTTGTATTGCTTGTGCTTGCCTCCTCGTTAGTCCTCGTTGGATGTGGAACACATTCCGGACTTGGATCAGCGTCCAAGGTGGCTGCACCAACGACGCAGCCCGCTCTGTCAACATCTACTAGCGCCTTGCCGGCATCGGCGTTCAATCCTCAAGGTGCGTCGACTCCATCCCAGGGCGCTGTGGCCTTCGAGAACGCTATAGACAACCAGAATGCCGTAGCTCTGTGTAACTTGATCACTCCGGCGTATGTGGTGGCGGTGGCAAAAGCAACAAATGCCAGTTCGAGCGAGCCATGCGTCGAGCTCTGGACCAATTCGTGGAAGACGGAAGGCCCATCCCCCATCCCTCCTCAAGAGGAAAATCCAACCGTCGTTTCTGCACAGCAGACTGGAGACACTGCACAGGTTGTTATCGACTACAACATCCCACCGAACTCTGGCGCCACCCTGGCAAACGACAATGTAACGCTTACGCTGCAGAATGGTCGCTGGCTGGTCAGCACTGCTGGCGACTAGTGGTGCGTCTGCGAAATGCTGGAAGGGGTCGCCGGCAGCGATGGCTCCCGAACAACCGTCGCTGATCAGCGAAGCCCCGCCTCAGTTGAATTCGCGACGCACCACTAGTGTCCTGAGTCGGAGATTCACAAGGAAATAGGAATTTCTCGGCGTTCGTGCGCGTTATTCCTTCCATCCACCACGATGGGAGGCAGCGATGGCACGTGCAGGAAGACCCACGGTCGAGGTCGAACTCAGCAACGACGAGCGGGACACCCTCGAACGATGGGCGAGGCGTCCGAAGAGCGCGCAGTCACTCGCGCTTCGTTGTCGCATCGTGCTCGAGTGCGCCACTGGTGCCACCAATGGAGAGGTGTCCGAGAAGCTCGGCGTGCATCCGGCAACGGTGGCCAAGTGGCGTAAGCGCTTCGCCGCCAATCGACTGGACGGCCTTCACGACGAACCCCGCCCCGGCGTTCCCCGATCGATCACCGATGACGATGTGGAGCGGGTCATCGTCAAGACGTTGGAGGAGACACCAACAGACGCCACCCACTGGTCCACCCGTTCGATGGCCAAGGCCACCGGCATGAGCCAGTCGGGCGTCAGTCGCATCTGGCGGGCCTTCGGGCTGAAGCCCCACCTGCGGGAGACCTTCAAGCTGTC
>PLSY01000152.1 GCA_003164275.1 Acidimicrobiaceae bacterium | reverse complement strand
CGCCACTGGGTCATCCACGGCAGCCACCAGAGCAGGGGGTAGATCCACCAGCGCCCGGTGGCCAACCACATCAGCGACCACAGGACGAGCTGGACGGCGATGATCGACAGCGACACGGGCCGGAAGGCCGGATTCTTCAGCGACTTGAACAACGGGGTGAAGTTCTTCCACCCCGAGATTCCGACGGCGTCACGCAGGAGCCGGCGGCCGAGGGTGCGCCGATCGCACTGGTAGCCGCCGTAGAAGGCCATGTCGGGCTCCTTCGGGCCGAACTCCTCTTTGTGGTGGGCGAAGTGGCCGCGCCGGTAGATCGAGATGGGAGTGAAGACCGGGTAGGCCACCAGCCAGGTGCCGACCCAGTCATTGGCCGCCTTGTTGGTGAACAGCAGTTTGTGGGCGGCCTCATGCATGACGATGGCGAACCGCGCGTTCATCGGTCCCATCAGGATGAAGGCGGCCAGGTAGGCCAGCGGGTTTCCGATCCAGACCGCCCCGCCGATCAGCACAGCCACCCAGAACCACAATGAGGCAACCGTGATGGCGTTGCGGACATTGGCAATACGGCGCAGGTCGTGGCGAACGGCCGGCACGGCCTTGCCCGTGTCCATCAGTCGATCGGTGGGCAGGACATCCGGCCGTGCGGCCTTGTCAGCCACCATGGTCGTCGTCATGTGTGCCATATTACAGACATAGGACAGATGAGACAACGAAGTAATACGAGTCTGACGGCTCGATCGGTGTTGGCCAGCGCTCTCCTCGGCGAGGACCCACCTGAGCTGCCCGTCTCCCACCTCGTCCACCTCGCCGGGCTGTTCGGCATCAGCGGGAACCGGGCCAGAGTGGCCCTGTCCCGCATGGTGGCGACGGGGGAGGTCACGACCGACGGGACCGGTCGCTACCGGCTAGCCGGCCACCTGCTCAGCCGCCGGGACCGACAGCGGGCCAGTCTCGAGGCCAGGACCCGGCCGTGGAGCGGTGACTGGCACCTGGTGGTGATCGTGGCCACTGGGCGGACGCCCGAGGACCGCTCCGGGCGCCGTCGGCGACTGGCCCTTGCCCGACTGGCCGAGCAGCGCGAAGGGGTGTGGCTGAGGCCGGACAACTTGGACCTGGCACCTGACCCGGCCGGTGATCCCGCCCTGGCCAGCTTCACTGCCCGCCCGGCTGGCGACGCGTCGGACCTGGCCGCCTCGTTGTGGGACCTGTCCGCCTGGGCCGACCGTGCCCACCGGCTGGTGGACCTACTGGAGGCGTCGCCCGCCGAGGGGCCCGAGGACCTGGCACCGGGATTCGAGCTGTCCGCCTCGGTGCTCCGCCACTTCCAGGCCGACCCCCTGCTTCCGGCCGAACTGGTGACCGAGAGCTGGCCCGGGATGCTCCTGCGGCGCACCTACGCCGGTTGGGACCACCGGTACCGGGCCGTGCTCGCCGCCTGGGGTCGAGGCGGGTGACCTCCCACTACTGACGGGCCATGGCCGCCCGGGCTTCGCTCTCGGCCTCGGCGTCTGCCTCCTCGGGGGTCGGCGAGGCGTGAACGAGGGCGACGTCGACGCGGGTCAGGGTGCCCTCGAAGGGGAATGCACCCGAGTAGCGGTCGCTGACCGGCGATCCGTGGTCGTAGCCGACGCTGGGTCCGACACTCGACATCATGACCATCACGAAGGGGATGGCGACGGTGCCGTCATCGACACCGTCGACGGTCAAGGTGGCCTGGCCGTCTCGACCCAGGCGACGGAAGCGGACGCCGAGCACGGATGGGCCGGACGGCAAGGGACCTTCGGAGACGACCACATGGTGGTCGCCGAAGCAGTTGTAGTCGAAGACCAGGTGGTCATCTTGGACGAAGAGGCTCATCCCCGAGTTCTCCGTGCCCGAGGCGTAGATGACGCCCCCGGCCCCGGCGGGCCGGTCGACGACTGCTGTCATGTCCCATCCCTTGCCGCCGAAGCCCGGAGCGACCTGTCCGGGCATGGGGGACATGGGCGGGAAGTAGGAGTACTTGCGGCTCGGCGGGTGAGGGGAGCGCTCGCGGTACCGGGGGAAGAACAGCTCGATGGTCCGGTCATCGAGGGGCAGGACCCCGTACTCTTCTGCCTCCTCCCACCACAGCTCGACCAGCTCGGCCACCTTCCCGGGCATCTCGACGGCCAGGTTGTGGCATTCGGAGCGGTCGGTCTCCAGGTGGTAGAGCTCCCAGTCGTCCTGGTCGAAGGGCACACCGCTGTGGTGGCGGGTCACCGCCTTCCAACCGTCGCGGTAGATGGCACGGTGGCCCATCATCTCGAAGTACTGGACCCTCTTGGTGCTCGGGGCATCCGGGGCGGCGAACGAGTAGTTCATGGCCACCCCCGAGACAGGGATCTGCTCGAAGCCCCGGTAGGTCTCGGGCGCCTCGACCCCGAGCGTCTTGTAGATGGTCGGAGCAATGTCGTTCACGTGGTGGAACTGGTCACGAAGACCGCCGCCGCCCTGGATGCCATTGGGCCAGTGGACGATAAGGGGCACGTGGACGCCACCTTCGTGGGTGTTCTGTTTGTACCACTTGAACGGGGTGTTGCCGGCCTGGGCCCAGCCCCACGGGTAGTTGGCATGGCTGTGGGGACCCCCGATGTCATCGAGCCGGCTCACCGCCTCGTCAGGGGTCTCCTGTAAGAGGTTGAAGTACTTCATCTCGTGCATGACACCGAACGGGCCGCCCTCCTGGCTCGCTCCGTTGTCCGAGAGCAGGAGGAACACCGTGTTGTCGAGCTGACCGAGCTCTTCCAACCCGTCCATCAGACGGCCGATCTGGGCGTCGGTGTGCTCCAAGAAGGCGGCGAAGGCCTCCTGCAGCCGAGCGGCCAACAGGCGTTGGTTGGTGGGCAGCGTGTCCCAGGCCTCGACCCCGGGGTTGCGGGGGGCGAGCTCGGTGTCGGGGGGGAGCAGGCCCATCTCCAGCTGACGGGCGAACCAGGCGTCCCTGGCCTCGTCCCAGCCGCCGTCGAAACGACCCCGGTACTTGGCCAGGTATTCGGGCGGGGCCTGGTGGGGGGCGTGCATGGCCCCGAAGGCGACGTAGGCGAAGAAGGGCCGGTCGGGCCGGATGGACTTCGTGTCGTGGATGAAGCCCAGGGCGTGGTCGACCAGGTCCTCGCTCAGGTNNGCTGGCAGGGCCACTGGTCGTAGGGGCCGGCGGCCGAGGCGCTCTCCATGCTGGTCAGGTGCCATTTCCCCACCGCGAAGGTGGCGTAGCCGACGTCTCGGAGCACTTCAGCCACGGTGGTGGCGTGGTTGGTGANNTGGTGGTTGCGCCCGGTCAGCAGGGAGGCCCGAGTGGGTGAGCACAAGGGGGTGACATGGAAGTTGGTGTATCGAAGGCCCCCGGCAGCCAGACGGTCCATGTTCGGGGTGACGAGGTCCGAGCCGAAGCAGCCGAGGTGGGCGAACCCGGTGTCGTCGAGGAGGACGAGTACGACGTTCGGCGCGTCCTCGCCAGGATGGGCCGGCTTCGGCCACCACGGAGTCGACTCGGCCTCGGTCTGTCTGATCTCGCCTTCGAACGGCTCGAAGTGCTCCACTGGTTCCCCTTAGGTCAAAGATGACGGCGGACCAGTGTCGGATCCGGAGGTCGTCAACTGGGTGCCTGGCTCAGCGTGCCGCACTAAAGTTATGGCATTACTAATGACAATAACTTCGTGGGTGCTGACTGTCGATGCTGGCACAGTTGGCGGCCTGCGGGCACGCCAGGGGGGATGCCAGGGAGGCGGAGCGGTGGGCAGGGCGCACGCACGCGTGGGAGGCGCTATCCGACTCGATAGCGCCCCACGCCCGCCAGGACTGTCCCCCATCGGCCTGCCCAGATGGTGACGTTGCTGCTGTGCTACGGATTCGCCGCCCGTGTGTGGACAGTATGGTGGAAGTGTCCAAGCAATTGCAACTGATAATCGCATATTTCCACACGATGCTCGCCAAACGACAAGTGCGGATGAGAGACTTTGAGCTGACGAGCAGTCGGGCGGGCAGGTTGATGAGGGTACGCAGTCGGAACAGGCCTGGGGGTGAAGGGTGTGAAGGGCACCGAAGGTGGCTGCTGACCCACGAGAGCGCCCACTTGGCGCCGGGCCGGCCATGAACGACAAGCGTCAGCCACGACAGAGCAAAGAAGAGCTTCGCGCCCTCCTCCTCGACACCGGTTCTTCCATCCTCAGAGAGGAGGGGCTCGGGACGGGTGCCGAGGCCCTCACGTTCAAGCGAGTCTTTGACCGGGTTGAGCAGGACACCGGGATCCGCCTGACCAACGCCTCGATCATCCGACGGGTCTGGGAGAACCAGGCCGAGTTCCAAACCGATGTGCTGGTGGCGATAGCCAGCGAGAGCGGCGAGATGGATGTCAGAAAGACCATGGCTGCCGTGATCCAGGTGTTCGAGGGCATGGACCGCACGACGCCCGAGCGACGCCTTGCTGCCCTGCGTGAGCTGATCCGGGTGTCAGGCGATGCCAGCATCCTCAAGCTGCGGTTCTCGAGCGAGTGGGAGTCGTGGATGGGCATCTGGGCCCTGGCTCCGCAGAACAAGTCGATCGCCCACCGCCAACGGATCCAGTCGGCCCTGACCGACGGCTACGAGGTGTACACCGAGCAGTACGAGCAGGCCTATCGCGGACTGACCGGCATACTCGGGATGCGGCTCCGGGAGAAGTTCACGCTCCGACAGTTCACCATTTCCGCCGAGTCCTTCGGCGAGGGCTGCGAGCTGCGGCGGAGGGTCGACCCGAGGGGGATGGAAGCGATCCTGCGGGCCACCGGGCCGAACGGCGAGGACCAGACCTGGACCCTCTACGCCGTCGGCATCGAGGGCCTGGTCCACCAGTACTTCGAGCTCGACCCCTACTGGCGGCTGGAGGACAACCCCCTCTGAGCCGGCCGGCCCATCGGCTCACACGGCTCATGACGCAGTCGCCGGGGCCAGGGTGACCGGCGGTCGGGACCCACGCGGCCTGTCCGCGCGCCTGTCGGCCCAACTCCTCAGCGGGCCGGCTGCCCTTGACACCGAGTCCGTGCTCGACCGGATCCTGGCCGTCCAGGCCCAGGACCCGCGTGGCACTCGGCTGGCCATCCGATCGTGCTCCACGGTGGCCAGCAGCTCGGATGTCGACGACGCGCTCACCACTCGCCGGAGCGCGGTCATCTCATGGCTCAACCGGGGACGCTGCACATGGTCCGGCCGGCCGACTACTGGTGGCTCCACCCGCTGGTCAAGCCCCAGTTGCTCACCCAGAGCGTGCGCCAGCTGAGACAAGAGGGCTTCGGCCCCGACCAGGTCGACCGGGGCATCGAGCTGATCGCCCTCAGCCAGCTCCTCTTTGCCGTCTCGCTGCGCGGCCTCGTGGTGCGAGGCCCGGTCGTCAACGGCCAGAGCGCATTCGTGGACGTGGGCAGCTGGCTCGGGGCACCGCCACCACCGCTCGATCCCGATGAGGCCTGGGCCCGGTTAGCCATTCGCTATCTGGNNGGCTTCAGCTCAGGTGGTGGCGCTTCCCTCGGGCCTCTACGACCTGGTTGACCGGGAGACCCCGGACATGCTGCCCAAGCCGAGACTGCTCGGCCCCTTCGACCCGGTGCTCCACGGTTGGGTCGACCGTCGGCCCCTGGTCGGCACCCATCGTGGCGTGGTCACGGACAACGGGATCTTCAAGGCCACTGCCCTTGTCGGTGGCCGGGTGGTCGGCACCTGGACGATGGGAGGCGACGCGCTCAGGCTCCAGCTCTTAGAGGAGCTGTCGACGTCGAACAGGCGATCCCTCCGGGCTGACACCACCCGCGTGCGTTCCTTCCTCGGTCTCGACCCCGTGCCATTCGAGTGGTACAGGCCAGGAGACCCTGGACCGACGGGCTAGGGACAGGCCGCTCAGGCGGCCGACTTCTCCAGGATGTGTACGCCGCAGGCCGAGCCGAGCCCGATGACGTGGGCCATGCCCACCTTGGCTCCGGCGATCTGGCGGTCGCCCGCCTCGCCCCGAAGGTGGGTTGCCACCTCCCAGATGTTGGCGATGCCGGTCGCGGCGATGGGATGGCCCTTCGACTCGAGCCCGCCCGAGACGTTGACCGGCATGGCCCCATCGCGCCAGGTGGCTCCCGAGTTGAAGAAGTCGACGGCCCCACCCGGTTCGCAGAGCATCAGATTGTCATAGTGCACGAGTTCGGCTGTGGCGAAGCAGTCGTGCAGCTCGACCAGGTCGAGATCGGAGGGTCCGATGCCGGCCTGCTCGTAAGCCAGGTTGGCGGCATTGCGGGTCAGGGTGCTGACATCGGGGAGTATCTGGCAGGACTCCTCCCACGGATCGGTGGTGAGCACGGAGGCCGAGATCTTGACGGCCCGGCGTTGCTGCTCCAGCGAGAGGGTCTTGAGCTTGGCATCGCTCACCACAACGGCGGCCGCCGCCCCGTCGCAGTTGGCCGAACACATGGGCCGGGTATTGGGGTAGGCCACCATGATGTCGCCCATGATCTGCTCGAGCGACATCTTCTTCGTGTAGGCGGCCAAGGGGTTGAGGGTGGAGTGCGAGTGGTTCTTCTCGCTGATCCGGGCGAACAGCTCGAAGGTCGTACCCCCATAACGGTGGCCGTATTCGGTGCCGATCTGGGCGAACACCGCCGGCATCATGTCGGTTCCGACCCGACCCTCGATCGGGGCAACGGCACCGAAGCGCCCGGAGGGCTCGAAGGTGTCCGGCGTGGGCTTCGGGGCGGCGCCGAGCATTCCCGCCCCTGACAGCTTCTCGACGCCGAAGGCGAGGCCCATGTCGCATTCACCGGACTTGATGGCCATGAGCGCCACCCGCAGGGCGGTGGCCCCGGTGGCACAGGCGTTGGCCACGTTGTAGACGGGGATGCCGGTCTGGCCGACCTGCTTTTGCAGCTGCTGACCGATGCCCGCACTGGACTGCATGAGACAGCCCGCCCCGATGACGCCGATGTCCTTCATGGTCACCTGGGCGTCGCCGAGGGCGCCGAGGACGGCCTCGGACGCGAGGTCGATCGGGTCCTTGTCCGGGTGCTTCCCGAACTTGGTCATGGTAATGCCCAGGATCCAGAGATCTTCAGATGCCATGTCGGTCGCTCACTCTCCTCGGGGCTCGAAACCGAACCCGATAGCTTCGTTGCCGTTCTGGTCGGTCCCGACGACCTGGGTGGCCAGCCGCACGGCCATGCCCACCGAGACGTGGTCGGGATCGGGCTCCACATTGACGAGGTTGCCACGGACGCTCGTGCCGCCGCAGTCGACCATGGCCGCGACATAGGGAGCGGGCACCCCGGGAGCGGCGAACGAAACGATGGTGAAGGCCCGCACCTCTCCCTCGGTGTCGATGTCGATCGTTGCGAACTCGGTCTTGCCGCAGCTGGCGCAGGCGTTGCGCCGGTCGAAGTAGCGGGCACCGCACGTGGTGCACTCGTTGGCTGTCAGGTGGGGTCGGTCGCCCAGCACCAGGTAGTCGACCAGTGGGATCTGCTCTGCCATCAACCCTCTTCCGTGTAGGCGGTCCGCCGAACGTGGCATTGAGACCCTAGCGGTGCGCAGAATCGGCCCGCTACTTCGAGCTCAATACCCGCCGGCGCAGCCGCTCTGGTCAGGAGCCGCGTTCGGGTTGCCCCAGTAGTGGGTGGCAAAGGCCACGGCCACGCGGATCTGCTCGTCGGGGGTGGCATAGGCGGCGTCGGACGGATACCCGAAGGTGTTGAAGGTGTTCCAGTTGGCGTGACTGAACCCGAGCCCTCCGCTGTAGATGCTCCCATCGATGTCCCATCGGCCGCCCTCCTCGCAGACGTTGACCCTCGTCCAGGCGGCCCGCTGGTAGGCGGTGACGCCGGTGGCCGAAGTTGCGAGGGCCGCCGAGGGCGGGCTGTAGACCGTGCTGCCGCCGAGCGAACCGTAGAACCCGGCCCCTCCGAAGGCGAAGATGCCACCGTCGGACCCGACACTCAGATAGCCCGTCTCGGCCGAGGCGAGCCCAATGATCGGCTTGTTGAGGGAGACCCCGCCGAGGGAGCCCGCGAACGACGCACCTCCGAAGCTGTAGATCCCGCCGTCCGAGGTGGCAAGGCGGTATCCGTTGCCGGCGCCGTCGATGGCCACCACCTGGGCCGAGGGCGAGGCACCGCCGGCATAGGCGGCATCGCCAAAGGCGTAGACCGATCCGTTGGCCGCGGCCACCCAGTAGCCCCGGTCGTCGGAGGTGGCCGCCGCCCCAACGATCGGGCTGGTGGGTGACATGCCGGCGGCCGACCCGTGGAACTGGGCATCGCCGAAGGCATAGACGCCGCCATCGGAGGTGATGATCCAGTATCCCTTGCCGCTGGTCGTGGGCTCGATGCTCACGGCGGCCGCACCAAGGCCGAGGGAGGCTGTCGACCCGTAGAACTGGGCGTCGCCGAACGAGAAGACCCCTCCGTCGGCGCCGACCTCCCAGTAGCCGCGACCATCCGGGGTGGAGGTCATGCCCACGATCGGCTTGTTCAAGTGCATCGCCCCGGTCGACCCGTAGAACTGGGCGTCGCCGAACGAGAAGATGCCACCGTCTGAGGCAGCCTCCCAGTAACCGTGGCTGTCCGGGGTGGTGGCGGCCGCGACGATGGGGGCATTCAGGACCATGCCCTGGCCGGTGGCGAGAGGGGTGGCAGCAGTTGCAGGGGCGGTGGCTCCGCCGAGGCCGACGAAGGCAGCAGCAGCAGCACCGGCAACACCGACGGTGCGGATGGCCTTGGTGCCGGCCCTTGGTGGGGTCGGGGTGGACGTTTCATCGGCCTGTGGCATTGGGGCCTCAGGGACATCGGACGGGGTGGGGCGATTAGGGGCGGCTGTAGGCATCGAGGTTGACCTTTCCGTGGTCGGCCGGGACGCCCGAACAACGGGTGGGTCCTGACTCTCTTCTGGTTGGGTGGACCCCACGTCTGTGCATTCAACGCCCCAGCCGATCACCGGGAAGGGTGGTACGGCCTGGCTTCTAGAGCCGGGTGTGCTAGCGGGTGTTTACGTCCGAGAGGAAGTGATGATTACGTTGTCGCCTCCTGGCAGGCCGGGTTTGGGTGGGTGGACTCACCAACCGAGATCGGGGGCGGGGCAGGAAGGGCCTCCGCGATGAAGCGGCCGTACCTTACTGGGGCTGTTTGCGGGTCGGCTCGCGCCGTTACGCTCCGTCAGCCTGGAAATCCGGCCGTTTCGACCCATTTTCGGAGCCATTTTAACCGGAATCCGGCTGTGAGCAGGGAAGTCACCCTCCCGTTCCAGGGTCCGGGCCGGGAGCAATTCACCGTTCTGGTGAATGTCCAACCCTCACGGAACGTGACCATGGCAGGTCGGGCGGTCCGTTACCGCCGGATTCCGTAGGCGGGACGAGGCCCCCGTGCCCCGTCGGAGATATCGGCGCGACAGAGTGGAGCGGATGTGGCCGAAGGTGGGCTAGGTGGCCGGGCGATGACCTCCGTGAGCGTCGATCACCATGGCCAACCCGGCCGAGATCCGCTCTGCGGTGGGAAGATGGAGGCACTCGTTCGGGCCATGGGCGTTGGACCCGGGACCGAGCACGCCGGCGGCCAGTAGCTGGGCCTCGGGGAACTGGGTGGCCAGCCAGCCCATGAACGGGATGGTCCCACCTTCCCCGAAACGACCCGAGGGCTGGCCGAAGCAGGCCCGGGAGGCGTCATCGAGCACCTCGACCAGCCATGGGGCGAAGGGGGGGGCGGCCCATCCACCGACCGCCTCACCCGTCCACTCGACCGATGCACCGTAAGGGGGATCAGAGGTGAGGGCCCGCTCCACCGCCAGGGCGGCGGCATCGGGATCGCAAGTGGGTGGGATCCGGATCGTCAGTCTGAGCGAAGTCGAAGGCCGCAGCACGTTTCCGGCCTCGGCTGACGGGGGCAAGCCGTCGGCTCCCACCACGGCCAGCGAGCCGAGCCAGCCCGTGCGTATCTCACGCTCGGCGATGTCTGCGCCCTGGAGCTCCAGCCCGTCGACGGTGGGGAAGGGTGGGGCGTCGAGGCCGCTGACGACCAGGACATCGGCCATGGCCACCGCGGCCGAGAATGCACCCGGGGGCGGCTCGACTACCAGCTCGGGAAGGAGGAGATCGCCGGTTTCGGCGTCCTCGATACGGTCGAGTAGGAGGCGCAGGATGCGGAACGAGGAGGGCACGACGGCCCCGGCCGAGCCGCTGTGGACGCCTTCGGTGAGGACCGAGACCGTCAGGGTGCCGGTGATCGCGCCCCGGAGCGAGGTGGTGATCCACAGCCTGTCGTAGGTGGGGCTTCCCGAGTCGAGGGCGATGACCACATCCGGGGTACCGATGCGGTCGGCCAGATGTTCGAGGACGGCGGGCAGGTGGGGGCTGCCGCTCTCCTCTGACCCTTCAGCGAGGATGAGACACCGACCGTGCTGGCCGCCGGCGGCCTCGACCGCCTCGATGGCCAACAAGGCGGTGGGGAGTGCGTAGCCGTCATCGGCCACACCTCGGGCGTAGAGGAGGTCGCCCTCGATGACCGGCGACCATGCCCCCCGTCCCGGCGCCCAGCCCTCGAACGGCGGCTGCTTGTCGTAGTGGCCGTAGATGAGTACCGTCCCCGACGCACCGGCATCGGTGGCCGGGACATCGACCACCACCGTCGGCGTCAGGCCGGGGATCCGAACGATCTCGACCACCGCGCCTGGGATAGCCCTGGCCGACGCCCACTCGGCGACCAGTCCGGCCGCCTCTTCGATGTGGCCGGCAAGCTCCCACCCGGGTTCGAAGGCCGGGGAGAGGTCCGGGATGCGGGCGAACGATTGAAGTAGCGGCAGGACGTCCGCCTGCCAGTGCTGGTGTGAGTAGTCCAGGATCGCTGCACTGCGCGGGCTGGTCGGCATGAGCCGATCCTAGAGGGGCTGGCCTCCGGTCCCCGGTGGAACCCGTTCGGCAGTAGTCAGCTGGCCTGGCTCACCGAGCTCATGTTGAAGTCGGGCACCCGCAGCGCCGGCATCTTGGTCCGGTTCAGGTACTCCCCGTACTCGCGTCCGAGGGCCCGGACCGTCGCCCCGACCTCGGTGGCCCGGGACAAGAGGTCGACCGGGCTCTCGTTGAAGCGGAAGTTGTNNGACACCGTCGCGGGTGAGGCCGGTCTGGAGCATGGTGGCGGGGTCGACCTCTCGGATGTACCACAGGCAGGTGAGGAGCAGCCCGTGTTCGGTGCGCGAGACCATCTCTTCAACGGAGGCGTCCGATCCCGGAAGCTCGAGGACCAGGTTGGCGACAAAGCCGGCCGGCTCGACGCCGGCCCAGGCCGCTCCGGCGCGGTGATAGCGCAAGCGGTTGAGGCGGCCACCTTTGATCCAGTCGGTTCGACTGAGAGGCATCCCGTTGTCGAAGACCGAGGAGTCGGCTGACGACGAGCCGGCGGTGAGGAACGGTGCCGTCTCGAGTCCGGGCTCGGTCGGGTCGCCTCGTAGGTCGAAGGCCAACGGCGAGAGTCGCGCGCCGAGTCGCGTGCCGCCGCCAGGTGAGGAAAAGACGTTCTGGCCGTCCTCGGCAGTGCGCCCGCTGGCCTCGAAGGCCACGGCGATCATGAGGTCGGCGACCGCCTCTGGGGGCAGCACCACCTCGTAGCGACCGGCTGGCCGCTCTAGCCGGGTCTCGAACCACCCGAGTCGGGCCCGCAGCCGGGACTCCATCTCGGCGACCGACACGTCGGCGAAGTCGGCAGTACCGGCCCCGGCCCAGGTCGAAGCTGACCCGTCGGGCATCCGGGCCACCAGCTGGAGGGCACCGTCGGGTTGGCAGTGGGCGAGGCGCACGCCTGTCGACGTGCCGAGGTAGTCGGTGGCCCGACGGTGCTCGGCGAAGCCGGCGAGGACGTACTTGTCAGAGCGCGCCTGGGTGAAGGCCGATGAGAGGCCGGACAGCACATCGGTGAGCACGGACAGGTCGGTCTCTTCGGGCGGTCGCTCGAACCGGGCGACCGAGGGGCCCAGGCCTGCGGCTCCTGGGTCGACCAGGGCGGTGGCGTCTTCGGCCGGCGGCGAACTCTCGGCATCCCGTTCCGCGGCCCGCACGAGGGCCCTGACGTCAGTGTCACCGCCCCGGCTGGCCACGCCCGTCGCCATGCCACCTTCGACCTCGCGCATACACACGACGGTGACCCGCCGGTCACGGCGGCGTCCGTTGGTTGTCGTGGCGTTGTTGGCGAATCGCACCTCGACTTCGCTCGTCTCCTCGACGATGACCACGCAGCCGTCGCTGCTCGGGTGCGCCGCCGCCAGTGCCTCTTCGACCACAGCCTGGGCCGGGACCAGACCGTCGCTCACCGACCGGCCTCGTGCCTGGTGTTGAGTACCCGGACGCCTCGAATGAGGGCTGAGGGGCAACCGTGGGACACCGGGGCCACCTGGCCGGGCTGTCCCTTCCCGCAGTTGAAGGCACCCCCGAGCAGATAGGTCGAGCGGCCGCCGACAGCCTCCATCGATCCCCAGAAGTCGGTAGTGGTGGCCTGGTAGGCCACGTCGCGGAGCTGGCCGGCCAGGCGCCCGCCTTCGATGGCGAAGAAGCGTTGACCGGTGAACTGGAAGTTATAGCGCTGCATGTCGATCGACCAACTCTTGTCGCCGACGATGTAGATGCCACGATCGACTCCGCTGATCAGCTCGGTGGTGCTCGGCCCATCACCTGGGGCCGGCTCGAGGGAGACATTGGCCATCCGTTGGATGGGCACGTGCATGGGCGAGTCGGCGAATGCGCACCCGTTCGAGGGCCCGAGCCCGCTGGTGGCTGCGACGGAGCGGTCGAGCTGGTAGCCGGCGAGGATGCCGGCCCGCACGAGGTCGAAGGATTGGGCCGGGACCCCCTCGTCGTCGACGGCGACGGTGGCGAGACCGTGGGGGGTCGTGCGGTCGCCGGTGACGTTGAGGGCCTCCGAGCCATAGTGCAACGATCCGAGCTGGTCGAGGGTGGCGAAGGACGTGCCGGCATAGGCCGCCTCATAGCCGAGGGCCCGATCGAGCTCGGTGGCGTGGCCGATGGACTCGTGGATGGTGAGCCACAGATTGGTGGGGTCGATCACGAGGTCGTAGAGGCCGGCCGTCACCGACGGGGCCCGGACCTTGTCGGCAAGGTGGCCGGGGAGCGACGCCAACTCGTCGTCCCAGTCCCAACCGTCGCCACCGAGGTACTCCCAACCGCGCCCAGCCGGAGGGGCCACCGTACGCATGGTCTCGAAGCCACCGTCAGCGTCCGGTGCCATCGACTCGACGACCGGGTGGACCCTCACCCTCCGCTGGGTGGCCTCTGTCCCTGCCAGGTCGGCGTAGTACTTGTCCTCGGTCACACAAAGGACAGAGGCCGTCACGTGCTCGATCCCCCGGTTCCCGATGAGGCGGCCGCTCCAGTCATCGAGGAGGGCCACCTTGTCGCCGAGCGGGACGTCCACCGGGTCGATCGTGTAGGGCGACGCCCAGTTGACGGCAGCGTGCGCGGGCTCGTCGGACAACTGCGCCCTGCCACCCCCGGCCCCGGCGATCACCCGGGCGGCCTCGACCGCCTGGTCGACCAGTCCCGCCGCATCACCTGGGGAGCTGGCCACCGTGGCGGCGAAGCCCATGGCTCCGTCGATCACCACGCGGACGCCCATTCCGAGTTCGATGTCGTCAGCCGCACCCTCGAGGCGGCCGTCTCGCAGGCGGACCTGTTGGGAGCGGATCCGCTCCACTCTCAGCTCGGCATTGGTGCAGCCCGAGCGCTCCGCCTGGGACAGGACGGCGTCACGGAGGAAACCGAGTCGGTCGGCCTCAATCGGGCCGGGAGCGTCGACGACGTGGGGCACGGTCCGCACATTAGATGGCCTGTCGAGGACCGACGACACCTTCGCCAGCCACTTGGAAAGACGGCGACCGAGGACCGGCGAATGGGGGTCACGGCGGCAATACCTGGAGAGCGGGCCGAGTCTCGCGGCAGACGACTGACGAGACGGCCCATGGACGAGGAGATGAACCCGCGTCCAGCGCCAGCTTCCCGGAGAGCCACGCCCCCCAGGGCAGTGTGATGTGGTTCGCGTAGGGACGGTGAGCGGGGCCGATTCACGCACACCACCACCCGCCAGACACCAGTGACGATGGCGCCGTACTGGACCGGTCCCGAGGCCATGAGGCCCACCGGATAGCTTCGGGGCATGGTCCGGCGTCGTCTCTCCCCATCCGACCTGGTGCTGGCCAGCGGGACCATACGGGCGGCGTCGCTCGAAGAGACCGTCACCGCTGCCTCGACGGCCGGCTTCTCCGGCATCTCGGTGTACTACGACGAATACGTGGCGGCCAAGGCGCGCGGATGGACCGATGACGGACTCACCGACCTGCTCGATGGCCACGGGATGGCAGTGGCCGAGCTCGACGGGCGCATGGACTGGTTGCCGGGCGATGGCGACGAACCCAGTGCCGACCAGTTCGTCGCCGCGGCCGTAGCTCTCGGCGCCCGCTCGATCACGGTGCTCGAGACGAAGGGACGCCGTGTCGGGCGGGACATCCCCTGGGCTGTCGCCGCGGCCGCCTTCGCCGACTTGTGTGATCGGGCCGCCCGCTTCGGGCTCCTCGCCCACATCGAGTTCTACCCCTTCTCGGGCATCCCGGACATGGGTTGCGCCTATGAGGTGGCAAAGAGGGCGGATCGGGCGAACGGCGGAATCATGGTCGACACCTGGCACCTGTTGCGAGGACCTGACCGTGGCCGCCTCGACCCGGAGGTGCCGGGCTCCGCTGTCCTCGCCGTGCAGGTGGGGGACGTGGCTGAAACTCCGGACGAGGATGGGCGCTTCGAAATGATGCACGCAAGGCTGCTGCCCGGCCGCGGCGTTGCCCCTTTGCCCCGACTCCTTTCGGACCTCCGGACCCGGGGTTGCACGGCCCCGATCGAAGTGGAGGTCTACTCAGACGAACTGGCGGCCCTCCGGCCTGAGCACGCCGCCAACCTGGCCTTCGGGGCACTTTGCGAGGTGACAGCCGGCCTCGAGCCGGGCGCCCCGATCTCACCCGGCCCGATCTGAACGCCGCGCCTGGCCGCCGCCGGGCGTCTCAGCCCGATTGGCCGGACCCTGTCTCCGGTCGATGGGTCAGGTCGAAGACGGTGAGTATTTCCGGGTTGTGAAGCCGCCGGATCTGGTCGGCCACCAGTCCGGTCCAGCCGGTCTGGTGACTCGCTCCGAGTCCTTCACCGGTGTCACCGTGGAAGTACTCGTGGAACAACAGGTTGTCCTTCCAGCGGGGGTCGGTTTGCATCTTTTCGTAGGGTCCGAAGCACGGGCGGCGACCTTGCTCGTCGCGAAGAAACAGTGACACGTTGCGCTTCCGGATCTCCGCTGCCACCGCCTGCAGGGACAGCTTGTGGCCCGAGCCGGTCGGAAAGTCGATGGTCACCCCGTCACCGAGGAATCGGCCGTAGCGGTCGAGAGCGCTCGCGACAAGGTAGTTGAGCGGATACCAGACCGGCCCCCGCCAGTTGGAGTTCCCACCGAACATGGCGGTGGTCGACTCGGCCGGCTCGTAGTCGATGGAGGCGTGGACGCCTTCGACATCGAGCACGTAGGGATGCTCGCGATGGTGTGCCGACAGGGCGCGGAGGCCGTGATCGGAGAGGAATTCCCGTTCGTCGACGAGCAGTGAGACGAGGTGGATGACCCGGTCGACACCGACCATGCCCAACAGCAGTTGCTGGCTGCCCGGTTCGCCGCTCAGCAGTCCCTCTCCGGCCAGCTCTTCGAAATCGAGGTGTCGGAAGTGAGAGGCGAAGGTCTTGCCGAGCAGTTGGGCGCGCTGCAAGAGTCCCTCGCCGACGATTCCCGACGCCAACATGGGGATCATGCCGACCATGGATCGCACCTTGATGGTGACCTCGGAGCCATCGGTGAGACGGAGAAGGTCGAAGTACATGCCCTCTTCCTCGTCGTAGAGCCCGAGCTTCTCCATGGCCTCCGAGATGAGTGCGAAGTGCTCGATGAACTTGATGACCAGATCGGTCGCCGGTCGCTGCCCGACCCGGTTGAGGATCGAGGCCATGGTGCCGAGGGAGAGGGCGTAGAAGCCCATCCATCCGGTGGCGTCGGCCTGTTGGAGGAGGCCTCCGACCGGCAGGTGCGAGCGGTCGATCGGGCCGATGTTGTCGAGTCCGAGGAACCCTCCCTCAAAGAGGTTGTCACCGTCGGCGTCCTCCCGGTTGATCCACCAGGTGAAGTTCACGATCAGCTTGTCGAGGATCCGGCTGACAAAGTCGAGATCGGTGCCGCCGATGATGGCGAAGACTTCGAGGGCGGCCCAGGCCTGGATAGGTGGGTTCACGTCACCGAAGTCCCACTCATAGGCAGGCAGGGCCCCAGTCGGGTGCTGGAACCACTCGCGGCACACCAGGATCAGCTGGTACTTGGCGAAGGCCGGATCGATATGGGCGAGGGTGACGCAGTGGAAGGCCAGGTCCCAGGCGGCGAACCATGGGTACTCCCATTTGTCAGGCATCGACATGATGTCGAAGGCCTGAAAGTGTCGCCACCGGCCGTTGCGGCCGGCGGCCCGCTCGGAGGGCGGAGGTGGCTCACCCGGGTCGCCGTCCAGCCAACGGGCGACGTCGTAGTAATAGAACTGCTTGCTCCACAGCATCCCGGCGAAGGCCTGCCGCATCACCAGCGCCTCGTCGGTACTGCAGGTAGGCCCGGCCAGCTCGCCGTAGAACTCATCGGCTTCGGCCTTCCGCTTGGCCACCACCGCGTCGTAGCCCGAGCCGAGGAGCTTGTCGGGAGAGGGCCGGCTCTTCTTCGTGGAGCGGAGCCGAAGCTTCAGCGTGGCGGTCTGTCCCGGCTCGACAGTCACCCGGTACCAGTAGGCCGCCTTTGTCCCCACCTGGGCCGGGTTGACGGTGGGCGAACCGTGCACGACGTGGTCGTTGATGCCGTCCTTCGGGAAGGCGCACCCGTTGTTGGCCCCGAAGAGCCTGGCCGCGTTGGTCTCGTTCTCGCAGAACAGCAGTCCGGGCTGGGTGCCGTCGGGCCCGGGCCCGGCCACGAGCTCGAGCTCCCCGAGCCATGGGTGGTCGATGCTGAGATCAGGCCCGTCGGCCTTCAACGCCGGCTTTTCCTTGGCCGAATCCGATGCCCAAGTGTTCCTGAACCAGGCGGTCGGAAGCACATGGAGGGTGTCGGGCTCCGGTCCGGCGTTCGTGACCTCGATCTCCATCAACACGTCGGTGGGGCTGGCCTTCGCGTAGTGGGCCTCGACCACCCAGTACCGATCATCGTCAAAGGCCCCGGTGTCCAACAGCTCGTACTCGGGCTCGGTCCTGGAGCGACGGGAGTTCTCCGAAATGAGGTCCTCATAGGGGAACGCCCCTTGGGGGTAGTGGTAGCGCCAACGGTTCCAGGCATGGCTCGGGACGGCGTCCAGGTACCACCAGTACTCCTTGGCGTCCTCGCCGTGGTTGGCCTCGGCCTGGTTAAGACCAAACAGCCGCTCCTTCAAGATGGGGTCCCGGCCGTTCCACAGGGCGAGCCCGAGGCACATCCGCTGCTCGACGTCGCAGAAGCCCGCCAGCCCGTCCTCGCCCCAGCGGTAAGCCCGGGACCGGGCATGGTCGTGTGGCAGGTAGTTCCAAGCGTCACCGTCGGCGCTGTAGTCCTCCCGAACGGTGCCCCACTGACGCTCGCTTACGTAGGGGCCCCACCAGTACCAGTCGCTCGCCCCCCGCAGTCCGTCTTCCATGTGGCCGAACTTGGCCGTGCGGTCCCGCTCTTTGCCCAAGACGTCTCCTCATCCTTCGCCGGCTCGGCCCCGTCCGCGGGCTCGGGTGCAATGGCTGCGACCCTCTGGGCCAGCTTTGCCGATCGGCGGGCAGTTCGGCTATTCGCGTCGACGACGCCTGCCTACCGGCAAAGGTCCATCGCCGGGCACGGTCAGCCAGCGCTACCGGATGCCTCGTCGTCCAGGCGAAGGGGCGGCGCTTCCTCTGGCTCCGGGAGATGGGTGCGGTGCTCTCGCACAGACAGCCGACCGCCGACGGCTTCCCCGGCATCCCGCCGCCCACCCGCCATCTTCCACGCAGCCGCGTGGCCGGAGGGCCGTGAAGTACCCAGCCGTGCCCGTGGACCCATTCAGCCGGCCTCGGCCTAATACTGCTTGTAGGGGAGGAACTTGCCGGACATCGAGATGTTGACGCGGTCGCCGGCCGGGTCTGGCTCGCGCCTCATCTCCATCTTGAAATCGATGGCGCTCATGATCCCGTCCCCGAACTCTTCATGGATCAGCTCCTTGAAGGTGGTCCCGTACACCTTGACCAGCTCATAGAAGCGGTAGATCAGCGGATCAGTCGGGACCTCGCCGGGAAAGGAGCCTCGATAGGGAGGGGTCTGAAGCAGCGACAGGGCCTCTGGGGGGAGCTCGAAGAGATCGACCACCGCAGCCGCCTGGTTGGCGTCGAAGGTCATCTGGCCGAGGCAACCGGCTGTCACCCACTCCCTGCTGGATCCGACCACCTCGGCCACACTGGCCCACGAGAGCCCCTTGGCCCGGCGTGTGTCGATGATCAGCTCGGTCAGTTCGGCTCTGTCCATGTCTGTCTCCTAGAAGTTCGGCGCACCCGGACCTGCCGGCGGTGCGATGCACGCTACGCCGACGGCGCGTGTCAGTGGGTCTCCACCCGTGACCAACCGCCGGTCCGGCCGGCCGATCCGTCAGATGAATCCCTCGATACTGTGGAAGGCACACAGAAAACGAACTTGCCCAGTTCCGTCGGGATTTACGAATTTCATATCGATCGTTCACTGTTCCTTTAGATGGGCACCGTTGAATGGTCCATGAAGATGACCTTCAAATGTACGTGGACCGGAAGGTAGATAGACGTGAACGACAACTGGCACCCCTCGGACGATTCGGTGGAAGCAACCCCGCCTCGGTCCTCCAACGACAAGGCCATCACGGCCGAGACCCAGCCCGGTGCTGCCATTCCGCTGCCTGCAGCCGGCTCCTCTGAGGGCGCCCAGCTGCCCCCTTACGGCCTGGACCCCCACCCAACCGACCCGATTCCAGGATCGGGACCGGCCCGTCCCGCTGGAACCTGGTCGACGCCTACCCAGCCTTGGGGGGCACCAGTCGGGCCGGCCACACCTCCGGCCGGCGGCTTCTACGGAGGCGCCGCGGCCGGGCCGCCTCCGTATGGCTGGACACAGCAGGGCTACGCACCAGCTGCGAAGCCCGCCTCAGCGAAGAAGCGCACCGGCGGTGTCATCGCCGTGGCCGGTGTCGTCGTGTTCGCCGCCGTGCTTGGCGGCGTGGGCCTCGGCCATGCCATCTGGCCCAGTCAGCCGGTTTCGACATCGGCTGCCGGTAGCGGGGCCGGTTCCTCGGGCTCTGGCTCTTCAGGCTCGACCGGTTCCTCGGGATCGGGCTCGTTTCCCTTCGGCTCCGGCTCCGGCTCCGGCTCAGGCTCCTCCGGCTCGGGCTCATCAGGTTCGTCGGGCTCCTCGGGCTCCTCGAGCACGGGGAACTCGTCTACCGGTGTAGGCGCACCGTCGGACATCTCATCCATTGCCACCAAAGTGGACCCTGGCCTCGTCGACATCAACACCAACCTGAGCTACGAGGACGAGCAGGCGGCAGGCACCGGGATGGTTCTGACCTCGGACGGGACGATCCTGACCAACAACCACGTCATCGACGGTGCCACCAGTATCTCCGTCACCGATATCGGGAACGGCAAGACCTATTCCGCCAATGTGGTCGGCTATGACCGCACCGGTGACGTCGCTGTGATCAAGCTGGTCAATGCCAGCGGACTGACGACGGTGTCGACAAGCTCGGCCAATGCGGCCGTCGGCCAGGCGGTCGTCGGCATCGGGAACGCCGGGGGCACAGGCGGGACCCCGAGCACCGCGGGGGGATCGGTCACCGCCCTCAACCAGTCCATCACCGCCACCGATGACGGTGGGGGCAACGCAGAGAGCCTCACTGGGCTCATCGAGATCAACGCCCCGATCGAGCCGGGAGACTCCGGCGGTTCGTTGGTGAACACCGACGGCCAGGTCATAGGCATGGACACGGCGGCGTCGACCAGCTCCGACTATCAGGTCTCGACTAGCCAGGCCTATGCCATCCCGGTTGCCACGGCCTTGAAGATCGCCAAGCAGATCGAGGCCGGCGATGCCTCATCGACCCTCCATATCGGGGCCACCGGCTTCTTGGGCATCAGCGTCTCTGCCTCGGACAGCACCTCGGGCAGCGCCACCGGGGGAGGCTTCGGAAGCGGAAGCCTCGGAAGTGGCAACAGCGGATCCTCCTCGGGCGCTTCGGGGGCCACCGTCGTCGGAACACTTTCCAACTCCCCGGCCGCAGCCGCCGGCGTGGCCCAGGGCGACGTCATCACCGGCCTCAATGGGAAGACCATCACCTCGTCGACGGACCTGAGCAACGCCTTGGAGAACCAGCACCCAGGCGACACGGTTCAGTTGACCTGGACGGATTCGTCCGGTCAGTCCCACACGGCAAGTGTCAAGCTGACCACCGGGCCGCCATCATGACGACCGCACCGGTGCCCGCCTGACCAGCGGACAGATAGTTCGGGGACTAGAGAAAAGAGGAGAGCGAAAGCCCTCCTCTTTTCTCATATCCGGGGGGAATAACGGTCTGCGTCACTCCCCCCGATGGGTACTCCAAACCGGGTGGCGTCAGCGCGTCCGGTGGCCGATGTCAGCCGGGACGTGCAGGTAGTCAGCTCTCGGCTCGACGGGATAGCCCGGCCATGCCGACCATGCCGCTCTGACCCCTCTGAGAGAGCCGGCAAGGCCCCTGCGCTTTCTCGGAGACTTGAATTTGATCATCTTGGCGGGACGATTCTTCATAATTTGTGAATCGGCACCTCGTCCATAATTCTGAAGGAGATTCACCCCTTCTCAGTGCCCTTGGCGTACTCCTGTTATCTCTCAACGAGCTACCAACCGCTTTTGCCTCGCTCTGTACCCAGGCGAGATTGGTCGAGTCGACCTTCTTGTTGGTCGACCGGTAGCCCACGGCAACATGTCACAGGAGCGTGAGAGAACCATCCGGCCGGCTGCGCCACCCGGCGCCGGAAAGACCTTCCACCCATCACTGAAGTCCTGGGCTTGCGGCCTCGTTCGGCGCCAAGGTGGCAGTGGAGTCATGACTCGGCGCTTGGTCCTCGGACAGACAACGACCCCCTGCCGGTGGCAAGGGGTCGTTGGTCAGAAACATCACGGACTCGATCGAGTCCTTTGACGGCTACAGGATGAACAGCATCTCCTGGTACGTGGCGAGTGGCCACAGATCGTCCGCCACCAGTGTCTCGAGCGTGTCGGCTGCGCTGCGAACCTCGCCCATTGCCGGGAGGAGGCCCTTTTGCGCATGCTCGGCGTGCTTCTCCGTCGAGTCCACATCATCGTGCTCGATCTCGGAGCGAAGCGTTGCTATGCCGGCCCGCAGGGATGCGATGGCCGAGGAGACCTCGACGAGGGTGGAGGTGTCAGCCTCGATGTCGGCAGCCTTGAGGGCGGCCACGTTGGCGGCCAACTCCGTCTGGTAGCGCAGTGCCGCCGGAAGGATCACCGTGTTTCCCATCTCGAGCGTCAGGTTCGCCTCGACGTCGATGGCCAGGATGTACTGCTCGAGAGCGATCTCGTAGCGGCTGTGCATCTCTCGGTGGTTGAACACCCCGTAGTGGCTGAACAGCTCCATCGACTCTTCACTGATGAGCTCTGGGAGCGCATCAAGCGTCGTGCGGAGATTCGGGAGCCCACGCTCCTCAGCCTCGACCTGCCATGAGTCGGCGTAGCCGTCCTCGTTGAAGACCACCTTGCCGTGATTGGTGATGATCTCTTGGAGAACCGTCTGCACCGCGCTGTTGAACTCGGTGCCGTCGGCGACCAGTTGCTCGAGCTCGGTGGCGATGTAGTCGAGCGCCTCGGCCAGGATGGTGTTGATGGTGACCATCGGGCCTGCGATGGACTGGAGGGAGCCGGGCGCCCGGAACTCGAATCGGTTGCCAGTGAAGGCGAAGGGGCTGGTCCGGTTGCGATCACCCGGGTCGGTCGGGAGGACGGGCAGGGTGTCGACGCCGATCTCGATGAACCCCTTCTCCTTGGACGAGGTCGCACCACCGGCGGCGATCTGCTGGAAGACATCGGCGAGCTGTTCCCCGAGGAAGATCGAGATGATGGCCGGAGGGGCTTCGTTCGCCCCGAGGCGGTGATCGTTGGTGGCAGACGCCACCGACGCCCGCAACAGACCTCCGTACTTGTGGACAGAGCGGATCACCGCGGCGCAGAACACCAGGAACTGAGCATTCTCGTGGGGCGTGTCGCCAGGGAGGAGGAGGTTCCCCTCGGTGGAGTTACCCAGTGAGAAGTTGACGTGCTTCCCCGAGCCATTGATGCCCTCGAAGGGCTTCTCGTGGAACAGGCACTCCATTCCGTGCTTTTGAGCCACCTTCTTCAGCGTGGTCATGAGGAGCTGTTGGTGGTCGGCGGCGACGTTCGAACGTTCGAACATGGGCGCCAGTTCGAACTGGCCCGGGGCCACCTCGTTGTGACGGGTCTTGGCCGGGATGCCCAGCTTGAACAGCTCCCGCTCGGCATCCATCATGTACGCCAGCACGCGATCGGGGATGGCCCCGAAGTAGTGGTCGTCGAACTCCTGGCCCTTCGGCGGCTTGGCTCCGAACAGGGTGCGGCCGGAGTTGAGAAGGTCGGGTCGGGACAGGAAGAAGCTCCGGTCGATCAGGAAGTACTCCTGCTCAGCGCCGGCAAAGGAGACAACGGCATCGGCATCGGGATGACCGAAGAGGTGGAGCACCCGCTCCGCCTGCTTGGCCATGGCCTGCTGCGACCGGAGGAGCGGAGTCTTGTTGTCGAGTGCCTCACCGGTCATCGAGATGAAGACGGTCGGGATGCAGAGCGTGTTCCCGTTCGGATTCTCCAGGATGTACGCAGGGCTGGTGGCGTCCCAGCCGGTGTAGCCGCGAGCTTCGAAGGTGGCGCGCAGGCCGCCGTTCGGGAAGCTGGAGGCGTCAGGCTCCCCCTGGGTCAGGGTCTTGCCCTGGAATTCGGCGATGGCCGATCCGTCACCGGCCGGCTCGAAGAAGCTGTCGTGCTTCTCTGCCGTGAGGTGGGTGAGGGGGTAGAAGACGTGGGCGTAGTGGGTCGCCCCCTTCTCCAAGGCCCAGTCCTTCATGGCGGCGGCGACCACGTCGGCGACAGCCGGGTCGAGGGGCTTGGAGTGCTCGATGGTGCCCATGAGCGATTTGAAGATCGGCTTGGGGAGCCGTTTTTGCATGACGGACT
Organism: Acidimicrobiaceae bacterium; assembly: GCA_003164275.1. The sequence continues at coordinate 23,860 of PLSY01000152.1, read as the reverse complement.
TGGTGAAGACGTTGGTTCCGAAGATCTCGCCCGGGTTGTCCTCGGTCGGGAAGAAGCCCTTGGGCGCCTCGAAATTCTTCACAGCGTCGATGGCGTCGAGCCGTGCTTTGCTTCCACTCATGTGATCACTCCTCAGGATCTCAGCGGTTCATCTAGCCGGGGCCGCACACGAGTGATCGCTTCAGCTCCGACAGATCTCTTGCAGAAAGCTACGGCAGGTACGTAAACGGAGTGTTTCAAGGCCATGAACGGGGGATTGAGTTCCCCTGAGATTCCGAGTACGAACCCAGTGCTGGGGTAGTGGTGTTCCGGGGCGGGGCTTCCCGGAATCACCTTTAACACGGTGGAAACGCGGCGGAAATCATCTTCGGTTCGTTGCCCGCTACGGTCGTCTCCCAGTGGGAAAGAACTCGAAGCACGCCAGCGACACCGACCTGTTGGAACCAAGCTCGAAGCTCGCTGCTCCGCCCCCGAGGCTGAGCAGTCCCGATACCAAGGTGGTGTCCAAGGCTGCTTACGAGAAAGAGCTGGCCAGGCTGCAGGTCGAACTGGTCCGGATGCAGGAGTGGATCGTCCATGAGGGCCTCCGCGTCCTGGTCATCTTCGAGGGGCGCGACACTGCCGGCAAGGGCGGCACGATCAAGAGGATCATGGAGCGACTGAACGCCCGTTATGCCCGTGTCGTCGCCCTCGGCACGCCCACCGAACGTGAGCGGTCCCAGTGGTACTTCCAGCGCTACATCGCCCATCTTCCGGCCGCCGGGGAGATGGTGCTGATGGATCGCAGTTGGTACAACCGGGCTGGGGTTGAGCGGGTCATGGAGTTCTGCACCCCCGAGGAGCACGCGGAGTTCTTTCGCACCTGCCCGGTCTTGGAGCGCGCCCTCGTGCGCTCCGGGATCATCCTTGTCAAGTACTGGCTCTCCATCAGCGACGAGGAGCAGGAGCGACGCTTCACGGAGCGCATCAACAATCCGGGCAAGCGCTGGAAGCTCAGCCCCATGGACCTAGAGGCGCGGGCCCGGTGGGTCGACTACGCCGAGGCTAAAGACGAGATGTTCTCCTACACCGACATCAAAGAGGCTCCTTGGCACGTGGTCGATGCCAACGACAAGAAGGCCGCCCGTCTCAACATCATCAGCCACCTCTTGGACATCGTGCCCTATGAAGCGGTCCCACACGCTGCGGTCGAGCTCCCCGAGCGCCAGCAGAGGGCCTATGAGCGTCCGCCGATCGACAGCCAGACGTGGGTGCCAACGCGCTACGTCGTACATTGATCCGGTACTCTCGACCGACCTTCGACGATCGGTAGGGCCGCAGTGCGAAAATTCATCATCATGGGCATCCAGGGCAGTGGGAAGGGCACCCAGGCCAAGCTGCTCGCCGAAGACCTCGATCTCGAGCACGTCAGTGTGGGCGACCTCTTCCGCTGGAATGTGCAGCACCACACGAAGCTCGGCGCCCAGGTCAAGCGGATCATGGCCAGTGGAAACCTGGTCGACGACGACATGGTCGAGCACGTCGTGCGGACCTGCCTCGCCGAGCACGACTGGAACTATGGCTTCATCATCGACGGCTTTCCCCGCAACGCCCGTCAGGCCGAATTCTTCCTCGAGAGCTATGACATTGACGGCGTGATCAACCTGGATCTCCCCGATGCGGAGGTCCACCGGCGGGTCCTCGCCCGCCGGGTCTGCTCGGGATGTGGGCTCGACTACAACCTCATCGCACACCGGCCCAAAGTCCTCGAGACTTGTGACGTCTGTCACGGGACACTGGTGGCGCGGGCCGATGACAATCCCGAGGCCCTGGCCAATCGCCTGGCTGACTATCACGAGGAGACGAAGCCCCTCATCGAGATCTTCGAGCGCAAAGAGTTCGTGGCCACTATCGATGCCATGCGGCCAGTCGAGGTGGTGCAGGCCGATATCCGGGAGGCCTTCTCTCTGCCCACGCGCGCGGTCCCCCCAAAGTAGCCCTGGGGAAGCTCGAGTAGGCCTAGAGAAGAACGCCGGGAGCGACGATCGTCAGGGTTGCCACCATCGATGCTTCGGACTCCGCTGCGCTGATTTGGGATGTCGGGAGCGCTGGGAGCGCTGGTTACGCGCCGCCCAGACGGCTATAGGCACGATCAAGAGGGCGATCAGAGCAACGGTCAGAATCACCGGCGCCAGCGGGGACCCTTGGTGGGCCGCCACTCCTTTCTCACGTGATCGTCTTCCATGCCCGCAGGATAGAGCCTTCATTCCAGGTCAATCGTCCGCTCCGGTTCACGACGAAGTCCACGGGGGAAGTGTCGAGCCGACTCTGGTCATGTCGGCGAACCGGGATTCGAGGGATGAGCTGGGTACGCACTTGGCCCATGGAACGGCGGCGCCAGCCGTCGTACGCTTGGCAGATGGGCGAAGAGCGCGGTTGGAGACGCCTTTCTCCTCCTCAGTGGGCAGGTGAGCTGGTCAACTGGAAGGACCGGCGCGCCGAGCGCAGGGCGGGGAGTCCGGAAGAGGGCCTGGAGCTGGCCGAGCGACGTTTGGCCAAGAGCTTGAAGAAGGAGGGGCCCAACTCGGGGATGAGCATCAACGCCATGGAGGCGGTGGCCAAGTTCAGAGAAGCGGTCGGGCGGTATGAGGACGCCTTACCGCTTCGCCAGCAGGTGCTGGATCTGCGTCGCAAGCTCCTGGGAAGGGAACACCAGCTCACCTTGGCCGCCGAAGCGCGCCTAGCCGTGACCTTCATCGAGTTGGAACGCCCCAGCTCGGCGAAACCCCTACTCGTGCATGTCCTCAGTGGGCTCAGCTCCAGCCAGCAATCGGACGCCCAGACGGTACTGGCCGTCACCAAGCGTCTGGCCGACGTCGAGTTTTCACTGGGCCAATCAGAAGATGCGAGGCAGCTGCTCGAACAGGAGATGGCCCACTACGAGGAGCAGGGTGACGAACTCCTGGCCTGCGGGGTAGCGACGAAGCTGGCGGAGGGTCTCATCCGGACCGGTCAATACAAAGAAGCGCCCGGGCTGCTTCGCAGGGTCGTCGAGACGAGAAGCCGGCTCCTGGGTCCTGAGGACCCTTTGGCCCTCACCTCGTTGCGGCACTTGGCACTCGCTCTGGTCTGGACGAACGACCTCCCAGAGGCCAGCATCGTGGCAAGGAACCTCCTCGCCACGTCCCGGCAGGTCAACGGTTACGACCACCCTGACACTGTCGCCGCGGAGCGCCTGGTGAAAGGAATCGACGAGCAACTTTCCTATTGACGCGCGACCTCCGATCGCGGCCCACTCCCACAGCATTCTGGGGAACAATGGGTGTGGAGGTGGGTAGTCATCGACGTTTCGTCAGTGTCCGAAGCTCTGTCAATCTCTGTGCAGGCGGGGGTGCCAGTCCTACTCTGGGGTAGCCCTGGTACCGGCAAGACCTCGGTGGTGCGCGCCCTCGGCGAGGCCCTGGGCTGGCCGACCGAGGTGGTCATCGGCTCCATCCGCGAGCCAGCAGACTTTGCCGGTCTGCCAGTCGTGATCGACGGGGCAGTCCAGATGGCACCACCTCTCTGGGCAAGGAGACTGGCGGCCGCTGGGCATGGACTCCTGTTCCTGGACGAGCTGACAACCGCTCCCCCGGCCGTTCAGGCGGCGATGCTGCGGGTCGTGCTCGAACGAGTGGTCGGCGATCTTGCTCTGCCCGAGACCATCCGGGTCGTGGCCGCTGCCAATCCTCCCGAGCAGGCAGCCGACGGTTGGCAGCTCTCTGCACCTTTGGCCAATCGGTTGGTTCATCTGGATTGGCCAGTCGATGCCAAAGCAGTGGCCAAAGGGATCGCCATGGGGTTCAGCGCACCGCCAGTCTTTGACGGTCAGATCCCCTCCGAGGCCCAGACACTCGGCGTGAGAGCCGCAGTCGGTGCGTTCCTCGAAGTCCGACCCGCACTCGTGCTTCAAGTACCCCAGGCGGCAGACCAGGCGGGACGGGGATGGCCCAGCCCGCGAAGCTGGGACTCGGTGGCTCGGCTTCTCGCTGCTTGTGATGCGATCGGAGCCACCGACAGCGCCCGGATGCAGCTGGTCGTCGGAGCGGTCGGGGAGGGTGCCGGCATCGAGTTCCTGTCGTGGCTGGCCAACATGGATCTGCCCGACCCCGAGGCGGTTCTCGCTGATCCGGACGGATTCGAGCTGCCCGAGAGGAGCGACCGGGCCTTCGCTGTGCTCACCGCGGTCGCCACGGTGGCCATCGCCCACGGAGATGCAAGGTCGTGGGGTGCAGCATGGAGGGTGGTCGCCCGCGTGGCAGCCAACGCGCCAGACGTTGCCACACTGGCGGCTCGTGCACTGGCGAGCGCGCGACCCGACGGAGCGCAGTTGCCGAGCGGCTTGCTCCAGATCGCCCCCGTCCTGCGGGCAGCCGGGCTCCTGGGTGGGGAGGGGCAGGAGTGAGGCAGGGCACGCTCGACGCTCTGTCACCCGAGGAGCGCCGCACCTGGGCTGCTGCAAGAGTATGGGCCGCGCACCAGGTCCCCTACATGGCCAGTGCGCTCTTGTCCCTCGACCCGATCGTCATCGACCAGTCCGAGGACTCTGCCGCGCGGAGGTTCGACCTCAGCGCATTGCCGGTCGATCCGGCTTGGCATGTCTATCTGGACCCGGAGGTGCTCCAGGAGATGGAAGTAGCCACCGTGGGGTTCTGGCTCATCCACCAGGTGAGTCACCTTCTACGCCATCACGGGGAACGGTTCCCCGGCGGGGCCTCCTCGACCACGGAGAGCTCCCTCTCCGGTGTCGATCCTCGCCAGAAGCGCTGGAACACGGCCGCCGATGCCGAGATCAACGACGATCTGGTGGCTGGTACCGCTGAGCGGCCCGACGGCGCGGTCACGCCCAAGGCCCTCGGGCTGCCCGACGGTTGGACCGCCGAGCAGTACTGGGACGCTCTCGGTGCGAGCGAAGAGCCCGAGATAGCTCGTCCCCGGCCCGGAACGGCGCCAGAGGAGGACTGTGGCAGCGGATGCGACGGACAGAGCCGACCGTGGGACAGCGGAGCATCAGGACTCGGAGACGCTGCCCAGAAGCTCCTCGAGCGCCAGATCGCACACCAGATCAGAGAGCACCAGCGGCAATGGGGAAACACACCCGAGGGCTGGCAGCGCTGGGCCAACGAGATCCTCGAGCCGACAGTGCGTTGGCAGCAGGTGCTGGCTGCCGCCGTCCGCCGTGGCCTGGCCGAGGTCGCCGGCCGAGTCGACTTCAGCTACCGGAAGCCGTCGCGGCGCTCCTCGGTAGCCGGCGACGTGATACTTCCCAGTCTCCGGCAACCGCTGCCCAAGGTGGCCATGGTCCTCGACACGTCAGGGAGCATGAACGACGGGATGCTGGCCCAGTCTCTCGCCGAGGTGGGAGGGGTCCTTCGGAGCCTCGGCGTTGCTGGACGGCAGCTCGACATCATCTGCTGTGATGCCGAAGCATTCGAAGCACAGAAGGTGCTCCGAGCCCACGACGTCAAGCTCCTCGGGGGAGGCGGGACTGACATGGGTGCCGGGCTCGCCAAAGCAGCCGAGCTCAGACCCAAGCCCGACCTGATCGTCGTACTGACGGACGGTCACACGCCCTGGCCCGCGGGCCCGCCACAGGGCATCCGTGTGATTGTGGGCCTGATGGATCAACGAGGGACGGTGCCCGAGTGGGCTCGGGCCATCGAGATCGATCCTGCGAGCGCCGCATGATTCGGAGGTGCGGGTGAATCGAACCAGGATCGATGCCTCTGAGCCCGATGACAGCGAGCCCGAGGAGCTGGATGCGTGGGTGGCGGCCGGTTTCGATCGCCGTGATGCTCAGGTCTGGCGGAGCTGGCGATTTACTATCGCTCGAGCCGAGGGATGGCTCCAGCAGGGCGTGACGGAGGGGCTCCATGCCGCCCAGTGGATGGCCGCGGGCGTTGAGCCGACCACCGTCCAGGAGTGGGTCGACGCCGACATCGATGCTCCGGAGGCTGCGCAGTGGCACGAGATGGACTACGACCTCGCTGGTGCGAAGGCCGAGAAGGCCAAGGGCTTGGGGCCGACCGAAGCGTTCCAACAGGCGCAACAGGCGCAGCGGGCCCAATCAATGGGGAACATCGCCTATCCCAGCTTTACCAGCCAAGTTCGGATCGCCCGGGGCGGGACAGCCCGAATGGGACAAGGTGGTCCGGACCCACGGGTCCTGCAGAGCTACCACCGGAGGCAGTGGGTGGACGAGGAGGCCATGGAGTGGGCGTCCCAAGGGATCGACGCCGCCGATGCCTACACCTGGCACGCCCTTGGACTCACCCCAGTCGAAGCCGGACGTCTGGCGATTCAGGGTCGAGGACCTGGCGATGTCATCCGAGAGTGGTGGCGCACAGGGATTCCCTTCGAGGAGGTAGCCGATTGGATCGGTGCCGGGCTGAGCTCGAAGGAGGCACGAGAGCAACGCGCCCAAGGCATCACCGCGGAGCAGGCGGGCGCTCTGAGGGCCCTCCGGCAACAAGAGCCGGGGCCAAAACAAGACCCGTCTGTGCTGGGGCAGTTGATCACTCCGCAGGGTCCCTCTGGGACAGCGGTTCCCGGTCCGCCGCCGGAGGACGAATCGGCGGCCCGATCGGCCATCGAGGACGCCTATTCACGAATGCTCGATGTGGACGAGACGGACGGATCGATCCCCGCCGTCGATGGCGGAGCGAAGCTCGGTGATGTGCTGCGGGCCGCCGGTCAACGTCACGGCGTGGACCAGGATCCGACGCGCAACTCCGTGACGGTGGACGGGCTCCGGTTCGTCAACGACCGTGAGGCCCGAGTCGTCTACTCGCTGACTATCAGTGGCCCTTTCGGCAACAACCCTACGATCAAGGGGAGGCCAGGTCGAGCACTCCTGGTGAATGGTCAGTGGAGAGTGGCTCGCGACACATTCTCGGCGCTCATGCAGATGGCCGGTCTCACCCTCCCGCCACGGGAACAAGAATGAACGGCTGCTTGGGCTCAGCTGATTCAGCCGGCCACATATCGCGGGCGTAGGGGCCTGTGGGCACCTGGCATCGAATCTCGGCAAAGCCATCAAGGTCCTGCGAGCGATGTGCCAATGGTTTCAAGCAAAGTGGCGGCTCAACTCGTTGGCGTAGTGAGTTCCAAGACCGTTGCTGGACGCAGAGAGCCAGGTCGACAGCCGGATGGATCCCGTTGACGGCTCTTGCGAATCGGCCAATCCGGCTGCCATTGCCTGGAACTCGTCCTTTGTCAGCAGGACATCGTGAAGCACAAGTCCCAGGGCGGAGGACAGCAGGGGAACCACGGCGCCCGGAACATGGATAGTACGGCTTCGTGCGCCCACTGCATCTCGGACCTGAGCCACGAGCTCGTTGAACGTGGGGTTCTCCGGACCGACTGCGTCGGTCACGCTGTCTTCGGATTCGGAAGCCTTTTGGAGGCAGAGCTGGGCCAGGTCATCGATGTGGATGCCACGGACCCGGTAGTTGCCGTCACCACCGATGCCGAAGATCGGCAGGTGGCGGAGTAGCCACGCAATGTTGTTGATCAGCACACCGTCGCCTCCGAAGAGGATGGCGGGACGGAGGATTGCAAACGAGACCTCGGACTCGGCCAGTGCTCGCTCGACAAGGGCCTTGCCTCGGAAGTAGGGGAAGGGCGACTCGATGCTCGGGTTGGTGATGCTGATGTGAACGATCCGCTGCACCCCTGCACGCCTGGCCGCGAGGAACAGGGTCCGAGAGTTTTCGACTGCGAGGTCATGGTCGATCTGGTGATGGGAGAACCGCACCCAGTAGGTGTTGAACAGCGTGGTCGCACCTCGCAGTGACTCGACCAGGCCCAGCTGATCGTCGAAGTCGAGCGGACGCACTTCGATGCCGGGACAGCCGTCGCTGCGCTCGGGATGCCCCGTCAACGTCCGGACAGTGCGCCCACTGTCGATGAGTGCCTTGGCAATTGCCGCACCTGAATAGCTGAAGGCCCCCGTCACCGCATCCAATCCAGTGTCGGTTCGGTCTGTCCGAGGGCCTGGCGTGGCGACGGCCGAGTTCATGAGGACTCCTTCGTGGTGGCGGGTGCGGTCATGGCTTCGAACAGCGAGGCAAGCTGCTTGGCATGGGCAAACAGAGCGAGTGCTGGGGCAGCGTCACCGTCGAGGTGGCTGAGCATCTCCAGCCCGAGGTAGAGGGCGACGATGGCGTGGGCGACGTCCTTGCTTGGAAGCACGCCGTTCAACGGAGAGTCTCCGAGGGAGCGCTCGATGCTCGACTGAGCGAACTCTCGCCACGGCTGGATCCGTGCCGCTACTTCGGATCCCAAGCCCGGGGTGGAGAATGACCCGGCGATCATCTCGACCAGCACGGTGATGTAGCCAGCCTCGAGGTCGTTCTTGAAGATCCCCTCAGCGGTGTCCACGAGCTCACCCGGACTGACCACCTTGGTGACTTCGTTCCCGTAGGTCTGGAGGCGCTCTTCGCTCACGGCGTCGAGGGCAGCCAGGAGGAGATTGGTGACGGAGCCGAAATGGTAGAAGACAAGACCTTGATTGACTCCGGCTCGCTGGGCGATCACACGGGCGCTGGCTCGCGTAAAGCCGTCTTTCTTTAGCGACTCGATCGCCGCAATGACCAATGCTCGACGGGTCGTATCGGAGCGATCCGATCCCTTCTCTGTCGCCTTGCTCGTCGCACCAGCTTTGGCCACCGCTCTCCTCAGAAATTGAGTGTCTGCTCAAACTATACGCTCAAAGTGAGCAGAGATGCGATCCGACCCTTCTTGAATGACGGCTGATCCACGTTCGACTCGTGTCCGATCGGAGAACCGATGGCAGAAGCCTCGATTTCTTGTCCGAGGAGTGACATCGTCTATGACTGCTCGACCAGCACGCGCTGGCCGTCGGGCCCGCAGTGACTCGGGCATGTCGACGCATCCCCGAGTGCTGGAGTGGGTTACTTCCCCGGCGTCGGGCATCCCAGTAGGCTCGGATCTCACAAATCTTCTGTGGGTGTCCGTACGCGCTTCGAGACGACATTTCACCGAACATCAGACACATCAGACAAGGTAGGGGCTTGCCAGATGAATCGACAGGCGGCATGGGTTAGAAGTGGCGTGCTGCTCTTGGGTGTCTCATTGGCCCTCGTCCCGACGACGCCGGCCTCAGCCAGCAGCCACAACTCCAAGACGTCACACCACAAGTCGAAACAGGGATCGCCCAAGGGCAGCTCGGCCTCGGAGTTCGTGAAGCTTGGTCCTCTCGAATGCCCGAAATCGTCGATCATTACCACGGCCACCGGCACGACGTTCAAGGGCCCGAACTCTCAGAATGGCGGCACGGCGGCCTGCATCTATGTGGATCAGGCGGGCAACGAGTTGAACGTGATTTACGATTCGCCCGGCGAGTCCAAGAGCAAGTGGGTGGCGACCGATCCGTCGAACATCGGCGAGCCGGCCCCGGCCGTGTCAGGCCTGGGCGAGGCCGCCTTTGAGACGACTACCCTCGGGCACGCCGAGGTCGATATCTACGAGTCGTCCTCAAAGGAAGTCGCAGTAACTCTCGACCCCTACAACGGTGCCAATGTCATACCAGCGGAGCTGACCGAGGTGCTAGCGGTCGGTCACTCCCTGGTCACCTTGCCCTACCCGGGCTGATCGGGTGGAGGCAATGGAGGTCGTTCCTCGTTCGGCATTTCCGCAACTTCGCCCATCCTCGTTGGCCGTGAGCGCGAGCGCAGCTGGCTAACAGACGAGGATAGATGTGGTCTTCGAGCACATCGAGACCGACGTCTGAGACCCCGGTGCTCTAAAATGTAGGCCCTGACCAGTGCCTCTTTGAGAGCGGGCGACGGGAATCGAACNNGAGCTTGGGAAGCTCGTGTTCTGCCTCTGAACTACGCCCGCGTGCGTGGGTCACACTATCGTCTGTCCGGCATGGTTCTCTCAGACCGCTCTATACGTGAGGCGCTCGCCGCCGGCCAGATCAAAATCGATCCCCTCGATGAGGACTGTATCCAGCCCTCATCGGTCGATCTCCACGTCGACCAGTACTTCCGACTGTTCCGAAATCACACCAGTCGGGTGATCGATGTCAGGGAGAGTCAGGAAGACCTGACTGAGCTGGTCGATACGGGCGAGGAACCGCTCATCCTGCACCCAGGGGAGTTCGTGCTCGGGTCCACCAAGGAGAGGGTCTCACTCCCGGCCGACCTGGTCGCCCGGCTCGAGGGCAAATCCTCCCTCGGGCGTCTCGGTCTCCTCATCCACTCGACAGCCGGATTCGTCGACGCCGGCTGGGACGGCCACCTGACCTTGGAGCTGTCCAACGTCGCCAATCTGCCCATCACCGTCTACCCGGGGATGAAGATCGGCCAGATCAGCTTCCTTCAGATGACCACTGCGGCCGACAAGCCGTATGGGTCCGACGGCCTGAAGTCGAAATACCAGGGTCAGTGGGGCCCGACGCCGAGTCGCTACGCCGATAACTTTCGATCGTGAGCCGACTCGCCCTGCTCAGAGGGCGACTGCTTACACTCATCACTCATCAGTAACCCCTCAGGAGGAATGCAGTGCCCCTCAGACTCGGCTTAGGACTCGGGATCACCGTCGTGATGCTGGCCATCGCCGGCCGTCGGTTCTTCTGGCTGTTCAGGCTGATCTCCGCCGGCCAGCCTGCGGTGCCGACCCGGTTCCGGGACGTGCCGAAGCGGATCAAGGTCGAGCTCGTCGAGGTTGGTGGGCAGAAGAAGCTCCTCCAATGGACCGTCCCCGGCGTGGCCCACGCCTTCACGTTCTGGGGCTTCACCATATTGTTCCTCACCATCATCGAGGCCTTCGGCTGCCTTTTCCAGCGCAACTTCCACATCCCACTGATCGGCCACACCGCCGTGATCGGCTTCTTGGAAGACTTCTTCGCCGTTGCCGTCATTGTCTCCCTGCTCGTGTTCGTGCTCATCCGGGTCAAGCACTCTCCCAAGCGTGAGAACCGGCGCTCCCGATTCTTCGGGTCCCACACCGGGGCAGCGTGGCTGGTCCTGCTCATGATCTTCGGCGTGATCGCCTCGCTGCTCCTGTACAGAGCGGCACAGGTCAACACCGGCAACTTCCCCTACGGGTGGTGGGCCTTCGCCTCTCACGGACTGGCCAACGCCTTGAGGCCTCTCGGTGAGGGCGTGAACAGCGTCATCGAGACCGTGGCCTTGTTGGCCAACATCGCCATCATCACCGGCTTCTTGGTCTTCGTCTCGTATTCGAAGCACCTCCATATCTTCCTGGCCCCGATCAACGTGGCCACATCCAGGCGCCCGAGGGCGCTCGGTGCCTTGGCATCGACCCCCGACATGTCCATGGAGGACGTGGGTGACGACGACGAGGTCGTGTTCGGTGCGGGACGCATCGAGGACTTCTCGTGGAAGCAGCTCCTGGACATGGCCACGTGCACCGAGTGCGGTCGTTGCCAGTCCCAGTGCCCTGCCTGGAACACGGGTAAGCCGTTGTCCCCCAAGCTCTTGATCATGGATCTGCGGGACAACCTGTTCGCCTCGGCCGACCGGGTGATGACGAAGAACCGGGAAGCGGGCATCGAGGTCGAGACCCTCGTTCCGTCCGTCATCGACCCCGACGTGCTGTGGTCCTGTACGACCTGCGGCGCCTGTGTCGAACAGTGCCCGGTGGACATCGAGCACATCGACACCATCATCGATATGCGCCGCTACGAGGTGCTGATGGAGTCCAGGTTCCCAACCGAGGCCGGACTCATGCTCCGCAACATCGAGAACCAGGGCGATCCCTGGGGGCTCGGCTCATCGAAGCGCTCGGACTGGACGGCCGGTCTCGACTTCGAGGTGCCGGTCGTCACCGGGACCATCCCCGACGAGATCGAGTACCTCTACTGGGTGGGATGCGCCGGCGCCCTCGACGAGCGGGCCCGGAAGGGTACCCAGGCCACGGCCCGGATGCTCCACCGAGCCGGGGTGTCATTTGCCATTCTCGGTCCGAAGGAGAGCTGCACTGGCGACCCCGCCCGTCGTCTCGGCAACGAGTACCTCTACCAAGAGCAGGCTCGAATGAATGTCGAGACCTTGGAAAACGCAGGAGTGAAGAAGGTGATCGCCACCTGCCCGCACTGCTTTAACAGCTTGGCCAACGAGTACCCGTCCCTCGGCGGCAACTTCGAAGTCATCCATCACAGCCAGTTGCTGGACCACTTGGTGACGGCCGGGAAACTCACGCCCGGAGGTGGCTACAAAGGAACCGTCACCTACCACGACCCCTGTTACCTCGGTCGCCACAATCGCGTCTTCGACGAGCCTCGATCAGTGATCGACTCGATCCCCGGAGCCACGCAGGTGGAGATGAAGCGCTGTCGGGAGAAGGGATTCTGCTGTGGAGCGGGAGGTGCTCGCATGTGGCTCGAGGAGAACATCGGCAAGCGCGTGAACATGGAACGCACGGAGGAGGCCATCGGCACGGGTGCCGACGTGGTCTCTACTGCGTGTCCCTACTGCATGATCATGCTCGATGACGCCGTGCGGGCCCATGCCAAAGAGGACGACGTCAGAGTGCTCGATCTGTCACAACTTCTCGAGGAGTCGATGGGCGTGCCCGACGAGCCCGTTCCGGTCGGTGGGGGCGCCCCGGTCGACCCGACGGCTGGTGACGACTTCGCCGGACCTGGCGACGCGGCCGGCGAATAGCCGGTCGGCACCCCGCCGACAGCACTGAAGCTCAGCCGTATGCCTTGGCGTCAGACACCCGCAACCTCTCGGCCATGGCAGCCAGCATCTTGCGGGCGATGGTCGGAACGCTCTGGAGGAGGCTGTTGAACTGGCGCTGCGAGAGGACCAAGAGTGTCATCTCGGTGTCAGAGACCACCGATGCTGAGCGCGGCTTGCGGTCCAAGAGGGCGAGTTCGCCGAAATAGCCCCCCTCTCCGAGAGCGGCCACTTTCCTCCCGTTTCGCTTCACCGTGGCGGTGCCGCTGACGATCAGGAAGAACTCGAGTCCGACCCTTCCCTCTTCGACCAGCATCTTGCCGGCGGGAACGGTCACCTCGTCGAGTGAGCTGCGGATCTTGCGGAGCTCTGACGACGAGCACCCCGAGAACAGCCAGATACTTTTGAGGTCGAGTGCTTTGGATTGTGGCGCCATACGCAGGAGGCTATCTCGGCCGGGTCAACCGGCGCTGGAATCTTGCGACAGGTCCCCTGCTACGCTGCCTGCGCTCTCGCATGAGTGCTCGGCATAAGCCGCGTAGCCGAGGGATCTCGCGCATGATCGCACCCGAATCCAATCCCACCACCAGCCACGGCGCCGACGGGGTGGCAGCGCCGCCAGCGCCGTCGGATCAACCTGTCACCACCTTGCGCGGTGCCTCGGTCAGCGTCGATACCCGGCGGGCCAGCCAAGTGGTAATCGGTGTCTGCCTGGCCGCCCTAGCCGTCGTCGGAATCGTGCTGTTGATCGCTGGCATCCAGAAGAACTCCCAGGTCACTAATCTGCGCCAGCACGGGGTTCCGGTGACAGTCACGGTGGCATCATGTGACGGGCTGATGGGAGGAAGCGGCAGCAACTTGGCTGGCTACTCCTGTACCGGGACGTACACGTTCCATGGGCATCAGTACAGACAGGGCATACCGGGAATTGCCTTCCATGCCACTGGAAGCTCCTTGCAGGGAGTGACGGTGGCCAGCGATCCGAAACTCCTCTCGACGCCGCGAGAGGTGGCCGAGGAGCGCGCGTCTTGGCGGGTATTCATCATCCCGGCCGTTCTCCTCATCGTCTGCCTTGCCGTGCTGGCACTGCTGATTGTTCTCAGTCGTCGGAAGGCCCGGCCGCCGTCTCCGGCCAGAACCGAGACTCCTGAGCCGCGGTAACCTGCCGTATGCCCAGCCGTGACCCCGATGCCGCCAGCGTGCCGTCCGATGCAAGTAGATGGCAGCGATTCTCGGGAGCTGTGAGCAACTTCGTGCTGAAGCCGGCAGTGATCTCTGCGGAGGGTACGCCTGAGCGACCAGCATCGAACGACGTTCCGGACACCGTCCCCGAACTGGAGGCGGTGATCAAGCGGGCGAATGACAAAGAGCGCAACATCGGCCTTGTCGCCGCGCCGGTAGCTGCGCTCATCGGGCTGCTGGTCACGGGAAGCCTGGTGGCCAACGACCCGAAGGCACTGATCAACGGGCAGATCAACCCCCACCACACCAACCCCACGCTCTATGTGGAACTCGGTCTCGTGGCCATTGTCTTGGCACTGGTCATGTTGGGATCTGCATGGTTCCGGAAGCGATTCTTTCTGGGCGTCGCCATGGCGCTCTATGGCCTCTCCCTCTTCAACCTCCATTACTGGGGGTTCGGCGTTCCCTATATCCTCGCCGGGGCGTGGTATCTGGTCCGCACCTTCCGACTCCAAGAGAAGTTGAAGAAGCTGAAGACGGAGGGTGGCGGCAGCTTCGGCGCCCCCGGCCAGCCGGCGGCGCCGAACAAGCGGTATACCCCTCCCGCCGTGTCGTCGCGACCAGTGGCGAAGCAGAAGAAGCCTGGCAAACAACGGGATGCCAGCTGACCTTCAGGCCTCACCTCTCGGCGCGATTCGCTCCGCGACTATGAGCAAGCACCTTTAACGCGCCTAAACCTCTTAATCAACGCGCCTCGGCGTCGCGAATTGGCCCCCTGCCAGGGAGTATGAATCAGTTCACACGCTGGTAACACAGATGTGACCGTGCGGAAATCCCCACCAAGCATTGTTTGCGTCGGCAGGCCGAACTGCCCGTCCTGCCCTCGACGGTCTCATGCCCAGTTGGCGTGCAGCTGTTGAGAAGTAGTTACCGAAGAGAGGAGCACCTAAGCCGTGCTAGCAGCAGCAGTGACATATGTCCCCTACCCAAGCTGGTTGAATACCGGCGACAACACGTGGCAAATAACAGCGGCCACGTTCGTCGGCCTCATGAGCCTGCCTGGTCTGGCGGTTCTCTATGCGTCACTGGTCCCGAAGAAGTGGGCCGTCAACGTATTGGGAATGATGTTCGCCGGATTCTCGCTGGTGATGATCGTGTGGTTCTTGTACGAGTACAAGTTCGGATTCGGTCCCAACTCGATAGGTGGAGGCGTCAAAAACGGGGTGCCAACCCAGTTAACCGGTGTCGGTGGCTGGACACACTTCATCGACAACTTCTGGGGCAAACCCGGTCCGATAACGTCCAGTCTTGGTGAACAGGGCCAAGCGGTGTCGGCCGCCAACACGGACGTCCCATTCCACTTCCCGACGTCGACACTGGCCTACTTCCAGTTCGTGTTCGCTGCCATCACCCCGCTGCTGTTCATGGGAAGCGTCCTCGGGCGTATCAAGTTCAGCGCCTGGTGCCTCCTCGTGCCGCTGTGGTCGACCTTCGTCTATGGCGTGGACGCCTTCTTGCTGTGGGGCGGCGGATACCTGGCCCAAGAAGGCGCTCTCGACTTCTCGGGCGGTTATGTCATCCACCTGTCGGCCGGTGTTTCCGGCTTCGTGGCGGCATGGGTCTTGGGCCCACGACTGCTGCGGGATCGAACACATGCCATACCGAACAACCTCGTCATGGCAGCCGTCGGTGCCGGCATTCTGTGGCTCGGGTGGAACGGCTTCAACGGCGGAGACCCGTACTACGCAGGCGCGAGCATGGCCGCGGCCGTCATTAACACGAACCTGGCCACGGCGGTCGGCGTCCTCGTGTGGATGGTTCTCGACGCCGTCGGCTCGAAAGCAAAGAAACCCACGTTCCTGGGCGGTGTGAACGGCATGATCTGCGGTCTTGTCGCCATCACGCCCTGTGCGGGCTGGGTAAACGGTCGAGGTGCCATCTACGTAGGCCTCATCGCGACGACGATTGTGTGGGTGGCCTGGAACTACCTTTCCAAGGTGAGGCCGTTCTCCAAGGTGGACGACGCCCTCGGGGTCGTTTACACGCACGGCATCGCAGGGTTCACCGGCGGTCTGCTCCTCGGCATCTTCGGCGACCCGAACATGCTCCAGACGGGCTGCGGCACCTTGAATGCCGCCGGACAGGTCGTCAACACGCCCCAGGCGACTTATGCCGGAACGACCCTGCACTGTGTGCCCTTCTCGGTCGCCGGACTCATGTACACCGGTTCAGCCCACCAGCTCTGGGAACAGTTCAGGGCTGCCGTGTGGGTCATCTTCTGGTCGGCGCTGGTGACTTACATCTTGATGAAACTCATCGGCCTCGTGCTGCACGGGACCCGCTACAGCGACGAGATCCTGGAAGTCGGCGATCTTGCGATCCATGACGAGGAGGCGTTCCCCGAAGGCATCAGCCCCGAAGACGCACGTCTTCTGGAGGAGGCCCTCGTCGGGGCCGGCCTCGGCGAGGGCATGCCGCCCGACCCCGGCTTGGCGCCGAGCACACATCCGGACCCGGGCGGAACCTGAGGGCCTTGACGAAGCCTTAACGCGGCCTGCAGGGGCACGACCCGAACCTGGGTCGTGCCCCTGGGGCCGTTGCGGGCGACCCCGCGCCACCTCTGAGACGGAATCTCGGTCCGATCGGCCGTCGGCGATTACTTCGATCAGGTGGCCGCGACTCACTCGACGATGAGCCGCGTCGCCTGGCTCGCGGCCGTGGGACGACCGTGGACAGCTGCAGGGCGAACGAAGGCGGCGTGCCTCTAGGGAGGAGAGCTCGATCCTCAGGTCACTTCGGCTCAGCGTCCGGAGCCGTTCCGGTGCAATAGTTCTCTGGAGAGAACAGACCATTCGTGCGCGGCGCCACTCCGATATCCAGGAGCTCGCAGTACTCGGCTTCGCCCATGGTCGAAGGTGCTCCCGTGGTCCAGTCCGTGATGAGGTTCGGGTCGCAGTTGTAAGTCGTCCAGGCCCATCCGAGGTACCCGATGTCGACGCCGTGAGTCGAGTTCTGGGCGTCGACGGACTGCAGGAAGGGGAACATGTCGGAGTTGGAACAGCCGAAGTCGCCCACTTGGTCGGCGAGAACCGGCGTCAACGAGGCAACCTGCACCATGGCGCTCGTGTCGGGAGCCGGGCAGGCCGTGGCGACGTCCTTGGTGAACGAGCACGGCGAGTTCCCGAACGGGAAGTACACGCTGAATCCGGATGCAAGCTCGTTGCTCGGGTCGAGCGAGGCTCCACCCGGGTAGTAGTACGCGAGCCACTGGTTCATGTCGCCGGACGTCTCGGGCCCCTGCACGACCAGAGGTGCCGTCGTGTTGTACTGGCGGATGTCCGAGATGAGCTGTGCAACGCCCTGGTTGGGGTAAGCCGATGACGTGACGACGCCGTCGTTGGGATAGCTGGGCACGAGGCACCCATCGAGGATGCACGACCAGCCGGGGGGCGGGGAGCCATTTGCTTGAGGTGGGAAAGGCTGACTGAACCCACCGAGGATCACGGCTGGATTGTTTCGGAAGTAGCTGGCTACGGACTGCCAGAACTGCTGGGTGGTGTCGTCGTAAACAGGGTTTGGAGAACCTGCACCGTTGCTCGTCAAGCTCAACGGCGTGCTCAGCTCCAGGTCCAGCTCGGCGTAGATGCCAGCGGCGTTGAGAGCGTCGACATAGTTGCCCATCTCGTTCATGTAGGAGTTGACTGCCGTGTCGAAGCTGTCGCCGGAGGGAATCGGGTAACCGGTCGCGGACGTGGCCGGAGGCACGCCGTTGAGGCCGAGCCAGCAGTCCGCGTTCAGGTTCACTCGAACGACGTTGATGCCCCACGCTTTCATCGCCCTGATCTCGGTTGCGTAATCGCCCGCCGAGATCGTCGGGTCGGCGTAAAATCCCGCCCCGCCATTGGTGCAGTCGTACTGCGTCCCCTCCGTATTGGCTCCGCGGAGCACGACGGTCTGCCCGGACTGGTTCACGAACTTGTTGCCGCAAACGCTGATGGTGAAGGTGCCCCTCGGCACGAGGCAGTTGTTGATCGTGGACAAGGCAATCGCCTGAGCCGGCGCTGCCGTGGGCGATGTGGTCGTCGTCGGCGGCATGGTCGTCGTCGTGGGCCGCGGTGTGGTCGTCGTCGTGGGCCGCGGTGTGGTCGTCGTCGTGGGCCGCGCCGCGGTCGTCGTCGTGGTCGGCGAAAGAGTCGTCGTCGTGCTTGTAGGAGGCTCCGTCGTCGTCGTCGTCGGCGGTGGCGGGCTGCCGAAGGCCGTGACATAGGCGTTGACTGACAGCGGGTCCTGATTCGGGTCCAGCGGGTAGATCCCGTCTGGACCGTTGAACCAGCTTTGGTAAGCGACGTCGTTGTTCGCCGCGAACTGCGCCATGGCGGTCACGTAGGCGGGATCATCCCCCTGACTGATCACGGTGCCCCATTCGGGAATCGACAGGGGTTTGCCCATGGCGGTGGCGAAGGCCGCCACGTCATTCAGGCCGTCGGGCTCAGCTGCCAATGCCTGGAAGCGACCGGGCTGCCCGACTGCCGGGATGGAGAGCCCCGTCTGGTCGTAGAAGTCGACGCCGATGATGTCGACGAAGGCGTTGCCCGGGTAGATGTCCGCCAGCGGGATGTCCCTGACGTTGGCGTTCACATTCCAGTCGAAGAGGAAGTGCGCCCCGGTTACGCCGCGCATTACCGAGACCTCCTGGTCCCAGCACTCGTCCCACTGCGTCCACTGGGCCTGCGTCGAACCGAGGCTGTCGTTGTACCAGTTGCCGTTCATCTCGTGGGCGAGGCGGATTACAGAAGAGCCGAGACCGGCGGCGATCATGTTGGTCGCAAACTGGGTGGCGTAGGAGTTGTAGTCGCCCGCGGCGCACTCCGCGGTCCAGTTCGGGTTGGATGCTTCGCTGTCGGGGATCAGGTTCTGGGTGTCGATCAACTGGTGATGTGTCGGGTCGGCCGCTACCCACGGCACGAAGGGGCCATTTGGGCTAGCCACCCACGGGTTCACCCAGTCGGACCAGGTCGGCATGGCGTCGGAAAACGTCTCCAAGCAGTTGTACGTGATCCCGTTGAGGGTCGTGTAGGCAAGCCGCGAGAAGTTGTTGGTGCTCGGGCCGTCGGTGATGCAGACCGCCTTCGAGTCGCCCGCGGTGATGATGCCGGAGGGGCTGGTGTTGCCGACGATGACACTGTTCGAGTTGAGTGATGCTCCGGCTCCCGCAGCGGTCAGGGACAACGCCAACGCGGCGAGCACGAGAGCCGAGGCAGCCCTCCGGCGGACGTACTTGGCACCAACCTTCCGGGTACGAAGGTGTCGTCCGCGCGCTCGCGGATCGTATCCCAGTCCTCGCATCTCACGATCCCCTCACGTAACCGGCCGCCAGACCGGCCGGTAGCGCCGTGACCCTACAGCAAACGTCCCGGTCGCCACCAGAGCAACGCTGTCACGGCCGGGTGATCATGGGAAGGTCCCCAGGGTGAAATCTGTGTGACTCCACGATGAATTTGCGACGGCTGTGCCGGGCTGCCCACTCCTGCAGGAGCGGGGGACCGGTCACCGGTGCAGGTCGGGACGGTAACCCGACGCTACCGGCCTGCCGTGAAGTGCTCGATGATGAGCCGCACGCCCGAGAAACTGCGGTTCTGTCCTTCGCCAACGGCCCAGCAATCTTGAGCTGTCGGGCAGGAGACACCCGCAAGAGTTTGGAATCCGTACATCGGGCTGCGGCTTGACTCCCTCGACCAGGCCGAGCCGTTCCAGCCCTGTGTGAGCACCGAGGCCTCGTCCTCTCCCGAACCGCGTGAGCCGACGGCCTGGCACACCTTGGGAGCGCCGCAGGAGACCGACTTGAGCTCGGGGTAGTTGCCCGGTCCTCCGAGCGGGCTGTTGACGAGAGCGAAGGAGTGCCCGTTCCAGCGCTCGACGAGCGGGTGGATGGGAACGAGCCCGGAGCCCTTGCCGACGGTCTGGC
Source organism: Acidimicrobiaceae bacterium (assembly GCA_003164275.1). The sequence continues at coordinate 4,021 of PLSY01000152.1, read as the reverse complement.
CCACGGCCCAGCACCTGGTCGGGCTCGTCCCCGGACGACAATCGACGCCCGCCAGAGATCCCCCGCCGGCCAGCTGGCCGGCGACTGCGACGCGCGACCAATTGCGGCCGTTCCAGCGCTCGGCGAGCGCCTGGCTCGAACCGTGCTTCGGTGTCACGAACCCGACGAGAAGGCAGTCGTCGGCGGTGGCGCAGGCCACTCCGCCCACCTGCACGAACGATGCCTGAAGCGGGGCCGAGCTCACATAGCTCCAGCGACCACCTGCGAGCCGGAAGGTGATCGCCCTCCGGAAGTCGCTCGAGGATCCGACCGTCCAGCACTGGCCGACCGAGGGCTCACAGGTCACGGCGGACAGCTCGCCCTCCGGGCCGGGGGTGCCGACCATCGTCCAGCGGGTCCCGTTTCCGTAGTGCTCCACAAGGTTGCCCGGGTGCGAGCCGCTCCGCATCCCGACGGCCCAGCAGTCCGCAGACGACAGGCAGCTGACTCCGGAGAGCTCGTCGAGTGTGCCCGCCTGGGCCGGCGCGGCGGACATCGGGGTCCAGGCGTGACCTGTGTAGTGCTCGATCAGGGCAGGGCCGGTCTTGGCGGAGGATGACCTGAACCGGTCCCCGACGGCCCAGCAGTCGCTGCTTGACACGCACGTGACGCCGGCGAGCGACGTGAGGGGTGCTCCGGCGACGCTGGGCGTGCTTGCCGCCCATTTTGTCCCGCCTGCCGAGCGGGCAGGGCCGGCGGCGGCGGTGGAAAGGCACAGCCCACCGCAGATGACGACCACGGCGATCAGGGCAAGGACGCGAGTTCGTAACACGGGGTGAATGCTGTCACACCGCACGGGCCGCAGGCAGTCTTTCCCGGTGCTTGTCACCCGGCCGGTCGCGGCGGACGTCGCCGGTGGCGGCGCGCCGCCAGGATCGTCCCCGTGCCGCCAGGATCGTCGTCGTGAAGCCGTTGCTCGGTCGCTGTTGACAAACCGTGGCTTCTCGCTTAAGAACTGGTTGACTGACAGGCCATCCCTGGGTAACTCGTGACATCGCAGTCACGGCGCGCTCGCGGACCCCCCCACGCAGAGGCGCAGTTGTTCCCTGGGACCGAGGGGAGGGACAGCTATGCGTAGACGGTGGGTCACGATCTCCGTTTCACTTGGCCTTGCAACCGCCGCGCTGGTGGCGACTGCAGGTACGGTGGCGGCTTCTGCAGTCTCGGCCGGTGTGGGCGCGCAGCAAGCCTCGGTGTCGGTCATGCCGAACCCGGTGGGCATGATGGACTGCAACGGTCACAGCACCAAGTACCGCGACGTGAAGCAGGACCTCGGCGGGGGGTGCACCGATCCCCTCGGATACTGGGACGGTTCGGCCTGGCGCTTCAGCGACAACGGCAGCTACGTCGGCCACGACGAGCCGTCGGTAAAGTTCATCTCGAACGCTCCCGGCAGCGGGAACAACATGACCTACATCATGCAGCTCTCCACAGACCCGGTCGCCGCCCCGACGGTGCCGTCCAAAGGCAAGGCGGTTAGCGACTACGCCGAGCTGAGCCCCGCTCCATGGTTCGGCCTGCCCATCTGCGACCCCAATTCCTACCCGGAGAACCCCTGCACGCCGGACAGCGACGCCAACGGCGGGGCGATAAGTGACCCGAACGCGGCCGGCTCGGCGTTCATGGAGCTGCAGTTCTACCCGCCCGGGTTCACACCGTTCGTCGACTCGCAAAGCTGCGACCCGACGCATTGGTGCGCGGCGGTCACGATTGACAGCCTCGAGGCGCAATTCAACTTCGTCGACCTCAACCCCGCCTGTACCGAGCCGGTCAACTTCGCCTACCTGCAGCGCAACGGCATCCCTGCCGGGCCGCCCAGCCCCCAGCTGACCGACCTGAGCACTTTCACCCCCAATTCAGAGACGCTGCTCATGAACCCCGGTGACACGCTCGCCACGACCATCAAGGACACGAGTCAGGGGTTGTTGACCGAGGTCACGGACTTGACGACCCACCAGAGCGGCTACATGGTGGCGAGCGGCCGGAACGGCTTCATGAACACCAACTACCAGACCTGTGCCGGCACTCCTTTCAACTTCCATGCCGAGTACAACACGGCCGCTCAGCAGAACCAGGTGCCGTGGGCCGCGCTCGAGGGCGGCGTGCTGATGGAACAGGAGATCGGGCACTTCGAGGCGTGCGGCTCGGTGAGGAATTCCCTGCCTTACACCGCCGGCTACCAGGACGGCCAGACCTTCAGCGACCCCAGCATGTTCCAGACCTGTGTCGGCGGATCGGAGGCACCGTCTTTGTCGGGTGAGGGTGGTTGCGATCTCAGCACGGGCATCTGTCAGAACCCCACCACCGAGGGGGGCGCGGCGTGTCCCAGCAACAACTTCGCCTCCGGCTACCTGTGCGAATTCTCCGACGCGGCCTGTTTCCCGGCGGGGGCGCGAACGATTGAGGTGAACGGCGTTCCGCAGGTCGTCAGCTGGCCGATCGCCGGTTGTCAGGCCAACTTCTTCCAGAACGGCGATCTCGACTTCGACGGGACGCCCTATATCCGGGACTGGCCCGACGGATCGCCGAACCACCCGACGACCTTCTCCTATGTCGGGCCGATATCAAACGGCCGAAGTTATCCGAAGATCCAGTTCGAGACCGACGTCGCCGGGTCCGAGAACAATTGCGACATCTTTTCGGGGTCAGGCTGTGAGGTGCCACCCCTGACCGACGGCAACCAGCCCGCCTTCTACCCGTTCTGGACGATCGGCCGCAGCCCGTTCTTGGGCTGCGCATGGAACTTCGGCAACGTCATACCGGGCCGGACCGTGAGGAACTTCAACTTCGACTCTGAGTACGGCACGGCCGATACTGCCCGCTACGGAGGGACTCTGACGAGCCCGGTTCTGCCCAACCCCATGAACTCGACGACCTGTTGAGGTCCGGCTGACGATCCGCCCGACCCGCGTCGGCTGTCGCGAGAAGGCCCCGGCCTCCCGTGAGGCCCGGGCCTCTTCTCAGCCCGTCGTCGCGACCTGGGCCGTGGGCTCGTAGCTCGAGGCGGGCAGCACCGCCGGCCAGAAGCCTCCCATGAGGGCACAGCTGGCCGCGACGAGCAGCGTCAGCACGACAGAACGCGAGAGGAGCGCTCCGGCAATCGCCGCGCCTACCGGGCTCCCGGCGAAGTTGAGGTTCATCGAGACAGCGAAGGCACGGCCGAACCACGACGGCTCCGTGGCGCGTTGGCGGAGCGAGAACATCGCGACCGTGAGGGGCCCGTTCGCGAAGCCGATCACGGCGACGAGGGCGATGAGGGCGACCTCGTGGTGATCGAGCGCGAGGAGGACGAAGGCCCCCGAGGTCGTCATGCATGAGATCGCGAGCAGGTGCTTCTCGCGGTTCTCGGTGCCGAAGCGGCCGGTTATCAATCCGGCGAGGAACCCGGAGGCACCCATGATCGCGAAGAGGAGACCGACCTTGGCTGACCCGCCATGGATCTCGCGCAGCACGATGAAGGGAATGGTGATCGTCAATATCCCTCCGCAGGCGTTGAAGACCGTCATCGTGCCCGCGAGCATCCGCAGCACGCGGTTGCGCCACACGTAGCCGATCGCGGCCCGGGCATCGGCGAGCACCGAGACTTCTCCGCTCGAGCGGGTGTCGGGTACGACGACGCCGATGAGCGCTGCGGCCGCGGCGACCATGACGATCGCCGGGAGCAAGAGGGCCACCCGCGGCCCGACGACGGCAACGGCGATGCCGGCGATTCCTGGACCGAGCACGTTGGCGGTGACGAAGGTTCCGGAGTCGGCGGCGTTCGAGCGGTCCCACAGCGGCCTCGGCACGATGACGGGCCACAGCGACTTGCCGCCCACCCGGCTGAGCGGAGCCGNNGATGAGCGCCGGGGTGGGCAGGCTGTGCAACAGCGACAGCACGCCGATCAAGGTGATGCACGTCGAGGCGACCACATAGTCGAGCACCATCAAGGAGATGCGCGAGCCACGGTCCAACAACGCGCCGGCGATCGGGCTCACGATG
>PLSY01000360.1 GCA_003164275.1 Acidimicrobiaceae bacterium | reverse complement strand
TCTTCTGGTTTCCGATACCACTAAAACGCCGCTGACCTCAGCTGTGTGAGCTGAGGACGCCGCTTGTCCTGACCCGCGCTCTCGTCCAGACCCCAGCTAGAAGGGAGGCTCCACTGCGAGGACGGCTGATCGGCACCCTGAAGTGATTCTGCTCGCCGTCGTCACTGCGCCACCATCTTCGGGACGTAGGTGGCCTGAATCTCGCGTTTGCCCGTATTGCCCGTATTGCCCGTATTGCCCGTCGAAGAGTCGCGACTTGGGAGTTACGAAGAATGTGTCGTGATCGTTCGTCGGGGTCGATTCTTCATGGGCTAGGCCTCGGATGAGGAAGTCCCGAGCTGAAGAATTCTGCTGCACCGGAACATGAGGCGAGCAGACTCTGGCCCGGAGCATACTCAGCCGTTGAAGCTGAGGGTCCTCACCTCAGTCAGCCGTTGCGTATGCCAGTGATCGCGAAACGCTCCACAGCATGTATGTGGCCACCAGTCTGCGCGATGATCGCTAGCACCGGTTCGGTGGCGCCATGGTAGGAAACCGTTGTCGACCATGGCGTATTGATTCCACCGGCCGGCAGGCTGGCCGACACACCTAGCGGCGCCGGGGACGCGGACTGGCGCACTGTGATGACCAGCTGTTCGTCGACGCCAGTGATCGTGCCACCAGCAGTTACCGGAGAGATGGCAGTGGAGCCGTAGGTGGGCGTCGTCAGAACCAGCGTGGTGTCGTCAGTCCCGACAACCTCCCACGGGGCACCGCTACTCGTCCCCCAACGCACCATGTGGATCACCGCAGCTGTCGAGGTCGACGTGCCAGCGGTGACGAATCCGATCGCCACATGCGCACCGTTGGGCTCAATGGTCGTGTGGATGACCGTATCGATCTCTGTGAAGCCGAGATAGCCGGTCACGAAAGCTTGCGCTGTTAGTCCGGCATCAAGATGCCACGGCTGATGACCACCCGAACTGTTGCTCTCCTCCCATGCCTGAACCTGCTCGAAGGTGGCGAAGGGCCACAGCGGCAGGTACGGGCCGAGGCCGACGTTAACCTGGCTCGTCGTGGTCGTGGTCGTGACAAGGTGCGGGGTCGACGTGGATGTTGTCGTGGGAACGGTCGCTGTTTGTGCGGTCGATGAACTAGACGGAGGCACCGCCGTGGTGGACGAACTGGAGGGCCTGCTGTCGCACCCTCCAATTACGGTACCGACCAAGAGGCACCCAAGGAGCACAAAAGCCGTGCCCCCAAATGCCCCAAGGTCTCGACGCATAACAGGCCCTCCTTCGTCGGCCGCTCTATATCAGCTTGGACGCGGGCAATGTCTGCCGAAAGAGCCCAAAGTCCCAAATAGCTTCTGCACGTCGCTCCGGGACCTCGCCCAATTGGGAACCCCAATGCCGGCTCGGTGATATGGGATTGAGGCAGAGTCGGCGAGACAAGGCGATTGCGTCTGTCGACGCCAAGCAGGCACCTCTTGCTAGTGAGGAAAACCCACGCTTCAGTCTGGCCGTTGAAGTGCTCTTCCGATGCAACTCAACACGCGTTGGTCTGGACCGTCCAGCCCTGGCCTACTGTGTAGTGCGCCGTGAACAAGCCTCCGCCAATATCGCCGTCCCACGGATTGCCTCCCGGTGTGAGCGGGGCGACCTGGTACCAGGTGATCGGTGCCAGAGCCGTGACCCGATAGCCACCACAGTTCATGCAACCTGAGTTCTCCCCTGAGATGTCGTGCAGCCAAATCGCGAGATCGGCGGCGGTCTGCGAGCTGGGATCGATGGGCCCGAGTGGTGGCGCTTTGGACGCCGCTGTCTGGGCGGTGGCCATATCAGCCGGAAACAGTCTTGCTGCCTGGTTCCCGTTGCCCAGGCAGGTCAGAAGATAGTCAGCGGCGGACATGGAGCCGGGCGTCGGATTGACTTGGGGGATGACTCCAGGACCGGCGTTGACAAAGCCGCGGAACGCGTAGAAGCGCGACGTGAGGTCGCTCTGAACTGTTAGCACCGGAAGCAGCACCCCTGGGGGCAACCCGGCGGGGATCTCCCGGGCCGCCACCGACGGGTCGGCGGCATTGATGGCACCGATCATTGACTGACTGACTGTGATCTCGTTCGTTCCGATGGCACCGTTTGCAGCTGCAGCCGCTACCTTCAGACGTTGGTCCAACTCCGTCGCAACAGTGAAGTAGGCGGCGAGATCGTTGGCAGCGCTTCGAATGGCGGCAGTCGTTGAGGACTCGGTCGATACTTGGGTGGTCGACGAACTGGGCCGAGACACCATCGTGGTGGACGAACTGGAGGACTTGCTGCCGCATCCACTCATACCGACACCAGTCAATAGGGCGGCTGAAAGCATGAAGGCCGTACTCCCAAGGACCCCAAGGTTCCGCCGCATGATGGATCCTCCTTTTGCCGGCCACCCCTAGTGAGTTTGGGCGTGAAAGCTACCCGTCGAAAGGGCCCAAAGTCCCAAGTCGTGATGGTCACGCTGCGCACCTGCCTCCTACCGGCAGTTCGCGGCGTGGGAAAAGTTGCCCAACGCCGACCATGCTTGCCGTCCGCGAGCGCGCCGGAAGTGCCGTTCTGCGCTGCTGTCCGGATGGCGATGGCCGTCGGGCGCGTTGTTCGGCACCCGAGCGGGTGCGCTCGGCGACACCCACAGCATCGGCTGCCGAGCGCTGTTCCGTGTGCTCTGCGACCGGGACGCACGGCCTACGTGCTCGCGATCATCGCTGTACCCGTGTAACAACACATTCGGGATAGGACCGAACGCCCGCCGGGTGTTCCGGGGTACGCCCGACGCCGCTGGCGGCCCGGGTCTTCAGCTGAGACAGTGTTAGGCATGCTGGCTGCGTTCTCCATCACCCCGATAGGCACTGGAGAGTCTGTCGGGGACCTGGTCGCCGAGACCGTCCGCATCGTACGCGCAAGCGGCCTTCCGAACGAGACGAACGCCATGTTCACCAACCTCGAGGGCGAGTGGGACGAGATCATGGCCGTCATTAAGGCATGCGTGGACGCAGTGGCTCAAGCCGCGCCCCGCGTTTCGGTGGTGGTGAAGCTGGACCACCGCCCGGCCGAACCGAGTGGCCGTATCCACCGAAAAGTGGAGTCGATCGAACGGAAGCTGCTGACCGAAGACTGAGCAAGTGCGCAGTGATCGATGGCGCGTGGCCCGCTCACAACGCCCTGAAGCGAGAACTGCGNNCGTGCTCGCCCAGCAGGTCGTGGAAGCAGACAAGCAGGTGCTTGACGTGTGGGCAATCCTCGCCGCCGGGTAGGAGTGACGCTTCTGAGGCACAGCCCACGATCCAATCGGGCACCGACTTCCCGGGAACGCGAAAGCGCCCGTCCCACGAACTGACGGGGATCGGGCGCTCTACTTCACTTGTACTCCGAGAACGGGTGGATTGGGGAAATGGCACCAAATGGGGCTTCCTTGTCCCGTGCCGTTGCAACGCTCCCACTTCGAGCTGCTTGCCTTGGATCTACCTGGGCCTGCCGGGATCTCTCCCGTACAATCCTCTGCCGCCCGCTCTCAGGATAGTCATCCATGTCTGCTACCCATAAGCGCCTCCTTCCGAGATCCTTCCGGATCCCTCACCATCAGTATGCGCTTGAAACGTCTGAATAGATAGGGTCGAACTACCTGTTCCACCTCGATGCCGAGCAACGCCCCGGTCGCTTCCTTCATAGCCTCTCCCGTCATGGCGGGGTCGGGTTCCCACATCCATCGCCTCGTCCAAGAGCCAGTGTTCCTCGACCCCAACGAAGCGGTCCCCGGGCTCGACGATGACAAGGCGTTCGGTGTGTCCCCTTGGACCGCCACTCGGGCTGCCGACACGCCGTCCCTTCGGGCGCCGTCACCCAGTCCATGCCCGCACTCGAGAGGGGGCCTACCCACTACCGTGTGGGGCATGTGCCTCCTCGTGGTCGCGTGGCACCACACCGAGCGGTGGCCGCTCGTCGTCGGCGCTAACCGCGATGAGTGGCTGGACCGGCCGGCCACGGCGATAACCGTCCTGCGTGACGCGGAACCGAGGATCCTCGGCGGCCGCGACGAACGGGCCGGCGGGACCTGGTTGGCCGTCAACGAGCACGGTGTCGTGTGCGGACTGACCAACCGCCCGGTAGACGAGGGTCCCGACCCGGGCAGGAAGTCGCGAGGCAGGCTGCCGTTAGTCGCCGCCGAAGCCCGGACCGCCGAGGAGGGGGCCGAGGTGCTCGCCGCCGAGGCGGCCACGGGGGCCTACAACCCGGCGTGGCTGCTCATCGGGGATCGGCGGTCCTTGTACTACCTGGCCGTCGACCCGGACGGGGCGACCCGGCCGGAGCGCCTTGGCCTCGGGATCCACGTGCTCGAGAACGCCGCACTCGGGGCCCCGTCGGTGAAGGTCGACCATGTCCGGTCGGCGCTGTCCAGGGCCGACGTAGCAGGCATCTCGCTATGGGAGGCACTCCCTGGAGTGTTGCGCGACCACACCGTCATCGACACGGAGAACGGGCCGCCACGGTTTCCGGACGGGCGTGAGCGGAGGGTTGCCACACTGGCTCCGTGCGTGCACACGGAAGGCTACGGCACCCGGTCATCGGCCCTGGTGCGTGTGGGTGACGACGACGCCCTGGCTCCCGACCTCCTGGTGGCCGACGGTCCCCCCTGCACCACCCCGTTCCTTGACGCCCGGCGCCTCTGGTCCCCTGACCTGACTCCCTGATCTCGGTCAACCCGAACTGGACCGATGAATGGGGTCCGGCCAGTCGGAACGCAGGCTGTTTGTGCGAGGTACCGAATCTCAGGCGCGTGCCTTGGCTTGTCGTTTTTCCTCGTACATCAACTTGTCCGCCTCGATGAAGACCGACTCATCGTCCTTGGTGTCTTTGTCGATCTGGACGAGTCCGATGCTCATTGAAAGATGAACCTCCGAGTCTTCTACCTCGACGCTGCACCCGCTGATCAGTCCTTGCAGATCGGCGGCGATGTCGCCTCCCTGTTCCGCCCCGGCGTATGGCAGTAAGACGGCGAACTCGTCGCCCCCCACCCGTGCCACCTGGTCTGTGTCGCGCAGGCGTCGCTTCAGTGCATCTGCGATCGTCTTTAGTGCCCGATCACCGACTCGATGCCCGTACGTGTCATTGATCTGCTTGAACCCATCGACATCGATCATCAGTAGGGTGGAGAGTTCTCCGTAGCGGTGCGCCCGCCCAACTTGCTCGCTCACTTCTCGCTCGAACTGCCGCCGATTGAGCAAGCCAGTCAAAGCGTCGTGTTCGGCGAGGTGTCGAAGCTGCTCCTGGTAGCGCAAGCGAGCGCTGATGTCGCGTGCGATCACTGAGGCGCCGATCACTTGGCCGTCGCGATCACAGACTGGCGAGACCGTGAGGGACACGTCAACCTGAGTACCGTCCTTACGTACCCTGATGGTTTCGTAGTTGTCGATCTGCTCGCCTGAGCGCACTCGGCGGAAGATCTCGGGCATGTCGTCGTCGTGGCCCGGTGGTACGAGCATCGTAATGGACTTCCCTTTGGCCTCACCAGCGGTGTAGCCGTAAAGCCTCTCGGCGCCGGCGTTCCAGGTCGTGATCACGTCGCTGAGGTCTTTGCTGATAATCGCGTCCTGAGATGATTCAACGACTGCCCGGAATAGTGACGCATCCTGTTCGGCATGCCTCCACTCGGTGATGTCGCGGATGGCGCTCAATACAAACGAGCCATCTTCGGTGTGGAGGGGGCTGAGCGAGATGTCGACGGGGAACTCACTTCCGTCCTTGCGCCGACCGTAGAGCTCCAAACCCACTCCCATCGAACGGACATGGGGATCGGCGGCGTACTCAAAGCGATGAGAAGAGTGGCTCTCGCGCAAGCGCTCAGGCACCAACGTCTCGACGCGCTGGCCCACCAGCTCCTCACGCAGGTAGCCGAAGACCTTTTCTGTCTGCCCGTTGACCATCACTATCTTTCCTTCGGCCTCGACGATCACCATCGCGTCCGGCGCTGCCTCCAACAGATCACGAAAGCTGCCCTTCATCCCCGCTTCCTCTTGCTCGTCCGTGATCGTGCCATGGTTCACCTCATCTATCGGCTGAGCGAAGCGTAATCTCCCGTTCCCAGCGCTAGTGCGATCCCCACATCCACGTGAGCAGGTGAGAGTGAGCATCCCCAATTGTCGATTTTGCAGACAACCTTGCCCCTCGATGTCACCCTGTCCCCGAACGATTGCTTCTATGGACTGTCAAGGGCGAGATGGTCCATCGGTAGGTTGTCGTAGACCTCTCGTGCGATGTAGCGCNNCCTTCTTGGTCTGGCCTTCCTTCATTTCGTCGGGCGATGTACTCACGGGTGCGGGGGTCAGAGACCATCCGGGTGATGACGATGTGCCGGGTGTCGGCGTCGAATACGACCCCGACACCTGGGTCGCTGACCTCCGCTCGGGTACGCCAGCCACCCTCCTGCTCGCCCGGATGACCGACCTGCCCGTCTCACCCATTCGCAGCGCCACATCGGACCATTGGGCGGGGGCTTTATGAACTGATTAGGGCAACAGCAGGCCGAGTCGACCCAGCCGCTCACGCGATTATTCGCTATGACCCCAGCATCAGTGGGGCGCCTGACGTGCGGGCCATCGGCTCAAGTCAATTCGCATGCCGTCCGGTTGACTCGCTGACTGCGCGTTTCGCTGAGCGTGCCACTGATAACTCGCAAGTAGTCCAACTATCGGATGAAATGTTTTGAGACACTTACTGACGCTCGAATCACTTACATCAATCAGATCTGAAGGTGACCCATGACAAGCAAAGATGTTTCAGACACAAATCGAGGGCATGGCTCGCCGGCCCCGGAGTTTCGCTTAGCAAAACCTGCAGGTGGCGGTCCGAGAACTCCCGAAGGAAAGAGCAAGGTGGCCCGAAACGCCCTTAAGTCCGGGATGCATTCGACCAATCCGACTGCGGGTGGAGAACCCGATGGTGAGTTTGAGAACTACCTAGAGCGGTGCTGGGATTACTTCAAACCTGTTGGAGCTCCGGAAGAGGACATTGTGCAAGACATAGCAATGATCGATTGGAGAAACAGGCGGGTCGTCCGGGCGGAGACCGCAGCGATCGATGCTGAGTATGCGAAAATTGAAAATCCGAAGAGCTACGCGGATATAAGTGCTTACAAGTCATCAATGGAACTGCTATATGAACAATTCGACTACGATATGCGCCGATGCGTTGAGCTCCTTAAGTCACTCAAGAATCTAGATGGTGAAGCACTACTGACAGATCCCGATTGGGAGGGAGCCCTGGTTCTTGTATCCGTGAGCGGACTCAATATCCCGAAAGACCTCATCAATAGGACTCTCGTTAAAAGGTCGTGGACGGCCGGTACCCTGCGAAATGCCTTACATAAACTTGCTGAGTCAGTTGGGTTAACAGCCGGCGACTTGTTTCAGGCGATGGTGGACGTCGGTAGGGCTGAGCTCGCCCGCATTGACCGGCGTGACACTGACATGGAGTTCCGGCGAAAGGCTCTAGAGAGAAATGCCATCCTGCCACCGCCAGCTGAGCTAGACCGAATCATAAAGATCGAAAGCCACTTCGCACGCAGGAAGGCGAAGCTCCTGAACCAGCTTGAAGTCCTTCAGCGCTATCGAACCGGTCAGGAGGTCGGTCCGCTGCTGCGGGTCGATCTGGTCAGCGAATAGGTCGAAATGTCAAAACAAACTCCGAGATCTCTGAGGCGGTGTTTCATGGACTATCGCGGACACAGCTAAAGAAGCTGAGGAACATTCCCTCCTCGGTTCAACTAGGCGAGACCGCTCAGCACATATGGGCGTCGCCGACAACCCGTATAACCCACCCTGGGGATTCCCTCTGGAGTCCCTGAAGGTCAGGACCTGAACACCTTCTCAGCGTGTTCGATCGGTGGCCAGATCGCTCTGTCACTGGTAGTCCGAGTTTCACCGCCTTTCGACCGCTTCGACGGGTCCGTCGGTCAGAACTCAAGTGTCCTCACTTGGCAGTGCGCCATGAAGGCGCGCCCAGGTACTATCAGTGCATGACGACGGAGCCCTCCACCTCGGCGAGGCGGCATGAAGAGATCGAGGCGCTGCGAGAAGAGGACAGTGCGTGGTTGGCTGAACGACTTGTCGAATACAAGGAGCTCCTGGACTTCCTGCACGCCAATTGAGGCTGCCCAATCTGGCCATCATCATCGCAATCAACGAGTCAGTCAGGCACGACGATGAATGGTTCGATGAGCCGGATGAGCTCGAGCGGGTCGAACGGCTGTTGGGGCAACTTCAGAGCGAAACCGACCCTTAGCGGCAGCGGCACAAGCTGTTGGTCGCATTGCACGGTCTCAGGCCTTCACCGAGGGCAACAAACGGACGGCGCTACTCGTTGGACGGTGGATTCTTGATCGAAACGGGTGGACGGTCTCAAGTTCATGCCGACAAATGACAATGAGCTCGCAATCCTTCTCCTTTCAGCGGCTCGTGGAATCGACGAGACCCAGCACGTTATAGAGCTGTTCGATTCTCGACGGTGAGTCCTTGACTGAGAGTGCCCGACCGCCGAGTCGACGTCGGTCACATGTTCTCACGATGTTGTCGTGAGCTTGGTTGCGCCCGACTATCTGGTCGGTGTCGCGTCTCCTCGTCGGCTACCAGCCGACGGCGGCGATTACAGGGGCGTTCAGCGGATGTCCAGACATTGACCCATCATCCGGTGCGTCTCCAAACTGATATACCGATCCATCTGCCGCCGACACCCAATAGCCGCCACCATCGGCGGTACTGAAGATCGAAGTCGCTGGATCCGATCCTCCGGCCGCTCCAGGCGGGGGAGTGCCGAGATAGCTGGCATCACCGTACGCGAACACACCGCCATTGGCGGCAAGGATCCAGTAACCGCTTCCGTCTGGCGTGCGAACTGCTGAAGTGATGGCACCAGCCGAGGCTCCGGGGGCACCGTAATATCCTGCATCGCCGAACGTATAAATGTTGCCCGTTGCTGTCACGAGCCAATATCCGTCTCCGCTGGCATCAGGCATCACAGCAACTGCTGCTCCAGAGCAGCCACCGATGCTGGGGCAAGACCCTTCGAACTGGGCATCGCCAAATGCGAATACGCCGCCATCCGATCCGACCATGAAATACCCGCGACCGTCGTTTGAAGGCACTATTCCGACTATCGGAGCACTGAGCACCTGAACAGAACCCGAAGTTCCTGCCGGTTCGATTCCGAGACCCGGGATGGATCCGAAGAACCCGGCGCTGCCGAATGCGAACGTCCCACCATCGGAGCCGACGAGCCAATAGCCACTATGTTCTGCGGTTGGGGTTACGCCGACAACGGGCCTCTGCAGCTGGAGGTCACCGGCAGAGCCGTAGAACTGAGCCGAGCCGAACGTGAAGATCCCGCCGTCCCCTCCGACTAGCCAATACCCATGTGACGAGCTCGTCGTGGGCGTGTTTATGGGCGTGGATGGGGGAACTGGAGACGGAGTGGTATAGGTGAAATGGTCTAGATCGGTTACAGCGGAGCGCCCTCCGGGCGTGGTGAGCGTGATGTCAACAACGCCCGAACCGTGGGCGGGCGTTGTTGCCGTGACCGATCCGATTCCCGTCGATTGGAAGTTCGCCCCACTCGAACCGAAATCCACCGAGCCAATCCCGATGAGGAAGGCGCCCGAAATGGTTATCTGTGTACCTCCCGTCTCAGTGCCTTGAGCGGGTGTCACCGACGTGACTACCGGCGGTGGTGACCCAGCGAAGTCGGTAAACGACTCAGTGGCCGAGTCGTAGGCACCGGGAAAAGCGATGATGGCGGTACCTGCGGGATTAACCATCAGGCACGGGGTCAGCTGCGAACCTGGGGTCTCTGAAGTCACGGCCATTCCGGTGAAGGAGATCTGGTCGAAGGCTGCCAATACTGACTGGCTCCCGCCGATCGTGGGAGCTTCTTCTATCCACTCTGCTGACAGCCCCGGAGTCGAATAGTTGAACGAACCCGTATAGATCCAGTTCGCTGAAATGTCCTCCAGATCGATGGCCCAGACGTCTGGCGAGGTCTCGGTGATTGCTGCTTGCATCCGGTCTCCTGGAGACACCGGTGCGTCGATTTCGAGCGATGAGTCAGGAAGCAGCTCCAACCATGGGAAATACTGCGTGACACCACCTATTGACTCCTGTGTGGTGCCTGTCTGGATGAGCGAACTGCTCGAAGTCCCATCAATACCGATCCAGGTAGCTGAGTACTCGGCAGTGATGGAGGCCGTGACGGCAGGCACCGTCCAGGTCCCGCTGGCTCCAGAGTAGAGGCTGCCACTCATGATCTGCCCGGCCCAGTTGGTGCTGAAGTCCGCATACCTGTCCGCGCCGGTTGGTCCGACAACGCGATGAACGGGGGATGGGCCTTGGGCGCCTCCCCTTGATTGCTTCGGAACGACCGGCGACGAGCCGACCATGAGGCCGACGACCCGCCTCCCACGTGTGCCCAACTGACTAGCGAGGGGAAGGCTAAGGGTCTTTACCGGGAGAACGGCCGGAGTTCCCGAAGTCCGCTCGGTTGAAGGCGTTGACGCTGTAGCGGAAACGATGGCGACAGCACTCACCGAAATAAACAAAACGGAGATCAACGCCAGTTTGGCTAGGACGGGGACAGCCGGACTTGGCTTCGTGGGCATTGTCCGCCATCGCTCGCTTTCCATGACATGCAATCATCCGGACCGGGATTCCGTCCAAGGTCGCCGTGCAATTTTAACACTGCGATGGTGAAGCGGTGCTTAACTGCGCATGAACTATGAGCTAACTCGCGGTCAAGCTGGTCACCTCGGAGTGGGCCAAGACGAGCCATGGTCAACGCAGCACGCTTGTCAGAGGCAGGGCGAGCGAGAGTGACGGCGATCCTCCATGTTGATCCTCTTTGGACGAGCCGACTACCGCAGACATCGGTCTGTCCTGATCTGCTCAATTAGCTCCCAGGTGCTGAGCATTCAGCCATTGCGGAGGCGCCCGAGACCGAGTTCGTAGTCAGGAGTTTCCCGTCCTCCGTAATTTTGCATGTCACAGTGCCGGCACCCGTCCTCACCGAGACGTTGAGAATGTTCAGGGGTCCGGAGGTAGTGATGGTCTTCCTCCAAGGAAGAGAGGTATTGGTGACCCGCACCCGACCGTCTTGTCCGTTCCCCGCACGGAGGGGGTTGTAATCGATGTCTGCGACCGAGGCTGTTCCCGTCGCTGAGTAGACAACGGTGTGAGCTCCGTGAGTATCGTTATCGACGGTTGCCGACCCGAAGAGTAGGGCTGCCGCCACTCCGGTGATGCCGAGGATGAACACAACGAGCAACCAAAAGCGAACTCGTCTCATAACCGACTTCTTGGGTCCTCGATTGTCGTTGGGAGCAGTGGGACTTGGCGGATACCACCAGCCGTCGGTTCCCTGCCAGTAGCCGTCTGGCGGACCGCCAACGGGCGAGATGCCCGCCACATCGGCCACTTGGGGGGCGAAGAGGGTTGGCGGCCGCGGTGCTGGTCCATGTACACGGAAGTCAGGATGCTGCTGCGGCGGATACCACTTGAGGTCGGAAGCTTGCCACCAGTCAGATGCCGGCTGGGTGTCACTCATGACTTCGCCCGCTTCCGGCGCATCGTCAAGAGTCGAGGCGCCACATCGAAAGGATACAAGTCCTGGTGGTTGCTACTCATCAATTCGACGAGACCGGATGCCTGGCGACTCGGGCACAAACGAGTGCTTGAGATTGGAGGTGCGTCNNNNGGTTGCTCGTCCAATCCCAGGCAAGGTGGTGGTTGTCGTCGGACAGAGCGTGGCTGCGTGCGGCGAGGTCGATCTCGAGGCAGAGGTGAGCACGTGGCCGTCTCCCCCCGCCGACTCGATGGTGGCAGGCGAGGCCGAGTTTGTCTGAGTCGGGGCGGTAACTCGCGTTGTGCAGGGGACAGTCGTGCTGGTTGAGGTGGACGTGCTGGTTGAGCCGTTCGTGGTCCTGGATGTACCAGACGGACTGGTGGTGGGATCGGTACTTGTGGGAGCTACAGCGGTTGCCGTCTGGTCTGGTGACACGGTGCAGCACGGTGGCTCCGCTGCGCTGGGCGTGTTGGCAAAATCCTCGACCGTGCCGGTGAAATAGGCCCAAGTCCCTCGGATGCTGAAGGTTGCAGGCGAGCCCAGGCAGGAAGCAGGGAATCCCATCCCGTAAGCGTTGGTGGTTGTGTTGAAGGTCACAGCGACGTCTGGAGCGCCAAAGCAGAGAACCGATGTGCCGTCTGCTGTAGTGACTGCGCCAGTCAGCACGGCGGGAAATGCGGTCGTGTCCATCAGCAGCACGGCCACGTATGAAGGTGATGATTTTCCATTCACAAAGATTGACCATCCAATTGTTGTGTTCCCTGTCTGCCAGTTCGGATCCGCATTCGGGTCGGTTGCTTGACCTACATGCATGTCAAGGGAGACCCTCGAAGCGGAGTAAGCGGCGCCGACCTCTGCAATGCAGATTCCGCTGTCCACGGTGGTGTTGCAGACTGCAGTGGTGTTGAACGAAGCGAGCGTCGCTCCAGCGGGATCAGCCAGCGCAATTCCGAGTAACGCCACGGCTCCGACCAGCAGACAAAGAATTGGCAGTCGGGGGAGGGAGCGCTGTCTTTGAGGATTCACTTCATTGTCGCCGACGTGTCAGGAGGTGGGGAAGATCTCAGTCAGGTGAGTTGGCTATGCGGAGGTCGAGGTGCTGTTGTGAACCAGGCACCTCATCCGGTAAAACGATTAGCAGCCTGGTGGCGTCGCCACCATATGACTCCGCCGAGCAGCAGGAAGGCGACGAGCGGAAGGACGACTGTGTAGGGCACCTCTGGCGTATTCGCTGGAGGAGAGGCAGGCACGAGCCAACCTAAGGAACCCTCAAACGTATAGTCAGTCGGGTCCTCCCCGCAGCGCCGCTGCCCGTTTACCGTCACCGGGGGGACAGTTGTGGCGAAGTGGTCGAAGGGGCTGGGTCTGAAGCAGCGGTACAGCTGGACGGTCGACGTGCCTTCGGTCGGTTGATCGGCGTAGACATAGCCGTCGATACCCAGCGAGTGGGTGACAAGCCCAGGCTGGGAGTCCGCCTCGCAGTGCCCGCTTTGATCAATGGAGAGATAGTTTCCGTCGCCGCCGTCCCGACAGCTATAGAGAGCCAAGAGGCCCGGTCCCGAATTGGGAAGGATGTCGCCGAGCGAGCCCTCCTGAGTGAAACCGGTCGGAACCTGCGAGGCGTTGGTTGTCGTCCAGTGGACTGAGGAGTCGGATAGGTCCAAGTATCGGTTGAGACTCTGCGTGGCTGTCTGCGCCGCACCCGCCGTACTTATGGTTCCGCCAACGAAAGCGCCCATGCTGAGCACCGCAATGACCGCCACCACCAACCTCCGCATAACAGTTCGCCTTCCGCTAGTCAGGCGCATCTTGACGGAGCGACGTTTGCCGTGGGTTACCTACTTGTGAGGTCGTGATGAACCTTGGGGGGTGGTTGTGCGAACTGTCACAAGTGGTGTCTCTGCAGCCACGCAAAGAGGCGAACGAAGGCTTGGCGGTCGGCGAAATGACGGCCGCTATCTCGGTTCCGCGAGGGGTTCAGTCGACCAAGGTTGTCTTGCTCCTCAACTTGATTGTGAAGTGGCGCGAACGGTTCTTGCTCACTAGCCTTTGGCAATCGTGGCCTGTCGGCAATGGTGCCACCCGATGGTAGGGGTACCCATGAACGATTCGCACTTTGAATGTCCGCGGTGCAGTCTTCCTCATGTTCCAAAGCTGATCGTCCGGGGGACCAGCTGGCCGGGCAAGGATTACGACCCTGGAATCTCGCTGCAGTGTCGCAACTGTCAGTACGAGTGGTCAGAGGCCAATCCTGTCGGTCGCCGAGCATCTTGACCCAGTGAGGCTGTCCTTGTAGCTGCCGCCGAGGGCGGGACGACGGTCTGTTGCTATCTGTCCGGTTGCGTAAGGCGCTCGTCTGAGGGATTCGCTGTTGTATCCATCGGGACCTGACTGGAAGAGCGTTTGTCACCGTCGGACCAAAAGCACTGGCACGAATGACAGCGCCAACTGCAGCCATGCCCTGGCCGGTAGGTGCTGGTAACCACGAGGGTAGGCACATCGTCCGAACCGCAGTTTGGGCAAATCCGGAATGGAATGGCATTCATGATGTCAGCTCCGAGTTAGCGTCGTTCCTCCTATCGACAGGCTGCCAGGCATCCTTGATTGACTCTGCAAGTTACGGATTATCTGCAGATGAATTCTTTGCGTCGTTCTTGCAAACGAGTGCTAGGCCCGCGGACACCTCGCCGCCGAAACCGATGCCCTACTTCCGCAGCCCAAGCACAGGAATGTTCAGGGGCGGGGTGCGTCGAATCGATAGCCAACACCCCGGATGGTGGTGATCAGTTTCGGCGAGGCTGGGTCTTCTTCGACGTGGGTTCGAAGACGCTTGATGTGCACGTCGAGCGTCTTGGTGTCCCCGAAGTAGTCAGGGCCCCAAATCCGTTCGATGAGTACGTACCGAGTGAGCACGCGACCGGTGTTCTCCATGAGCAACGAGAGCAGCTCGAATTCCTTGCGTCGCAAGTGGACCTCATGTTCGCGGATGAACACGAGGTGCCTGTCAGGATCGATCTCGACGCCGCCCGCTTTGAGGATCGGTCTATCGACGATGGCATCGGGGCTCTTCCGTCTATCGGGAAGGCCGTTGAGAAGCAGGCTCTGCGTGTTCGATGTCGTGGCCGTTGCGGGTGTTCGCCGTAGGACCGCCCTCATCCGGGCTACCAGCTCACGCAGACGATAAGGCTTGGTCACGTAGTCGTCAGCCCCAACTTCGAGCCCGACGACTGTGTCGATCTCGGTTCCCTTGGCTGTGACCATGATGATGGGAACGGACGACTGAGCCCTGATCGATCGGCAGACATCGATCCCCGACAGACGGGGCAGCATGAGGTCGAGAAGGATCAGGTCGGGATCTACGGAGGCGAAGAGTCGCAGCGCCTCGTTCCCGTCTCTGGCCACGGTCACATCGAAGCCTTCCCGTGCGAGCCCGATGAGCAGGGCATCGATGAAGGATTCATCGTCTTCAGCCAATAGGACTTTGATCGGAGAAGACTCGTCGACTTCCTCAGTGTTGCTACTCACGGCAAGTACTCGGAGGTGTGGGTGTCATTGCATGGATGTCGCTCTCGTTACCGCCATTCCAACTGCCAATCGAGCTCGAAGCCATCTGCCTGGCTTCGGACGCGCAAACAAACTGATCCCTGTCGAAGGTTGCCGACCCGCCCGCTAAACGGGCGACTTTGGTCTAGGACACAGTGTCCGGGATCACTGGGCTCCCTCGGCATGTGCTCCAGTCGATCTCACGACGGATCGACCCGGCTCCGTCGATCAGACCGCTATCGGATTCTCCTCCCGACGGCCTTGCTGAGGCTTCTCACCTCGGCACGAAGGCTGTCCAGCTCCCGTCCTACATCCAATGGGTGCGCCGACGTTCCGGCCGAGCCTTCGTCCAGGTCGTCGATACGGTCAGAGAGTGAGTCCACTCTCGAGGCGAGAAGTCCGAGGCCCTTCAGCGCATAGATGGCCAGCGATGCCGTTGCGTCAATCCTGCTGTCACCTGCCGAATGCTTGGCTTGAGCATCAGCGAGAAGTGCGTCGATCTCACTGAGTGCGGCGATCGACCCCACGAACGACTCTTGGTTTGCCCGACCATCGAGTGGAGCCGGAGGAGCCGTCTCTGGCTGCCGGGTGACTTGAGCCGGTTTAGGGTCTTCCGGCCTGGCTGTTGACATGGGCCTCCAGTTCTCGGGTGCCGGAGAGGTGGAACTGGTCTCTGGCCCCCCTGTCCTCACGGCTGCTTCAGTCTGCGGAGTGGCGGCAGATGACATGGACGGCAACGGGGCCACGGTCGCCGGTGGCGTGGTGGCCGAGGGACGCCCATTGAGGACCGGAGGGTCAGCCGAAGGTCGATAGGACGGGTGCTGTTCGGGCGTATACCAGTTGCCGTCGGATGCCTTCCACCAACCGGGTCCCGGTTGAGATTCGTCTGTCATCTNNAGTTCAACGACAGTCATGGCGATCTGCAAAGAGCCGCTTCGGTGCTCGAAGACCTAGGCGGATCGGTAGCTGAGCGTCTGAGCCAGCACCTCGAAATGCTTTTCCTCCAAGGAGGGAGAGCTGAGTGGATGGCCAGGACCACAGCATCGGACGTCAACATGATCTTGGCATTACATCGCGCCGAACGATCAATGAACGTTTCGCGAACTACGTGAAGAGTGACAACATCTGAGGGTCACGGGAGAGTAAGTCGTCACCGTTGTTCGTCACCTCCGCCTGCCGAGGCCAGAGACAAGGCGAAACGATGGAGCCGATGCAGCGTGGCGACATCGATCCAGAGGCCGAGCTCGACCGCCTCAGGACCACCGAGTGACGGGGCCGACCTAATCATCGTCGGACAGGAACGGGGCTACCGGTGCCTTTTGGCGGATAACGTGCTCATCGACGAAACCGCATCGGTAGCAAGCCCGACTCGAGACCCGAACAGTTCGACCGAGATCAGCTCTCCAAACGGACAGGGTGTGGGAGGCACTCCACTTGTGCCGGTGCAGCCTGCATCTGAAATCCATGGAAAGGCAGTCCTTCCAGTCGCTGGTGTTGAGCGCCGGCCCGGCGAGCTTGACCCAGCGGATCGGTGGCACAGCTCAACTGGGTCATGAATCGATTGCGGCCCGACGCCGCCGGAACAGCAGTGTGACGCCGAGGAGAGCCAAGGCGAGTGCGGGCAAGGCCACGGCAAAGGGGGCCTCGGGCAAGTTGCTTCCGGGGTTTCCTGGAGAGTTCAGGACTGGAGGCGGCTCGGACTTCTCGACGAAGACCACTCCGCCTGATCCGGCCAGCTTGTATCCCTCTGATGCTGTCGATGGCGTAATACCGACGATGGTCTGGTTGAGCGTCGCGCCGGCTTCTGAACCATCGAATGCTGCATCGCCAAAGCAGAACACTCCACCGTCCGCCGCTGCTAGCCAGTAACCCCGTCCGTCTGAAGTGACCGCCATGTCGACGATGGGACGGTTGAGGGCCCGGCCGCCTGTCGATCCCTCGAAGTGGGCATCGCCAAAAGTAAACACGCCGCCGTCGGAGGCGACCAACCAATAGCCGTTCCCGTTTGGTGTTGCTGCCATCCCAACGACTGGCCTATTGAGCCGCTGGTTCCCGGTGGAACCGTAGAAGCTGGCATCGCCAAATGAGAACACCCCGCCGTCGGAGGCAACGAGCCAGTACCCACCGCCGTCAGGGGTAGCTGCTATGCCGACGATGGCACGATTCAGGTGAAGATCACCAGTTGATCCGAAGAACCGTGCCTCTCCGAAGCTGAAGACGCCGCCGTCAGAGGCGACCAACCAGTAACCGAGCCCGTTGGAATCGACAGCCATGCCGACAATCGGTCTATTGAGACGAAGGTTGCCCGCGGAGCCAGAGAAGGCCGCGTTCCCACCCGTGAACACACCACCGTCGGAGGCCACCAACCAGTAACCGCTCCCGCTGGGACCATTGGCTATCCCGACAATGGGAGCGTTCAGATGCGGTGTGACAACGTCGGAACCGGCAGGCTCTGCGATGGCAGCTAGTGCCAATCCGACACTTGCGACGGTGATCATGGCAACCGCTCTCCTGGATGAGAAGCGGTGGTGTACGCCTGATGCGATCTTCACCATGTCTGCCGATCTAGTAAAGGACTGGTCGTTGGAGACGCTGAGGAACTCCCTTGGAACGTCGACGAGCTCGGATGGGTCGGGGATTGGCAAACAGCATCGCGGAGTCTCGTCCTCGTCGGGTGAAGTTGAAGTGACGCCTTGGTAAATCTTCAGTGTCACCGCAATGCGGCGCCGCAAATCTTTTCCGCAATCAGAATCGCAACCGATTGCTCATCAAATCGACTGAATCAGCCCCACCGGCACGACGGCGGATAGCGAACCATTGGAGACGTCGGACAAGCGGCAGGCACGGGAGGTCGGCCTGACTGATGCGGCTGCCTCCGTGGTCTCAGCCCACCGTGCCGGTGGTGCTCAACAGGGGATCCGACGGTGCGACGTCGTACGTGCACCCCCCCTCAGAGGTCGGGACCCAGTTCCAGACCAGCATTCCGCTGCTTCCGGCTGCGACCTGAGCCTGCTCTTTCGCCTCC
>PLSY01000425.1 GCA_003164275.1 Acidimicrobiaceae bacterium | reverse complement strand
GGGATTAAAAGTCCCCTGCTCTACCCGATGAGCTAACGGCCCGCCGTGGAGCGTATCGGCTCTGTCGGTGCCATTTGGACGGGGCGATCCTTGAAGCGAGGATTTTATTGTGCGACGAAGTTGGGTACTGCGTACAGTCCCCTTAGTTTGACCGGAGCAACGCGACCCGGTCTCGAGCAGACCCCTGAGGAACTTTCACGTGATCGAGCTGGACAACCCGGTGTGGCACGCTTTGTCCGGACCTCAGCAGAGTTTGGGAACGTCCACGGGCCTGGCGGCCAAGTTCCAAAGCTCTATCTGCCCGTTCGCCGGATTTCCTGGAGACCCGGGGCCTTCCCACTGGACCGATATGGCCACGCTGCTCGAGCCGGGTGGGACAACCGTGCTCCTCAACCTTCCCGGCGAGTCCGTCCCTCCGGAGTGGACCGTCCTCCGAGTGGTCGGGGCGATTCAAATGCTGGGCGGTGGACTAGGCCAGGACCTCCGGGAGCCTGAGCAGTCAATCGAACTGCTTGCCCTTGGGGAAAGCGACGTGGCCGACATGTTGGCCCTTGTTGGCGAAGCCCGGCCCGGCCCGTTCCTGCCGCGCACGATTGCATTCGGTGGCTATCTCGGAATCCGTGTGAATGGTGACCTCATCGCCATGGCGGGCCAGCGCCTAGGTCCACCGGGCTTCACCGAGATCAGCGCCGTGGCGACCCGCAGCGACCATCGGCGCCAGGGACATGGAGAACGCCTCGTCCGGGCTGTCGCTGTGGCCATCATGGGACGGGGGCAGTTGCCGTTCCTGCATGTCTCAAACGAAAATGTCCAGGCCATCCGACTGTACGAGAGCATGGGATTCACTCGGCGCCGAAGCACGACGTTCACATTCGTGCAAGCTCCACCGGCTGGATGTTCCGCAAGCTGAGCGGCCTGGGGTCGGGACGGGCACGAGGTGTCAGCCTCTGGAGCAGGCCGCCCCCAGCTCCGTCGCGGCGTCCCGCCATCCGGTCTGGTCCGTCACCGGGAAGAAGTCGCCTGTGCCGGGATCCTGTTCGTAGGGCACGGGCGCAGGTGCTCCACCGGCCAGAGTGGCGACAGCGGCAATCAGCTGATCGATGTCGTGACCAGAGGTTCCGAGCCCGGCACTGGCCCGCACGGCTCCCGGTACGTGACGGTGGTCCCCCTCCAGCACCTCATGGCGGTAGGCGTCAACCTCGCCCTTCCCTAGACCGAGGAGTCTGACCACATACGGATGGGCACAGAAGCACCCGTGGCGGACGGCGATCCCGAACTCGGCGCTCAAGCGGGCCGCCACCAGTGCGTGGTGCATGCCCACCACATTGAAGGCAACCACCGGCAACGTCTCTACGTGAAGATCGGCGCCGGCGAGCGGGCTGGGGACGGCCCCGTTCGGTCCGAGGATGTCGACCCCGTTGATCGAGCGGAGACCGAGAACCATTCGGTGGGCCAGCGCCGTTTCGTGTCGAATGATGGCGTCCCAGCCAATCGAGGTCAACGCATCGATGGCAGCATGGAGGGCCACGGCGCCGATCACATTGGGTGACCCGGCCTCCTCGCGGTCGGGCGGAGCGGTCCAGATGACCTCGTCCAGTCCGACCAGGTCCACAGCGCCCCCACCGGCCAAGAACGGATCGCCGGTCTCGAAGAGGGCACGCGGGCCGATCAGTGCCCCCGACCCGAAAGGCGCATACAGCTTGTGACCGCTCAGGGCCAGGAAATCAGCATTGGCCGGTAGGGGTCGGTGAGGTGCGAGCTGCGCGGCATCGACAAGGACCGGGATGCCCCGATCATGGGCCAGATCGATGATGGAGGCCATAGGCGGAATCCAGCCGGTGACGTTGGACGCCCCGGTGATGGCCAAGAGGGCCGGACGTTGCCCGGAGTCGAGGACGGTGCGCACGTCATCGACGGTGAAGGTGCCATCGGCCGAGCACTCGACGTAACGACGGGTGGCGACCCTGCCCCATGGGAGCAGATTGGCGTGATGCTCGACGACGGTGGTCACCACGACGTCTGTGGGCTCGAGCCGGAGGCGATAGGCAAGCTGGTTAACGGCCTCAGTCGTATTGCGGCAGAAGATGGCAATGTCGGGACCGTCGATCGGCCGTCTGGCGAACGCCAGCACGGCTTTGCGGGCCTCCTCGTAGGCGGCTGTGGCATGCCTCGAGCGGTATCCGGCCCCTCGATGGACACTCGAGTACCACGGAAGGAACTCCTGGACACGAGCAGCCGCGTCGGGATGGGCCTGCGTCGAGGCGGCTTGGTCGAGCTCGATGGCCGGACGATCGATGCCGTCGAGACAGGGCACCATCTGGCCCGTGCCCACTAGGTCGGCGAGTGCGGCAGCCGCGTCGGCTCCGTGGAGTGCGTCTGTTCCCGTGGTCTCCACGCTCCAACCCTATGGGGAAGTCGCCATGGCGAAGGTACGCTGCGGGCATGGAGAACGACTTCGTCCGTGCCGTCCTGCCCTCGGGCGGGACCGAGGAGCCCACCGGCGCCGCGTTGAGCCGGGACGATTTCGAGCGAACCGGAGACGCCATCGCCGTTGTCGATTCCCTTCTCGATTCCGTGGAGCAGGCCCTTGCCCGACTGGACGAAGGCACCTACGGCACATGCGACTCGTGCGGTCAGGCGATCGATGACGCCCACTTGGAAGTGGCCCCCACCCGCCTGACCTGCGAAAGCTGCTCCTCTGGCCCGTCCCAGTTCAAGGCAGAAGGCGCCGACGTGGCCGACGGGTCGTGGGAGAAGTCCAGCTCACTGGGAGCCCAGACCTCCGCGGACTGGCCTGAGTGACGCCGCAAAACGCCTGTCTCCGGGCGCCGGCCGTCCTCCCGCTCGCACGCTCATCTGGCTGAGGCGCCTTTTTGGCATCTCGTCATGGCGGGCTGGTTGCAGTTTCCTCGGTGCAGGCTCAACTCCGTCGCATCTGCAGGTCGTGCTCGATCGGTTCTGGGAGCATTCCCTGAAGAAAGTGGAGGGCGCGCTCGCCAGTTGAGCCACTTGCTCACTAGTGTTGGTCCCAGTGAACCCGACGACATTGGTGACGCTTGCTCTGGGTGCATGGCTGTGGTGGTCGCACAAACAGGGCTGCCGGAACGTTGATCACCGCACCTATGGAGCGGTCATCCATGGCGCGCCATGCGACTGCAGTGTGCGGCAGGCGCCACCAAGGTAAAGGCGGCCAAACGGCGAATGGCTCCCGAGCGCCTCGCAGCCGCCAAGAGTCAGCTCTGAGCCCTTCTGCCAGCGAAGCGGCGCCAGCGAGCCAAGGGACACCAAGCCGAGACAGCCAGCTTGCCTGCTGTTGAGCGGTACTGAGGGCCCGGGCGCCAAACCCTTGTGGGTGCGCCGGGCGGGCACACGTTGAATGGGGGGGAAAATCCGCCCGCCACACCCGGCGCCGGTGTCTCATACCCGTGCTGCTCGGGATCGAATCTTGGTGTTCATGGTCTGGTGCTTTGGTCTCGCGACGCCAGATGCCTCCGTCGAGCTATCGGTCTCACCACACGCCGCTTACTCACTGATGACAAGGAAGCGTCGGGGAAGGCCAACGGCCCCTCATGAGGGTGGTTTGGGAATCGAGAGACTGAGGGTGTCGGTGGCCTTGCGACGTGCCACGTCGACCAGCGGTACGTCCATTCCTAGCTCGGAGGCGAGATCCTGTGCGGCCGCCAGGTCCTTGTCCATGAGGGTGAGAACGCCGGCAGCCTCCATCGCCGCCCCGTCGAAGCCAGCCAGTTGGAGCTTCAGCATCTGGAGGAGCGTCCGGCCCTCCGGGTCTGACTCCTCGATGACCTCGATGAGCCGGGCCAGGTCGACCCCTTGCAGTGCCGCCAGCAGGCTCGCCTCGCGCACCACCCTCCAGCTTCCGTAGGTGACGACGTTCCGGGCGATCTTGGTGGCCATCCCGCTACCCAACGGACCACAGTGGATGACGACTTTGGCGAAGTCGTCGAGTACCGGCATGGCCTCGGCCACGGCGTCTTCGGGACCGCCCAGAATGGCGACGAGTCCGTTCTGGGCGGCCTTGTCCCCTGGGGTGACCCCGCAGTCCAAGAGCACCACGTCGTAGCCCGCACACAGCTCGGCCAACTCGTGCACGACGGGCACGGCGACCGTGGACAAGAGCACCACGATCATTCCCGGCCGGGCTGATGCCAGAAGCCCGCCGGCCCCAGCCAGCACGCTCCTTGCCTGGTCGGCATCGACGACGGCGACCATGACGACATCACTGAGCCTGGCCACGTCACCGGCCGTCGGTGAGCAAGGCGGTACTCCTTCGAGCTTGTCTGCTGCATCCGGTCGGATGTCGAACACCGCAGGAGTGCGTCCGCTCCTCGCCAGGCTGACGGCCACGCCACCACCGATCATTCCCAACCCGACCACGCCGGCACGAGGAGCCTGCCTGTCTGCTCTGTCAACCAACGCCATCTCCTCGAACCTCCGAAATCACTTCCGATATTCCAATCCACACTGTTGCACGTGCAAGATGACGTTCGGTCTGTCGAAGTGAGGGTCGCCAGCCGCAACGGCATGTCGAGGGTGCGTGGTGCCGAAGAGGCCAGGGTGCAGACATTTGATGCATCGTGAAGCTCGGATCTAAAAGGTCTCCCGCGCGTTCCAAAAAGATGGCACGATGACGGATGGGGGAGACCGCAATCTGCATCGTGTCCGATGCGAGGCAGTTGGCGGTCTCGGTACCGATAGGTACGGAACAACAGTAGGGGGAACAGTCATGAAGAAGTCCCGTTGGCTCGGCGTCGTCGGGTCCTTGGTCATCGCCGCAGGGTTGTTTTCGGTCGTCGGTGTCACACCGGCGACCAGTGCGACCAGCACCACTCCGATCGTGGTCGGCGGTCTTTACGACCTCGGGGTGGGAGACGGCACGGCCCAGGGGTTCCAGGCGGGGATCTACCGGTTCAACAAAGCAGGCGGCCTTGATGGCAGGAAGATCAAGTTCGTCGGCTCCCTGAACGACAACTACAGCCCCTCCACCAGCCTGCAGAACGCCCAGCAGCTGATCGAGAACGACCACGTGAACGTCATCGCTCCGTTCGTGAGCTCGGTTGCCGATGCGTCGACCTCGCAGTTTCTGGCGACGAGCAAGGTGCCGGCCATTGGTTATGCCGACAACTCCGCGTACAAGGACACCAACTGGGCGTGGGGGGTCAACGGAAACCAAGGCAACATCAACGCCCAGTCCATCACCGGGCTGAACGAGTTGCTTGCCGGATTGGGCCAGACCAAGACACCAGAGAAGGTCAAAGTGGCGCTCATCGGCAACAACATCCCACAGATCCCCCCGACCCTCTCGGCCCTCGGAGCCGTGTTCAAGCATGTCGGGGCGAAGGTGGTCTACAGCGCGGATCCCATTGCTGTGATTGGCACCACCAACTACCAGCCCTACGCCCAGGCGGTCATCGGCTCGGGAGCCAACATCGCCTTCGAGGTTCTCGGGGTACCGGACTGTGTCGGACTGGCGGCGGCGCTGAAGGCGGACGGCTTTAAGGGTGCCATTTATAACGGCAGCACCTACCTGCCGGGCGAGCTGGCCTCGCAGCCCAGCGAGAAAGCCGCCCTCGCCGGGTCGTACATCTCCGACCTGTACCCAGCCGACGAGAACGGCACTCCTGCGGTGAAACAGGCCATTAAGGACCTGACGTCGGTTGGGGCCCCGCCCTACCTCACTGTGGCCACATCGGCCGGATACTGGTCGGCCATCATGCTCGAGCAGATGCTGAGGGCCGATCTGAAGAAAGTCGGGGGCGATCCCAACAAGGTGACCGGAGCCAGTCTCGAGAGCATGGTCACCGGTGGATACACCTACACCGACCCGATCTCCGGTGGGCTCGGCACCATCTACTACCCGGCGGCACTGAAGATCCCCACGGGCTGTCTCACGCTGCTCCGCACCACCAGCGACGGCACCTTCAAGCAGCTTTCCCCTTACACGTGCAGCGGCGGAGTCCTAAATGTCTCGGCGGGAAGGACCTACAACCTGAAGACCGGCACGTAAGCTCGCCGGTGCTGGTATCGAAAGGCGCTCTGAGCGGCCTCGGGAAGGCATTTCGATCGGAGAGGGGGAGCCATGAACTTTGACGAACGCTATGGTTCGTGGGCGCTCATCATCGGAGGATCAGCCGGCATCGGCGCAGCTGCGGCTGACGAAGCTGCCAGCCGCGGGCTCAACGTGGTCACCGTCGCCCGCAGGAAGGCACTGCTCGACGAACGGGGGGCCGCCATGGAGGCGTCGCATGGTGTGCAGGTGCGGTCGATCGCGGTCGATCTGGCACATCCTGAGGCAGTCGAGTCCATCATCAGCGCTACCGAGGATCTCGACGTGGGCACGCTGATCTACAACGCCGCTGCCGAGCCGCGTGGACCGTTTCTTGATGTTCCGCTGGTCGAGCATGTGGACAACATCGCAGTGAACTGCACGGTCCCGACCGCACTGGTGCATCACTATGGACAGCCACTGGTGGCTCGTCGGCACGGTGCGATCGTGCTCGTCACGTCGATGGGCGCATTTCAGGGGGCAAAGGTCTTCGCTTCGTATTTCGCCGCCAAGGCCTACGAGTGGATTCTGGCAGAAGGTCTCTGGGCCGAGCTCAGGGAGTACGGAGTCGACGCCTTTTCATACGTGGTCGGTGCGACTCGCACCGAGACCTACCAGGGACAGGCAGATGGTTCCTCGGACCCCATTGCCGCGCCCGCAGATGGTGATAGCGGCGAGGGGAGTTCTGCGGGCCCTTTGCGGTCCGCCCGCTGGCGCCTGCAGCATCCATCAGATCCGGATGTCGTCGGCAGACGAATATTCGATGCATTTGGTTCCGGTCCAACAGAGTTCTCGGAGCCTGTCGACTTGGCCAACTCGTCTGCTGCCCTCCAGGCCGACCGCAGGGCGGCCGTCGAAAGGATGAGCACTCTGACTTCTGGGATTCGGCATTGAAATCTCGGAGCGACGTTGCGCCGAATGGACGCCTGACCACACAGGAAGGTCCTTGCCTCTAGACAGGGGGACTCCCTCTATCCATGTGAGGCTGAACTGGCTGCCACGAGTCCCGATTCGTCAACCTCTCGTCGTGTCAGTCGCTTTTGCCCGGCTCGGCAGCGTTGTTCCTAGTGGGCGCAGCGTCCGCTCGACCAAATCCACCGTTCTCTCGACGGATCGATTTCGACCCCTGACGGTTGGAATCAGCGCCCTCGCCAACAACGCTCCAAGCAGTAGGTCGAAGACATCGTCTGGGTCGACTGACGGATCGACGCTGTCCGTTCCGGCGGCCGACAGAATCTCGTAGAAGTTCGGCCGCACCGAGAGGTGGATCCAATCTTGCGCCTTCCGCTGGGTGGAACCGTGCTGATAGATGCTGAGCAACGCCGGGATCGCCGCACGTGCCGCAGGTGAAGAAAAGGCTCGCTCATAGGCTCTTATGAAGCGACCCAGGTCCTTACGCAAATCGCCCGTGACGGGGACGGCTAGCTCGCCAGAAGCGGGGGCGGCGGCTTCCTCGATCAACTCGATTCTGGACGGCCAGCGACGGTAGATCGCAGACGCGTGCACGCGGGAACGTCGGGCGACAGCCTGGATCGTGGTTGCGCTAAAGCCTTGTTCGGCGAGAAGAGCGCCCGTCGCCTCCAACACCCTGGCGTCAATTTTGGTGTCACGCGGACGGCCTCTGGCCGCATCACCGGCCACCTTGGTCAAGCGGGTCATGGCCACCTGACCGTATCGCAGAAAGAGAGTGAGGGACCCGCTCGACCCAAGCAGTTTTAGGATAGAGTCTCCCTTAACGCCAGGGGAGGTGCGTATGCGCGCAGCGGTATTGCGGGGCGGGTCTATTGAGGTGCGCGAAACCGACGACCCGATACCTGGGGACGGACAGATCCTTGTCCGTTCGTTAGCGTGTGGAATCTGCGCATCGGACATCCACTTCATGGATCATCCCGAGGGTGACGCCGATGATGACAGCGGTATGTCCCACTACGACCCGGGCGCCGACATCGTGATGGGTCACGAGTACTGCGCCGAGCTGATCGAGTACGGACCGAACACTAGGCAGCTCTGGCCGATCGGTACCCGAGTGAGCTCCATTCCGGCCCTCCTGAGTAAGGACGGTGTCAGGATCATCGGGCAAAGCCACGAAGCCCCGGGCGGCTTTGGAGAGTATTTTCTCCTCACCGAGGGGATGGCCCAGGTGGTGCCAACTGACCTCCCGAACGAGCTGGTGTCCATTGCCGATGCCGTCTCGGTGGGATGGTCATACGTCAAGCGAGCCGACGTGGGCTCAAACGAGGTCCCGTTGGTCATCGGTTGTGGGGCCATCGGGCTTGCCGCTGTCGCCTCACTCAAGGCACTAGGCATCGGTCCGATCGTGGCCGCCGACTTCGTCGAATCCCGACGGGACACCGCCCGGAAGATGGGCGCGGATGTGGTGGTGGACCCGGCCGATGTGTCTCCCTATTCCTCATGGCGCGAGGTGGCCTATGGCGCCCCCGAACCGGTCCGGGACATGATGGCCCTGCTTAATCTGCCCGGTTGTGTGGTGTTCGAGTGCGTGGGCGTCCCCGGCGTGCTCGACTCCATCGTCAAGGGATGCGAGCGGGGCACAAGGATCTTCTCCGCAGGAGGACCGCCCGAAGGTGATCACCTCCACACGATGGTGGCCAAACGCAAGGGGCTGAACATTCAGTTCGGCGGCGGCCCGTCGATGACCCACTGGAACGAGGCGTTTGTCGAGGTATGCGAAGGCAGGCTGGACGTCGCCCCGATGTACGGGCGGTCGGTGGGACTTGACGAGGTTCCAACTGCTCTGAACGACGCCAGAGATGCCAACGGGCCAGCGCGGATCATCGTCGTGCCGTGATGGACCCCTCTGCCATCGAGCCCTTCCCGGGTCAGGAGTTGACCGACGAGATGAGGGCGGCCGTCGCCATCGAGGAGCGGCTCGCTCCTGGG
Source organism: Acidimicrobiaceae bacterium (assembly GCA_003164275.1). Next base: position 4,999 of record PLSY01000425.1, on the reverse strand, counting down.
CCAGTTGGCGCTCCCGACGTCCGGGTGCTCCTCTACCGGCCCATTGGCGAGGTTGTGACCAGACCACTGGTGGTCAGCATCCACGGCGGAGCCTTCGCCATGCGTCCCGACATGTTTCCGGCGTTCGACGCTCGCTTGGCCATGCTCGGCGCATTGGTGGTGTCAGTTGACTACCGGATCGTCCCCGACCATGTCTACCCTGCTGGCGTAGAGGACTGTTATGCCGCCCTGTGCTGGGCCGTTGAATCACTCAATATCGACCCGTCCCGGGTGGTTGTCACCGGAGCCAGCGCCGGCGGGGCGCTGTCTGCCGCGGTGACCTTGCTAGCCAGGGATCGGAGTGGTCCCCGCATCACGTTCCAGGGGCTGGTCGTCCCGGTCATCGACGACCGTTGCGAGACGCCCTCGATGCGCCAGTTCGACGAGGCCCCCTTTTTCGGCGCCAGAGAAGCTCGGGGTATGTGGGACACCTACCTCGGCACAACCGATCGCGCCGACACTCCAGCTTGGGCCGCCCCGGGCCGGCCCGGGGACCTCACAGGGCTGCCTCCAGCCTTCATCCAGGTCGGGGGCTACGACCCCCTCCGGGACGAGGGCATCGAGTACGCCCTTCGGCTGCTGGCCGCGGGCGTGCCCGTGGAGCTCTACTGCGCCCCGAAGAATCACCACGGCTTCAGTGAGGATCCGCGAACCGATGCCCAGGCGTCCAGCCTGTACCTGGCGGCCATCGCTGCGGCGATCGCATGAGCGAGGCATTCCGCCTCTCCTACGGCCCCTGGGCAGTCGTAGCCGGGGCATCGGACGGCACCGGTGAAGCCTTCGCCGAGGAGCTGGCCCGTCGGGGTGTCAACGTCGTGCTGGTGGCCCGGCGGGGCGCCCTCCTCGAAGACATCGCCACCCGACTCGACGTCGATACCCGGGTGGTGGTCCTCGATCTCAGCGCCGAGGACGCCGGTGCCGCATTGGCTGCGGCCACCGCTGATCTCGAGGTCGGCCTCTTCGTCTACAACGCCGGTGCCGATTCTCGGAGTCTGCTTCTCGTCGATCAGTCCATCGACGATCTGCAAGCCCTTGTCCGGAGGAACTGCAACACCGTTCTCCACGGCGCCCATCACTTCGGGAGGCAGATGGTCTCGCGAGGACGTGGAGGGATGGTTTTGGTTTCATCGTTCGCCGGCTGGGCCGGCTCGGCTCACATCGCCACATACTGCGCCACCAAGGCGTTCGACACGGTGCTCGCCGAGGCGTTGTGGGCAGAGTGGAAGGACCACGGGGTCGATGTGCTCGGCCTCGTTCTCGGCGCCACCGACACCCCGTCCCTTCGGCGGCTGATGGACGAGCACGGCGGCGACCTCGGTGAACTGGCAGATCCAGCGGACGTGGCCCTCGCCGGTCTTGACCATCTGAGGGATGGGCCAACCTGGAGCTTCGGTCTGCCCGAACCCACCGGGCCCACACCGCTCGGCACCTTGTCACGTCGTCAAGCCGTCGAGCTCCTGAGCCAGGGAGCCGCAGCGATGTACGGAGAACAGGGGACGTGATCGCTGGCCTACGCTCGGCCGACTCTCGTCGGGCAGATTGAGAAACGTAGTGTCGCAAACACAAGGGGGAACACATGTCATCCGCTGACGAAGGACTGCAGGAGCTGCTGGACAAGCAGGCCATCACCGAGGCCATCTACCGGTACGGCCGGTGCATGGACCGACTGGACCGTGAAGCAGGCCAGTCGATGTTCTGGCCGGAAGCCAGCGCCGACTACGGGCAGATGTTCCAGGGCACCTGCTATGACTTCATCGAAATGTGCATGGAAGCCCATCCAACGTTCGAGTCCCACTCCCACCAGTTCTCCAACATCCTGATCGCCGTCGAAGGCACCACGGCCACCAGCGAGACCTACGGCGATGTCACCCTCCGGCGGATCGACGAGGACGGCCAGTTCATCGACCTCCGAAATCTCGGTCGGTACGTGGACCGCTGGGAGAAGCGGGGCGACGAGTGGCGCATCATCGATCGGATCTACCTGCACGACTTCGACCAGAGCGGGCCGTCAGCCGGGGACTTTCCCACCACCGGACGCAGGGACCGCCTCGACGCCAGCTACTTTCCGGCCAGTTAAGGCCACCCGACCAGTCCTAGACACTTATCCCACCAACTACTGCGAGGTCCATCGATGTTCACTCTGCGGTTCGACATGCGAGCACCGTCGACCGGTGCGCCGGCCCCTGAGCTCTATGCGGCTGCTCTCGACATGGCCGCCTGGGGCGAGCAGCACGGCTGCGTGAGCGCCCTGCTGTGCGAGCACCACATGGCTGATGACGGCTATCTGCCTTCGCCCATCGTCATGGCCTCGGCGATCGCCGCCCGCACCACCACCCTGCCCATCACCATCGCCGTCGTCCTCCTCCCCCTCTACGACCCGATCCGGCTGGCGGAGGAGATGGTCGTCCTCGACATCATCTCGAAGGGCCGGGTCATGGTGGTCGCCGCCATCGGCTACCGACCGGTCGAGTACGAGATGTTCGGGGTCGACTACCACCGGCGCGGGAAGATCGCCGAGGAGAAGCTGGGTGTGCTCCTGGCCGCCAAGAGTGGTGAGCCCTTCGAGTACGAGGGCCGCAAGGTCCACGTGACACCGGCCCCGGTGACTCCGGGTGGGCCGTACATGGCTTGGGGCGGCGGAACCGTTGCCGCCGCCAAGAGGGCCGGCCGGCATGGGATCGGCTTCTTCGCCCAAAAGGGAGATCCCGAGCTGGGCGTGGCCTACGAGGAGGCGGCCCGGGCTGCCGGCCACGAGCCCGGCATGTGTATCCTCACCCCCTCGGATGCCACCACCACCATGTTCGTCGCCGAGAACGTGGACCAGGCTTGGGACGAACTCGGTCCCTATTTGATGCACGACGTCCACAGCTATGCGGAGTGGAATGAGGGCAACCTGGACTCGGCCAGCCTTTCCTTCGTCTCGACAGCCGAGGAGCTGCGGGCAGAGAACCGCAGCCATCGCATCCTCTCCGTCGAGGAGGCCATCGAACTCGTTCGGGGCGGGGCACCCCTCAGCCTCCATCCGCTGATCGGGGGGCTCCCGCCCGACATCGCCTGGCGCTACCTGAGCACGGTGTCCGACAAGGTGATGCCGGCACTGTCGACGACCCGAGCTTGACGCTGAGAAGTCATCGGCATCAACACCCACGGGCGCTGCGTGACTGAACCCATTCGGTAGCTGGGACCGCGCCTGCGACCGAAGGAGGGGCCGAGATCGCTCCCTCCTTGGTCACGGGGCTGATCTGCCAGTTACTTCTTGGTCTCCCAGAAGATCGTGTCGATCTCGGCGATCTGGGCCAGGAGGTCGTCGGCCACGGCGACGTCGTTGCTCTTCTTGGCCTCGCCCGCCTTCTTCGTGGCCTTCCAGAAGAGGTCGTGCAGCTGGGGATACTTCTCCAGGTGCTCCGGCTTGAAGTAGTCGGTCCACAGCACCCACAGGTGGTGCTTGACGAGATCGGCTCGCTCCTCTTTGATGATGATGGCCCGTGTCTTGAACGCTTCATCGTCCGAGTCGTTGTACTTGCTGATGCAGCCCTTCACCGACTCGGCCTCGATGCGGGCCTGGGCCGGGTCGTAGACCCCGCACGGCAGGTCGCAGTGGGCGTGGACGACGGACGGGGGCGACACCCGGTCGACGAGTGCGAGCAGGTGGGCTGCGATGCGCATGGGAGCTCCTTGTTGTTCCTGGGTTGGGTTCCCGGGTTGGGTTCCCGGGATGGGGGTGGATTCCTGGTGCCGGGCCGACCCGTGGGCCCGCCCGGCCCGGGCACGGCTCCCGCCGGGCCCGTCTGGTGCAGAGTGGGGGCATGGACCCCGACGGCGCCACCTTACCCACCTCGGGCGCCACCCATCCGGGGTGCCGGACGAGGTCGTGGGGCCGGAGGGGAGGGGTCGCGGCCGTGGTGGCGACGCTGGCCGCGCTGGTGCTGGCCCGCTGCGTCCGCCGGGTGGAGGTGACGGGTGACTCGATGGCCCCCGCCCTCCTCGAGGGCGACCGCCTGCTCGTGGTCGCGCCGCCGTGGCCCGGGGCCCCGGCACCCGGTGACGTCGTCGCCGTACCCGACCCCCGGTCTCCCGGGCGCCTGCTGGTGAAGCGGGTCGCCGGGGTGGACCGGTCCCGGGGCACGGTCGAGGTGCGGGGGGATGCGCCGGACCGGAGCACCGACAGCCGGACGTTCGGGCCCGTTCCGCTGGCCTCGGTGGCGGGCCGGGCCGTCTACCGATACGGGCCGCCCGGCCGCTCTGGCCCTCTGGGCCGGCCCACGGAGTACCATCGGACCTGATGCCGAGCTCCCAGGAAGACCTCGCCCGACTCCTCGAACCGGGCTACCTCGCCGACGTCCCCGGGCTGTCGCTCGACGACATCCGACGGATGCGCGCCGAGTGCCAGGAAGCCGAGGCATCCCTGTCCTACCTGCGCCGCCTCATCCAGGGCCGGCTGGACATCGTGCACGCCTACATGGAGCGGCCCGAGGGCTCGGCGGCCCCCGACCTGTCGAGCGTGGTGGAGAACCTGGCCGGCATCCTGGCCGGTCCCGGTCGGTCGACCGGACCGAGCCGCAACCCCGTCCTCTATTCGCCGGACACCGACGAGATGGCGGAGCTCACGGTGGAGCTCGACACCATCCTGGGCGCCGACGACGTCGCCAACCTCGCCGGATTCGACGACGCCGCCCTGGCGGAGCTGGCCGGCCGGCTGCGTGACCTCGAGAACCGTGTGTCCGCCGAACGTCGGGGCCTCCACGAGCGGATCGACACCCTGCAGGCCGAGCTGGTCGAGCGGCACAAGAGCGGGACCGCCTCGCTGGACGGTCTCCTGACATGACCGACCCGGTCGGCCACGACGGCGACCGGTTCGTCAAGGAGCTGCCGGAACGCTTCAACGAGCTGGGGTCGTTCATCCGTGAGCAGCGGAGCTCGGCCCGCCTGTCGTTGCGCCGCCTGTCCGAGCTCGCCGGCA
>PLSY01000071.1 GCA_003164275.1 Acidimicrobiaceae bacterium | reverse complement strand
GGTTCGAGTCCGGTAGCGCCCACTAGTAGGGAGAATGTACCAGAGTGCCGATGCATAGCGCTCTGACAGGTGATAAGTTTGGGATGTGGAAGACACCGCATCGCTCGCCATCAACGATCTCCAGGAGCTGGAGCGGGGATTCGAACTGAGCCTGCGGGCCCGCAATCGCTCGCCCCGGACCATCAAGAGTTACCTGGAAGCCATCCGCCTGTTCCGGGCCTTCCTGGAGCAGATGGGTATGCCCACCGAGATCGACCGGATCAACCGGGAGCACGTGGAGGCCTTCATCGCCGATCAGCTGGAACGGTGGCGGCCTAAGACGGCACAGGTCCGCTACGGCGACCTGCGGCAGTTCTTCCGATGGGCGGTAGATGACGGCGAGATCCTCGTTTCCCCGATGGCCAAGATGAGCCCCCCGACGGTCCCGGAGGTCCCTGTGCCGACCGTCTCGGACGCCGATCTGAGAAAACTCCTCAAGACGACCGAGGGCAAGGAGTTCGAGAAACGCCGTGACGCCGCCCTCCTGCGTGTCCTGATCGACTGCGGTGTTCGCTTGGGTGAGCTGACCGGCCTGCGACTGGAGGACGTCGACTTCGACACCCAGGTGATCGTTGTGATGGGGAAGGGGAGCCGTCCCCGGGCGGTCCCGTTCGGCGCCAAGACGGCTCAAGCTCTGGACAGGTACCTACGGGTGCGGAAGAGCCACCAACGGGCCGACTCGCCGAATCTGTGGGTTGGATCGAAGGGGCCACTCACTGATTCCGGCGTCTCCCAGATGCTCCGGCGGCGCTGTGCGGATGCAGGCATCGATCAACTCCACCCCCACCAGCTCCGACACACTGCTGCACACAACTGGTTGGCCATGGGTGGCAATGAAGGCGACGCCCTCCGGCTCTTCGGCTGGCGGTCCCGACAGATGCTGAACCGGTATGGCGCCAGTGCTGCGGACGAGCGGGCCCGGGAGGCCTACCGGCGAATCTCACCGGGGGATCGCCTCTGACAGAGGCAACGACCGCCCGGCCGTTCAATCGGGCGAAGCAGGCCATCGGGAAAGTCGTTCGGACCTGACACGGCGGACGAGAATGCTCATTGAGGTCGTCGTGACACGCCGCCGCCACCGAGATACCAAGATTTCTTCGAGATAGCAGGTGGCAGGTCTACGATCATGTGATTCAATAGTTGGCAGACCGCTTGAGCGGACTGCGTTATGTGGTCTCCCCGCCGTAGGGGAGAAGAAGACAAGAGTTCACTTCTTCACCTACGGAGGCAACATGGGACATCCACGGTCTTGCGACACCACAGGTGACGCTCATGATCCAAGGACTGCACGCAGTTCCAATGAACGTTCGCAACGGGCCCGCATTGCAGCCCTGAAGCGCTGGGCATACACCGACGGCGGGTCAGGCACCGCGCCCGCTCGTGCGGGCTGCGACAAGCGATTTGAACGTCTCGTTGATCCGGAGGGTGTCCTAGACCCTCAGGAGCGGGCCGAACGGGTGAAGCGGGCACGAAGGGCGCATTTCCTTGAGCTGGCAAGGCGTTCAGCTGAAGTCCGTCGTGCTCGCAAGTCTTCGGGATGCGCGCCTGAGATGGGCAAGGACGGCAATCCGTGACCGCCGACAGGCCATGGGGCACGACCGAAATCACTGGCCGGGTGGGCCGTAAGTCACCCTCCCTGAACAAAGGCACGAAGGTCCCAGCTGGTGATACTCGACCAGTCGATGTTGTCTTGATGGGACTGGAGAGGGCTGGCTGTCAAGTGCATCCATCCGGCAATGGGCATGAGGCCCAATGTCCGGCCCACGACGACAGGCGAGCGAGCCTGTCGGTGGGAGAGGGTGAAGACGGACGGGCACTCCTCCGCTGCCATGCAGGCTGCACGGTGGATGACATTGTGGATGCGATTGGGATGGAAATGAAGGACCTCTTTCCCAGGGATTCACGCCTGGTGCGGTTCGCCTACGTCGACGAGCAGGGAGTCCTTCTTTTCGAGGTCGTGCGCAAGAACCCAAAGGGCTTCTTCACCCGACGGCCCGACGGGTCGGGTGGCTGGATCAAAGGGAAGGACGGCATAGAACCGGTCCTCTTCCGCCTGCCTCAGGTTCTGGCGGCCATTGAGAAGGATGAGCGGGTCTGGGTGGTCGAAGGCGAGAAGGACGTCCTGGCGCTGGAGGCTATCGGGGAGGTGGCCACGTGTAACCCGTTCGGTGCGGGGAAGTGGAGGCCGGAGTACTCCAGGGACCTCAAGGGCGCCGAGGTCGTCATCATCCAGGACAACGACGAAAAGGGCAGGGACCACGCCCAAGCGGTCGCTGAGAGCCTGGACGGCCTGGCGAAGTCCTTGCGGCTGCTGCGACCGGCAGATGGTTGCAGCGACGTCTCCGACCACCTCGTCGGCGGCTACACCCTGCCTGAACTCCTCGACATTGAGGTCCAGAGCGCTGACGGGGCCGGAGCGGTCGGCAGGCCGTCACCGACGGCGAGGACAGTCAAGCCGAAGGCCAAGAAGACGGCCAACGTCGGTGGGTCCCGGACCAAGAAGATGTCGATCCGGGTGCTGGAGGTGATCGAAGATCGCATCGACACCTTCACGGCCGATGGAACCGGGTATGCGTCGGTCCGGGTCGATGGGCACCGAGAGACCTGGCCAGTGGACAGTCAGCGGTTTGAGGGCTGGGTCTGCCAAGAGTTCTGGACAACGGCCAAGACCACGGTGGGTAGTACCGCCCTGAAGGAAGCCGTCCAGGTCATCCAGGCCCAGGCACGATTCGGTGGCCGGGAGGAGCGAGTTCACGTTCGCCTCGCTAAGGGGACCGATTGCGCCATCTACGTGGACCTCGGTGACCCAGAGTGGAGGGCCGTCAAGGTGACCCCAGCCGGTTGGGAAGTGGTTTCCGAACCGCCCGTCCACTTTGTCCGCAAGCACGGGATGCTCGCACTACCCGCCCCGCAGCACGGAGGATCACTTGATGACCTCCGTCGCTACATCAATGCGACCGACGATGGTTTCATCTTGATGATGGCCTGGCTAGTCGGGGCCTACTGCCCATGGGGCCCATACCCGGTCCTTGACATCCAGGGCGAGCAGGGATCGGCGAAGTCAACGGCATGCGAGATCTTGCAGGCCCTGTGTGACCCCAACTTGGGGCTCCTCCGCAGTGCGCCGAAGAGCCCTCGGGACCTGGCCATCGCCGCCCAGAACTCTCGGCTGCTCGCCTTCGACAACCTCTCGTGGATCAGCAACGAGCTATCTGATGCACTCTGCCGACTGGCAACAGGGGGTGGGTTCGCAACAAGGGCGCTATTCAAGGACGCCGAGGAGGTGATCTTCACCGCATGCCGCCCTGTGCTGATGAACGGGATCGAAGAGCTTGGGTCGAGGCCGGACCTCCTCGACAGGATCCTCCTCGTGTCCCTCCCATCCATCCCCACGGAGCAGAGGGAACACAAGAAGGCCCTCTGGGAGGAGTTCGACGGAGAGCGGCCCCGACTGCTTGGGGCGGTACTCGACGCCGTCAGCTTTGCTCTGAAGGACTACGAGAACGTCGACGTCCCGTCGCTGGAGAGGATGGCGGACTTCACACTCTGGGCGGCCGCAGCATCACCCGCTTTCGGGGGCAAGAGTGCCTTCTTGCGTGCGTACTCGGAGAACGTGTCCCGACTGAACGCCTTGGCGCTGGAGTCAAACGTGGTGGTGACCTCGCTCGTCGACCTGCTTGAGCATGAGGACGGGGAGTGGGTGGGGAACGCTGCCCAGTTGCTGCACCAGCTCGACATCTTCCGGCCTGGCGACACCAAGTCCCAGTCCGCTCAATGTTGGCCAACTTCGGCACGAGCGCTGGGAGGGCACCTACGCCGCCTCATGCCTGCTCTCCGGTCAGTTGGCATCACTGCAGTATTCACCGAGCACGGGAGGATCTGGACCCTAACGGGGCCCACGGACGAACAGGAACACGAGCACGATGCACACTGAGATGGTGCCAGGCACCATTGAGGCTGTGGGCACCGGTGGCATCCATGATGACAAGTCGTCGGCTACCGACACCTGGGAGGTGGGCAACTACCGATCTGAGGACCCGAGACCTGCTGCCGTCACGGTCGTCACGGTCGGAACGGTTGAAATGAACTTTTTGGGTGGGGGATATGGTGACCACGTTCACCGACGTTCATACCAACGTTTTGAAAATGAGCAATACGACCGTTCCGACCGTTCCGACCGTGACCGCTGGAACCCACCACCCCTAATCATTTGATTATCGGTAATCAAATGAACGTAATCAGGCGTCTGGAGCCGTGGATGGCACGGACATCAGAGGTAGCACGGGACAACGAAATCCGTAATCCGAAGATCGTGTGGCTACTGGGCCATCAGTACCTGCTGCACCGACGATTCCGTCCTGGGCCGACTACGAGGCGGTTGCCAGGGACAAGGTTGAGATAGCAGCTACCTCGCCCGTACAAATCGTCGTGACCCTGGCCCCAGTCATCTGGTCGACGGTGATCACGACGGGTGGCACAACACCATGGATGAGGGGCAAGACCGTCACCTCGTAGGCCACCCTGGCGTCTTGGTAGAAGCTCATCCATAGCCCACGGTTCATCCGTCCGCCGATCCCCAGGCGCCGTGCGATCTCGGCCAGGGCGTCGACGTAGGGCTCGGGATAGAGACGGCGGCGGGTCCGGAGATCTTCAGGGTTGATNNAGTGCACGGTCCAGTTTGTCCGGCCGAGTGCGTGGGCCAAGTGCCCAATGGTGAGGAGGGTGACCTTGTCGCCGTTGATCATGGCGTTGATGCGCCGGAGTCCACGGAGATTCTGCACGTGACAACAGTGCCACCGAGAGCCCGCTTGGTTGAAGTCACTCGGCGGGTTCTTGATCGCCCCGGTGCAGGTCTCCCAACGGGCGATGACGGGCAGGACTTTGGTAGCAGGTGTGGCCAAAGGTGCAACATCAGTGGAGCTGCTCCGACACGCACTTGGCAGACTTGCCGGTCATGGCATCCATGACTGTGTTCATATCGGCTTGTAGCCTGCCCAATGCCATCCGACGCGACTTCCGCAGACAGGGTTGGACGGTTCCTCTGCTCGATTCGATAGCAGTTGACCGCCGTCCACAAGCATGCGGAGCACGTAGCCGGGGCTACATCGGTAGTTGACAAATGCCACGGAGGACGACGTGACTCAGCAACACGCACCAAGCAAGTATCAGCTCCCATCGATCCTCCGATTTCGATGGCTCGCTGTCCCCGTCTTCCTTGCTTCGATTGTCACTGCGTGCGTGAATCTGGGATCTGTTCCAGCGGGAGCCGCTAGCTACTCTGGGTCGTCGGTGGCCCCAGCCAGTTCCTCGCTGGTTACCACTCCGAGCACCCCGTGCACGGTG
>PLSY01000184.1 GCA_003164275.1 Acidimicrobiaceae bacterium | reverse complement strand
TCCATCAGACCCAGGCCGGTTCAGGACCCCGAGCCTGCTGGGGTCGAGGGAACCGTCGGCAACCCCTCCCGAGCGAAGACCATCACCTGGTCGGTCTTCGCCACGGCTCCCTGGCCAGGAATGCGCTCTGAGAAGTCCTCAGTCCGAGCTTGTCTCGAACGGCCTCTACGGCGGCTGTTCACTCGAATCGGTCGGTAGGGCTCGCGGCCATCTACCGACTGAGACCAGATGAAACCGGTTGAGAATCGTGACGTCCGCAATAGGCGCACGCGCATCGGCTACTTCTCCGTGCTTTCTACGCACCTCAACTGGGAGTGCCAGAAATGGAACGCGCTGCTGTCCGCCCAGTGCGGTTCGGTAAGACGCAATTCTGCTGAGTACGGCCAAGGCTATGGCCAGAGGCAGCCTTCCAGACATGGGCGGTCTGGCGCCCTGTCGGACTATTCGTTTGAGGCACCATGCCGCGCCGAACTGGACGATCGTGACTCACTCACCCAGGCGGATGTCGTCGAAGGGATCCCTCACCGGGCACCCTCTCGGTCTCTGAACGAGCAACAGATCACCGATTGTCAAGAGTCGGTCTGGCGTTGGCTGGCGCCCGGCCCGTTCAATCGACTGGGTACGGTCCGACATCGCTCAGCGGAACCTGCACCGGCATGGGGACACGAGCAACCACCACATCAGTACGGGTCCGCAGCGCGGCCGAGAGGACCCGGTCCATCTGGTTGTGGAGAATCCGATATCGGACGCGCGCGGGGACCACGACGGGAATCAGGACCACGATCTGTTGGCTGCTGTCCTCGCGGGCCTCGTCGATGAACGCCACAATGGGCCGGACCACCGATGCGTACTCGGTATGCAGGATCCGAAGGGGCACGCCGGGGTTCCACGCCGACCACTCCTGTGCAAGTGCCTGAGCCGCATGTTGGCTGTCTTCACCTTGGTCGATCACCACGGAGACAGCGATGACTTCTTGGCCCAGGGAAAGCGCTTCGGAGATCGCGTGTCGGGTCAGCCGCGACACACTGATCACCGGGACAATCACAAGGGTTCGTTTGGCTACTGGCTTGGCTGGCACGATGCCTATTCCCAGATCCAATCCGGCGCGTTTGTAGTAGGCGTGGATGCGCCTGAAGAGGAAGACGAAGGCCGGAACGGCCAGCACCACTACCCACGCCCCTTGGGTGAACTTCGAGATAAGGAATATCGCCGTGGCTAATGCGGTGATGACGGCGCCGAAGCCGTTGATGGCTGCCCGGTGGTGCCAACGGGGAGGACGAGTGCGCCACCAATGGATGACCAATCCAGACTGGGAGAGGGTGAATCCGGTGAAGACTCCGATGGCGAACAGCGGGATCATCTCGTTGGTGTTCCCGCCGACGGCGATCAACAGCAACGCCGACAATCCCGCGAGCACCCAGATGCCGTTTCCGAAGACCTGACGATCGTCGCGTATCGAGAAGAGATGAGGCAGGTAGTTGTCCCGCGCCAGCAGACTGGTCAGGATCGGTAGACCGCCGAACGAAGTGTTAGCGGCCAGGGCGAGGACGACGGTGATGGTGAGGGAGACGAAATAGTAGGCCCAATGCCGACCGATGGCGGTGGCCATGATCTGACTGAGGACGGTCTGATTCGATCGCGGAGCGATATGCCAGCGCCTGGCGAGAATCGCCAGGCCCAGCAACATGACACCGAGGATCACACCGAGCAGGAGCTCGGTTCGCTTTGCCCGAACCACCCGGGGCTCTTTGAACAGCGGGACACCATTGGCGATCGCCTCCACACCGGTGAGTGCGCTACAACCGGCGGAGAACGCCTTCAGCACCAGCAGCACACTTACCGTCTGCAGCCCGTGGGTGGTCAGCAGGGAGTGACCGGGCTGAGGCGTATTCAGCGCCAGGGGATGGATCAGCCCTATGGCGATGATGGCGAGCAAGCCAACGATGAACAGCATGGTCGGCAGCAGAAAGGCCCGAGCGGTCTCGCCCAGACCCCGGAGATTGAGCACGGTGACGACAGCGAGGATGCCGAGGCAGATCGGCACGGTGGCCGGGGTGAGGCTCGGATATGCCGAGGTGAGCGCCCCCACACCGGCGGCGATGGATACGGCCACGGTGAGGGTGTAGTCGACGATCAGTGCCGCACCAGCTACCAGGCTGGCGCTGGGGCCAAGGTTGTCACGGGACACCGCGTAGGCCCCGCCACCGCCCGGATAGGCGTCGATGACCTGTCGGTAGGAGAAGACCAGGATGGCCAACAGAACCACGATGGCCACCGTGATCGGCAGGACCAGGTGCAGGGCCCCGGCTCCGGCCAGGGCCAGTACGACGATGATGGCCTCGGGCCCGTATGCAACTGAGGTCAGGGCGTCAAGCGAAAGAGCGGAGAGCCCTTCGACCGGAGTGATCTGCTCCTTGGACGTCTCGCTCGACCGCAGCGGTCTTCCGATGAGCAGGTTCCAAGCAGATCGCCGGGCGGTCCCGCCACGCTCACTGCGATCTGTCACACCTGCATCGTAAGGGACGGAGAGGCGCTCGCTCGGGATCGATCAGTGCCGTCCGGTGCCTGTCCCAACGCCGGGACCTCGTCGTTGCCCCCGATCGAACTCGGGCCATTTGGCCCTAGGCGCGTGCCGGGCCAGGCCATAGCCTGTTGAGGTGCACGTCGGCGATGACGCGGTGATTGATCGTGATGGCTTCGATGTGCTGATCGAGGTCCTACGTGGTCGCGGGTTACGGGCCATGGGGCCGGTCGTGCGCGATGGTGCCATCGTGCACGGAGAGATCTCCTCGACCGCAGACCTGCCCGAGGGCTGGCATGACCACACAAGTCCCGGAAAGTACCGGCTCACCAACGACGAAGGTTCGGAGCTCTTCGGCTGGGCCGTCGGCCCCGCTTCTTGGAAGTCGGAGTTCTTCGTCCCCAACGAGACGGTATGGCGGGCCACCGTTGCTGACGGCGGGGTGACCTTGTCCGAGCCGGAGGAGGAGATTGTCCCAGTCGCCATCATCGGGGCCCGCCCGTGTGAGATCGCCGCACTTGGCGTCCTCGACCGAGTGCTCCGAGACGGTGCGGTGCCGGACGACCGCTATGCGGCGCGCCGTGACGGTGCGTTCGTGGTGGCGGTCGACTGCGGAACCCCTTCGAGCACCTGCTTCTGCACCTCCATGGGTACCGGACCCGCGGCCAGCTCCGGCTACGACCTGGCCCTCACCGAATTGGTCGGTCCGGACGATGACCCGGCCATCTTCTACGTGCAGGTCGGATCGACGGCCGGTGACGCCATCCTCGCCCAGGTGCCCCATCGTCCTGCCGATGACATCGTCCGCTCGGGTCGCCAGGCGGTCATCGACGGGGCGACAGAACGGATGGGTCGTTCGCTCGACACTGAAGGCCTACCCGGGCTCCTGGCCCGAAACCTCGAGCACCCGCGGTGGGCCGAGGTGGCCGAACGCTGCCTTTCGTGCGGCAACTGCACTCTGGTCTGCCCCACCTGCTTCTGCAGCGACGTCACGGACGTCACGGAGGTGAGCGGCACGGTGGAGCGTCAACGCCGGTGGGCCTCCTGTTTCGACCTCGACCACTCCTACCTGCACGGCGGCGCGGTACGGCCGACCACCTCCTCACGCTATCGACAGTGGATGACCCACAAGCTCTCCACCTGGTGGGACCAGTTCGACGAGTCGGGCTGCGTGGGCTGCGGCCGCTGCGTCGCGTGGTGCCCGGTCGGCATCGACATCACCGAGGAGGCTGCTGCCATTCGGGCCACCGATGGCGCCTCGCTCATCGACACCATCACACAATTGAGGAGCGAGACGTGAGCGATGTGAAGGCGACGATGGACGAGCTGCTCACCGGGCGGGGCTTCCTGGCCGGCATGTCCGACGGCACCGTGGCGCTCCTGTCGGCGGTGGCGAGGATCGAGGAGTTCGACCCGGGAGCGCTGCTTCTGCGGGAGGGCGAGAATGCAGACACCTTCTTCCTCATCACCCGGGGACGGGTGGCCATTGAGATCCACGCCCCGTCACAGAAGCCCATGGTGATCGATACCGTCGAGCCGGGTCACGTCGTCGGGCTCAGCTGGGTGGCCGCTCCTTTCCGATGGCAGTTTGACGCCCGGGCACTGGAGCCGGTCGAAGCCGTCACCATCGATGCAGCACACCTGTTGGAGGAGCTGGCAGTGCGCCCCGAGGTGGCCGCCGAACTCCACCAGCGTCTCTCGTCGGTCCTGCTGGAGCGGTTACAGTCCACTCGAATCCGCCTCCTCGACCTGTACGCTAATGCCGGCGGCCACTGACCTCGCGGCCGGGCCGCCGGCCTTGCGCAGCCCCCTCACTCCGGTGCCGTATCGGATCGTGGAACGGCGAGTGGAGCTCGACGACGTCGTCACCTTGTCGCTCACCCCAGTAGCTCAGCAGTCTGACGAGCCGTTCCATTTCACCCATGGCCAGTTCAACATGCTCACCGCCTTCGGTGTGGGAGAGGTGGCCATCTCGATCTCGAGCTCGCCCGGCGCTCATGGGCCCATTGAGCACACCGTGCGCGACGTGGGAGCGGTGACCCGTTCGCTGTGTGCCGCTCAGGTTGGATCGGTGATCGGGGTTCGCGGCCCGTATGGGCACGATTGGGGACTGGACACCATTGATGATGAGGCCGACGTCGTGGTGGTGGCCGGAGGGATCGGCCTGGCCCCATTGCGTGGAGCCGTACGTGATCTGGCCGAGCGACGCCGGCGTCGCGGCGGCCGGGTGTTCGTGCTGGTCGGGGCGCGTTCGCCCAGCCAGATCCTCTTCGCCGAGGATCTCGAGGCATGGCGCACGGTCGGGCTCCACGTTGGCCTCACCGTTGACGTCAGCGCGCCCGGTTGGGACGGCTCGGTGGGAGTGGTGACGGTGCTGCTCCCCCAAGCGACGTTCGAACCCGATGGGGCGGTGGCCTTGGTCTGCGGTCCTGAGATCATGATGCGCTTCGTGGCCCGCCAGCTCGTCGACCAAGGTGTCGACCCCCACCGGATCCGTGTCTCACTCGAACGCAACATGCAATGTGGGGTGGGCCTGTGTGGCCACTGCCAGTTGGGCCCGCTCCTGTTGTGCCGTGATGGGCCAGTGGTGACCTACGGCGGCCTGGCCGACGAGCTGCTCATGGAGCGGAACCGATGACCGCCCCGCGGCTCGACGGAGTGCCGGACGCCCGCCCCACTCTGGCCGTGTGGAAGTTCGCCTCCTGCGACGNNTGGTGGAGGGGTCGATCACCACCGCGGCCGACGCCCAACGGATCCGTGAGATCCGGGCCGACTCACGTCGGCTCATCACCATTGGCGCCTGCGCCTCTGCCGGCGGGATCCAGGCCCTGCGGAACTTCGCCGCCGAGGGAGCCTATGTCGGTGCCGTCTACGCCCACCCCGAATACATCTCCTCACTGTCCACCTCGACCGCGATCTCGGCACACGTGCCGGTGGACTTCGAACTCCAGGGATGTCCGATCGACCGGCGTCAGCTTCTGGAGGTGATCACGGCCGAACTCATCGGCCGCAAACCCGTCATTCCTACCCACACCGTCTGCCAAGAGTGCAAGGGGCGTGGCACGGTGTGCCTTCTCGTGGCCCGCGGGACGGCCTGCCTGGGTCCGGTGACGCGTGCGGGATGCGGCGCGCTCTGCCCGTCAATCGGCCGGGGCTGCTTCGGATGCTTCGGCCCCTCGGATGCCGCCAACACCGACGCTCTGGCCCAGTCCCTGCTCGAGAGCGGCATGGCGCCGGTCGACGCATCGCGCCTTTTCGCCACCTTCTACGCCGGCAACCCCGTGTTCGGCGACCAGTCCCAGGCCCTGGCCGAGCCCACCGAGCCCANNCCGAGCCCACCGAGCCCACCGAGCCCATCGATCGTCCGGTGCTGCCATGACCCACGGATCGGGTTCGCAGCGCACGGTGTCGGTGGAGGGCCTTTCACGAGTGGAGGGCGAGGGCTCGTTGCACGTAGAGGTGCGCGACGGCGTGGTGGAGGAAGTGGCCCTCAGCATCTTCGAGCCACCCCGCTTCTTCGAGGCGTTGCTGCAGGGACGCCGGGCCACCGAGGCGCCCGATATCACGGCCCGTATCTGCGGCATCTGCCCGGTGGCCTACCAGATGAGCGCCTGTGCTGCGATCGAAGACGCTGTCGGAGTGACAGTCGACCAGGAGGTGGCCGATCTGCGCCGCCTCCTGTATTGCGGCGAGTGGATCCAGAGCCACGCCTTGCACATCTACCTGTTGCACGCTCCCGACTTCTTGGGCTTCGCCGATGCGGTGGAGTTGGCGGAGCGGGACCGCGAGGCCGTCGAGCGTGGCCTCGCCATCAAGAAGATCGGCAATCTGCTCATGGCCGCCGTAGGTGGCCGGGCCATCCACCCCGTAAACGTTCGGGTGGGTGGGTTCTACTCCGCGCCGGCCCCCTCAGACATCGCCGCATTGGCCGATCCGTTGCGTCGCGCCCGTGACCTCGCTCTCGATACGGTGTCATGGGTGGGGGGGTTCGAGTTTCCCGACGTGACGGGGGACTATCGCTTCGTCTCCTTGCACTCCCCGGGCCGCTACCCACTTGAATCCGGTCGAGTTGCCTCGAGTGACGAGCTCGACCTGACACCAACCGCCTTCGATCATCTGGTGGTCGAAGAGCACGTGGCACGGTCTACCGCACTGCACGCCCGGCTAGGTGGTGATCTCGACTACCTGACCGGCCCGCTGGCCCGCTATGCGCTGAATTCGTCCGTCCTTCCCGACGTGGCTCGTGAGGCGGCCACCGGGGCCGGGCTGGGACCGGTCGTCACCAATCCGTTCCAGAGCATTGTGGTGAGGGCCGTCGAGCTCGTCTTCGCGTGCGACGAAGCGCTACGCCTCGTCAATTCGTATGAGCCCCCGAATCCGCCGGCGATCGACATTCCGGCCCGGGCAGGGGTGGGCACCGGAGTCACCGAGGCGCCACGGGGTTTGCTCCTGCACAGCTACGCGCTCGACTCCGACGGTGCCATCGTCACGGCCCGCATCGTGCCGCCGACGTCGCAGAACCAGATCACCATTGAGGCTGACCTGAAGCGCGTGGTGCAGGGTGCCCTGTCCCTGTCCGACGCCGACCTGGCCTGGCGCTGCGAGCAGGCGGTGCGCAACCACGACCCGTGCATTTCCTGCGCCGCCCATTTTCTCGATGTCACGGTGGTCCGGGAGTGAGCACCACGGTGACCACCAGTCCGTTGGGTCATGCGATCCAGGGTTCCCGGCGAGTGCTGGTCGCAGGCATGGGGAGCGAGTACCGCCGCGACGACGGTGCCGGGCCCGCCGCGGTCGCCCTGGTGGCACGGCAGTGCCCGGGCGTGACCGTGGTGGGGCCACTGGACGACCCGCTCGATCTCCTCGGCCTCTGGGATGGTGTCGACCTCGCCGTAGTGGTCGATGCCGTCTCCTCGGGATCACCGCCGGGCACGGTCCAGTTGGTGGAGTTGGACCCGTCTGCCTCGAAGCCGGGCCGGGCAGGCGGGACGTCGAGTGCCAGCAGCACCCACGGCATCGGGTTGGCCGGGGTCTACCGCCTGGCCCGAGCTATCGAACGTGCTCCTTCACGGCTAGTGGTGGTCGGCATCGAAGGAAGTGATTTCGGGCAGGGCGTCGGCATGACCCCGGCTGTCGAGGAAGGGGTAGTCCACGCGGCGCGCCACGTGACGGAAATGATCAGGGAGGTGAGCTGATGTGCCAGAGCAGACTGCACCTGGTCCGGTCGGTGACCGGGCCGGGCAAGGTGCTGGTGGAGGACATCGACGGGCGTCGCCACGAGGTGTCACTGCTCGCCCCCGAGCCGTCGGAGCCCGAGCCGGCACCGGGGGGGGGCTGGTCGTGCACAGCGGCTACCCCATCGACCGGAAGGTTAGTCCTCGGCCCCGAAGAGGTGGACTTGGCCCGCCGCAGTTTGCATGGCATCGCTCTGGCCCCGGTGGTGACGGTGGGCGACACCGTCTCGGCCCACTGGGACTGGGCGTGTGATCGGCTCACGCCGGTCGGGCTGGCCTTCTTGCAGCGGTGCACGGAGGCCAATGAGGCAGCCGGCAATGCCCTCCCCACGCCGGGTTCAGCCGCCGTGTGCGGCCTCTGAGCCCTGAGCTGCACCCCCAGATGAGGCGCTGCCGGATCCCGGCAGCGACGGGACCTTCGGCCCTACCGGCATGGCGGTCGCGGCATCAGTCTGGAAGGAGAGCAACAGCACTCGGAAGGGGGTCCAGGCCATGAAGACCGTGTTCATCAATCCTGAGCGCTGCATCGGTTGTCTGCAGTGTGAGTTGGCATGTGCAGTCGAGCATTCTGCGAGCAAGGATGAGGCGACCGCCTATCTCGAGACCCCCGTGCCACGCAAGCGAGTGCACGTCCAAGCAGGCCCTGTTCCCACCTTTGCTTTTCCCAACCGGTGCCGGCACTGCGACCCGGCTCCTTGCCTACAGGTGTGTCCCACCGGGGCCATAAGTCGAGACGAGGAGCATGGCCTCGTCCTGGTCAACGAGAAGAAGTGCATCGGTTGCGCGATGTGCGCCGTTGTCTGTCCGTTCGATGTGTTGACGTTCCATCCTTTGCCCGAAGGGCCGACCCCAGAGGTGGCGGTCGCCGTCAAGTGCGACGGGTGCGTCGACCGGCTCAGCCGGGGGGGCACCCCGGCTTGTGTAGAGGTCTGCAAGGTCGATGCGCTCGTCTTCGGGGAGTTGAACGACCTGGTGGCCGCGGGCCGGGTGCGTGAGACCGGAGCGGTCCTCGCGGCAACCGGCGCCACCTCCACCGTGCCGCCTGGCGGAGACCCCCTCGCTGGTTGGCACGCGTGGGGTGCGGCGGAGGTGGCCGCCGCGAAGGCGGCGTCCACCCGTTCCCGGTACGCCAGCGCAACCTCGAACAGTCATGCCGAGGTCGCACCCTCGGTCGATGAACAGAACGAAGGAGGACCGCAATGAGTGGAGCCAGCACGAACGGTCGGGCGAGAAGCTTGACCATCAATCAGGACGCACAGGCGATGATCGACCGGGCCAGGGAGGAGGGCGTCACCACCGTCTGGGACCGCTTGGCCGACCAGCAGCCACAGTGTGGGTATTGCGCCCTCGGGCTGAGTTGTCGGAACTGTGCCATGGGGCCGTGCCGGATCGACCCGTTCGGAGAAGGCCCCCAAAAGGGGGTGTGCGGGGCGGATGCCGATGTCATCGTGGCCCGCAACCTGGGCCGGACGATCGCCGCCGGCTCATCGTCCCACTCGGACCATGGCCGGGACATTCTCGAAGCATTCGGCCACTTGGCTCACGGGGAGACGACGGGCTATCGCATTGCCGACGAGGAGAAGCTGCGCCGGATCGCCGCCGAGGTCGGAGTGGCGACCGAGGGCCGCACGGCAGAAGAGGTCGCTGGTGACCTGGCGGACGAGCTCGGTGAGGATTACGGCACGCGCCGTGGGTCGCTGTCGTTCGTCGCCCGGGTCCCCGAGGTTCGCCGCGCCAAGTGGGAGGCGGTCGGCATCACTCCGCGGGGAATCGACCGGGAGAATGTCGAGATGCTCCACCGCACGCATATGGGGGTGGACAACGACTACGTGAACACGCTCCTCCACGGGCTTCGCACCAGCCTGTCTGACGGCTGGGGCGGATCCATGATCGCCACCGAGCTTTCCGACGTCATGTTCGGCACGCCCAAGCCGGTGATGTCGGAAGTCAACCTCGGCGTGCTGAAGACCGATCAGGTCAACATCGCCATGCACGGCCACAACCCTCTTCTCTCGGATGTGATCTGTGCTGCCGCCCAGGACCCCGAACTGGTCGAACTGGCCCGCTCCTACGGTGCCAAAGGCATCAACATCGTGGGACTGTGCTGCACGGGCAATGAGATGCTCATGCGGCGCGGGGTGCCGATGGCCGGCAACCACCTCATGCAGGAACTGGTCCTCGTCACCGGGGCGCTGGAAGCCATGGTGGTCGACTATCAGTGCATCATGCCCTCGATCGTCGATGTGTCGAAGTGCTATCACACCAAGATCATCTCGACCTCGGACAAGGCCAAGTTCACCGGCGCCACCCACGTCTCATTCGACCCCGAGCACGGGGCCGAGGTCGCCGATCGGATCGTGCGTTTGGCGATCGAGGCCTATCCGGACCGCAACCACGAGCGTGTGCGGATCCCGGGTCAACCGGTGAAGATGATGGGGGGATTCTCGGTTGAGGCGATTTTGGGCGCTCTCGGCGGCACTCCGAAGCCTCTCGTCGACGCCATCGCTGCCGGTTCCATCCGAGGTGCGGTGGCGGTGGTCGGCTGCAACAACCCCAAGCTCCCCCAGGACCTCGAGCACATAGAGCTCACCCGCCGCCTCATTGAGAACGATGTCCTGGTATTGGTCACCGGTTGCGCCGCCGTGGCCAACGGCAAGTCGGGGCACATGGTCCCCGAAGCGGCCGCGATGGCCGGGCCGGGGCTGCGCTCAGTGTGCGAGGCGCTGGGCATCCCTCCCGTGCTGCACATGGGCAGCTGTGTCGACAACAGCCGGATCATGGTGCTGGTGGCGGCCCTGGCCGACTATCTCGGCGTCGACATCGACCAATTGCCGGTGGCCGGGGCAGCACCCGAATGGTACTCAGAGAAGGCGGTGGCCATCGGGGCCTACGTAGTGGCCTCGGGCGTCACCACCGTCCTGGGCGTCCAGCCGCCGGTGTTCGGGAGCCCCCATGTGGTGGACCTGTTGGCCAATGGGCTCGACGGCGTCGTAGGGGCCAAGTTCGTTGTCGAGCCCGACCCGGCCAAGGCCGCCCTGTTCATCCGCAGGCACATCGAGACCAAGCGTCAGGGACTGGGGCTCTCGTTCGTGGAACCGGAGACACTGGGCATTGACGACAACGAGTCGTCGCAGACCGTCCCGGTCGGTACCGGGGTAGGGGCCTGAGTCCCATGTGCGAAACCTGCGGCGGTCACGGCCAAGAGCCACTGCATTCCCACGATGCGGACGCGCACGGTCACATGCGGGGTACGAGGGTCGTTGTCGTGGGCAAGGGCGGAGTGGGGAAGTCAACCCTGAGCGCCGTAATAGCCCGCCAGCTGGCTCGCGGTGGACGGCGCGTGGTTGCCGTCGATGCTGACGAGCAACGCAACCTTGCGGCAACCCTGGGTATCGGTCTGGCTGAGTCGATTGCCATCGTTCCGGTGTCCGAGAATGTCGACTACGTGGAGGAGAAGACCGGCGCGCGCCCGGGAGAAGGTGCCGGCGGGATGCTGGTGCTCAATCCGGACACCTCCGACCTGATCGACCGGTTGTCCGTCCTGGCCCCGGACGGTGTGCGCTTGGTCGTGATGGGGGGGGTGCGCGCCGCGGGCAGCGGGTGCCTCTGTCCTGAAACGGCTCTGATCTCGAGCGCTGTCGGTGCCATGCACCTCCACGACGAAGACGTGGTGGTCATGGACACACACGCCGGCGTGGAGCATTTCGGTCGTGCCCTGGCTCGCGGCTTCGACTCCGTCGTGGTGGTCGTCGAGCCGACCTTCAATTCGGTCCAGGTCGGCGTCGAGTCCGCGGTGTTGGCCCACGAGTTGGGGATCGACACCGTCCACCTGGCGGTCAACCGGACGAGATCGGAAGGTGACCTGGGGCGTGTGTTGGGCTATGTCGACCAACTGGGCGGTCCACCGTTC
The DNA here is from genome assembly GCA_003164275.1 of Acidimicrobiaceae bacterium. The sequence goes on along the minus strand of PLSY01000184.1, from coordinate 7,270 downwards.
AGCTCGGTGACCTCGTTGCCCTATGACGAGATGGTGTTGTTGTGTGAGCCCTCCGTTGACACGCTCCTCGATGGGTCATCGTTTGCACTCGATGTCGGAGTGCTGTCAACCAAAGTGCTGTCCGCGGGCAGCCTCGCATCGGCCACGACGAGCTGATGCGCTGCGTCGTCATCGGCACCGGGCCGGCCGGAATCACGGCCGCCGAGACCCTACGTCGGCTGGATCCGTCCGGCACGGTCGTGGCCCTCTCGGCCGAGCCGTTCGCACCGTACTCACCGCCGGCCATGGCCGATCACTATCTCACCGGCCGCGACACGACGCTCTACTGGAAGGGCCGCGACGTGGCGGCGCGTCTGGGGATCGATGAGCGGCGTGAGGCACGGGTAACCGGGATCGACGCGGATAGCCATGAAGTCGTCCTGGCCGACGGGCAGCGCGTGGGGTTCGAGGGGCTGGTCGTGGCATCGGGGAGTCGCCTTCACGCTCCTTTGGAGGGCGCCGAACTTCCGGGGGTCCTCGACTTCAAATCCCTGCGAACGGCAGACGAACTGGTGGGCCGAGTGCGCAGGGGCGAAGCGACGAGTGCCCTGATCGTGGGGAACGGGTTCATCGGTGTCGAGCTCTCCCTGCTTCTGGCCGACCTCGGCGTGGACGTGACCGTGATCGGCCGACGTAACTGGGTCATGCCGCGGGTGCTGGACCCGATCATCTCCACGGTGGCTGAAGCCGCGCTCACTCGTCGTGGCGTGACGCTGCGGCTTGGAGTGCAAGCTGACGCTTTTGTGGGAAGCCCTTCCGTTACCGGCGTCCGGCTGGCCGGCGGCGAGATCCTGTCGGCTGACTTGGTGGTGGCCGCTACCGGGGTGAAGCCCCATACCGAGTTCGTAACCGGCTCGGGGATCGTGACCGACTGGGGTATCCATGTCGACGACCGTCTCGGGACCTCTGTCCCTGGGATCGTGGCGGCGGGTGACGTGGCCGAAGTGGCTGACTGGTTGACCGGCGAGCGCTACGTGCATGCCATCTTCCCCAACGCCGTGACCCAGGCGCCGATCGCCGCCGCGAACCTCCTCGGAGCTGACGTCCACTACGAGGGAGCGGAGGCCATGAACAGCCTCAAGCACCTCGGCGTCCCCATCGTCGCTATGGGCACGATCGACGAACCCGACCAGGTGTTGCGCTGGCAGCATGGCGACCACCTACGTGCGGTCTACCTGCGGGATGATCGGGTAGTCGGTGCGCAGTTGGCCGGTGACATCCGGGCCGCCGGTGTCTACCGATCGCTCATGATGCGTCGAACGCCGGTCAGTCGCTTCGGCCAAAGACTGGTCGAGCCGGGGTTCGGCATGGCCGACATCGTTTCCGATGCCCTGCGGCTCGGTGTGCTGGCCCCTGACCGCGGCTGACCGACGGCACGGCGTTCCTGGCAGGAGGTCGACAGGCGCAGCCCCGGTGCAGTCAGCCAAGTCGCCAATGGGGACGGAAACCTGCGTGTCTTCGCCATTGGGAGGTACTTCCGGGCATTGGGGTACCAGGCTCGCCTCTTCCTCGAACCCGTTGAGCTGAGCGACGCGTCATCGCAGGCCGCACTACCTGTGTCGCCATGGAAGATGAGCTTCGCGAGTACGCGCGGATGGCATTGGCAGCTTGGACGACTGCACCTTCGCAAGTCGCGATGCCCTGGCGTCGATCTGGGCGCTGCCTATGCTTCCAGACGTGACCGCCTGGCAACCTGCGGCACTCCAGTTCGAGGTTGCGTCGGACGGTCAGCAAACAGAAGTACGTACCGGCTGGTGGTTGATCAGTAGTCAGCAGACGTGCAGCATCTTGCGAGCCGATTTGGAGGGTCACTCCAGTTGCAGGCCGTCATTCTGCGCCAACGCAAATTGGACCCTGCCTGGTTGGAACCTACTCCCTCGGCTGTCGATCGAACTCTGACCAGGCAGCGACGATTTCTGCCAGATGAGCCATCTACAGAAACTGCCTCTGACCAGCGGAGGGAGTGGGATTCGAACCCACGGAGGCTTGCACCTCACGGCTTTTCAAGAGCCGCGCATTTGTCCGCTCTGCCATCCCTCCGAGCGCTGCCAGGGTAGCCGCCGGGAACGAGCGGCCGGAACGTTCAGATCGCCGCGTCCTTGTGGACTTCCGCCCGCAATGCCTCGACCCACTCGACGGCCCGTCGGTTGGAGGCCTCTGCCTCTCGCCTGATGGCCGGGGCCGTCGGTCCGGCTGCTGGGTACGAGCCCAGGAACTTCACCCCCGCCAATCCAGCGTGGAGATCTCGGAGGCAGTCGCTCACCACGGCATCGTCGATGTGACCGTCGAAGTCGATGATGAAGCAGTACTCGCCGAGGGCCTTTTTCGTCGGTCGTGACTCCAGCTTGCTCAAGTTGATGTTCCGGGCGGCGAACTGCCCGAGAATGCCGTAGAGGCTGCCCGGGTGGTCGGCATTCTGGAAGCACGCGATGCTCGTGCGGTCATGCCCGGTCGGGGCAGGCACGCCTGATCTGGCCAGGGCCACGAAGCGAGTCTGGTTGTCCGGGTGGTCCTCGACGTTCTCGGCCAGGATGTCAAGCCCGTACAGGGTGGCGGCCAGCCTCGGGGCGATGGCTGCCGTGGGCTGTGACGCCATCTCCGGACCCTGCTCGCCGACCAGCCGAGCCGCCTCGGCCGTCGAGTTGGTGGCGATGAGATCGGCGGACGGCAGTTCGGTCGACAGGTAGCCCCGGCACTGGGCGGTGGCCATCGGGATGGACGCCACCCGGCGGATGTCCGACAGCTTCGTGCCCGGGTAGACCATGAGGTGGAGGTGAATGTCGAGGACGACCTCGCGTTGGATGCGTAGATCGAAGTCGAAGACCAGGCTGTCGATGATGTCCCTCACGGTTCCCTCGATGGCGTTCTCGATGGGCACGAATGCCAGGTCGACCTCGCCACGTTGGAGGGAGTCGAGCACGTCGACCAGTGAGCCCAGGGGAGTGACGTCGGCTTCGGCATAGCGCGGCTCGCTGAACAGCGCTTCTTCCGTGAAGGTCCCCACGGGACCGAGAAAGCCGATCCGCAGCGTCGGCTCGGCGGACGAGGCTGATGATGCGGAGGCGACCATACCCAGGCAGGATAGTGAACATCATGGACGAAGCCGCGCTGCAATCCCTGCTCACCGATGTCCGGTCGGGGGCATGTACTCCCGATGAGGCGGTGCGCCAGCTGCGGCGCCTTCCCTTCGTCGACCTCGGGTTCGCCAAGGTCGACCACCACCGTTCGCTGCGCCAGGGGTTGCCCGAGGCGGTCTACGGGCAGGGAAAGACACCCGAGCAGTGCTTGTCGATCGTGGCCGAGCTGTTGAGCGAGGGGGACGGGCCCGTCATCCTGACCCGGGCGGATGACGCCCAGGTGGAGCTGGCCATGCGCCGAAACCTGGGCGGACGGCGAACCGTCACCGGGAGGGCCACCGGAGGCGACCAGGTGCGGGGAGATCTCTCCGTCGTGGTGTGGCGAGCTGCACCGCTGAGGGCCACTTCCACTCTGGTGGTGACGGCCGGGACCTCTGACCTGCCCGTGGCCCGTGAGTGCGAAGCCACATTGACCGCTCTCGGCTTCGGCCCCGTGATGCTGGCCGACTGCGGGGTGGCCGGAGTGCACCGACTCCTGTCGGCGGCGGACCAGCTGGCCGATGCCGATGCCGTGGTGGTGGTGGCCGGCATGGAAGGGGCGCTCGCCAGCCTGGTCGGTGGCATCACCCCGGCTCCGGTCGTAGCCGTTCCGACCAGCACGGGCTACGGCGCGGCGCTCGAAGGAGTGACCGCCCTGTTGGCCATGCACTCCTCCTGCGCCGCCGGTATCACAGTTGTTGGCATCGACAACGGGTTCGGGGCGGCGTGCGCCATTGCCCGCATGCTGTCGTGAGCGACGGTGCCGCTTCGGCTGGGACCCGGTCGATCGCCTGGTTCCACTGCTTCGCCGGCATAGCCGGGGACATGGCCCTCGGCTCGCTCCTCGACGCCGGGGCCGACCTGGAAGAGGTCCTGTCGCTCTTGGACCGCCTGCCGGTCGGCGGCTGGAAGCTCGAGGTCGAGCCAGTGCTGCGGGGAGGGATAGCTGCCACACGGGCCGTCGTGAGCGTCCACGACAACGTGGTGGTGAGGACCCACGCCCACATCGTGGGCCTCATCGAAGAGGCCCGGCTCCCCGGGCGAGTGGCTCGTCGGTCCCTGTCCACCTTTGCCGCCCTGGCCCAAGTCGAGGCCGCCCTCCATCGGCGGCCGGTCGACCGGGTCCACTTCCACGAAGTGGGTGGCCACGACACCATCGTCGACATTGTCGGCACCGCTGCTGCCCTCGAGGTGCTCGGCATCGACGAGGTCCGGGCCAGCCCGGTGGCCACCGGGCTCGGGATGGTGCGGGCCGATCATGGGATGCTGCCCAATCCGGCCCCGGCCGTGGTCGCCCTCTTGGAGGGAATCCCGACGTGGGGTCGGAACCTCTCGATCGAGCTGACCACGCCGACCGGGGCGGCGATCCTCGCCGCCCTGTCCGCCGGGTTCGGGCCCATGCCCCCCATGAGGGTCACGGGACAGGGCTTTGGGGCCGGATCGAACGAGCTCGACGAGCTACCGAACTGCGTTCAGGTGGTCTGCGGGGTGGCGGCCGACCGATCGACGGGCGCGGACGTGGTGACCGAGACCTCCTCACTGTCCCTGCCCGACAGCTCCTCGGACGCCGGACAGCCGATCTCGTTGCTCCAGGCCAATGTTGACGACGCCACGGGGGAGCAGTTGGCCCATGCCGTCGAGGTCCTGCTCGATGCCGGGGCCCACGACGCCTGGCTGACCCCTGTCATCATGAAGAAGGGTCGTCCCGCCTCGGTGGTCAGTGCGCTGTGCGATCCGGCCCTGGTCACCCCCTTGAGGGACGTCATGAGGCAGGCGACCGGTTCGCTCGGAGTACGGGTGACAGCCGGTGAGCGTTGGCCGGCCTCCCGGTCGTTGGAGTCAGTGTGGGTCGACGGGCACTCGATTCGCGTCAAGGTGACGGCAGGTCGCATCAAGGCCGAGTACGAGGATGTGGCGGCTGTTTCCCGGCGCACCGGCCAGCCTCTCCGGGAGGTGGCCTTCAGGGCCGAGGCCGCGTGGCGGGACACCAATCGCCATCTGGGGCCGACAGGCGTGGACGAGGACGGCACGGCCTAGCCCCAACGATCCGACCCCTGGCCGGACGCGGGGGACGGTCCTGAGGCACGCTGACAGGAAAAGGGGGGTGGCATCCATCCCGGCCTGCGGGCGGCTACCGTCTTGGCCTGCAGCGGCGAGCGGCTCCCGCTGTCAGCTCTGATCGCGCCTGGAAGGAACCACGCCCCATGTCTCGAATGCGAACGTTGTCACTGGCCGGACTGGCTGTGGCCGCCCTGGCCCTGGCTGGCTGCAGCAGCTCGTCGGACTCGGCCACCTCTACGACCACCACTCCGAGCACGGTGGCCTCGCCGACCACCACGGTGGCCATCGTGCCGGTCCAGGATCCCTCGCCGGCCGGGACCTTCGGCACGAAGCCGACCATCACCGTTCCGACCGGGTCACCCCCAACGCAGTTGGAGAGCACCGACCTGATCACGGGCACCGGCCCGGCAGCGAAGGCCGGCGACACCGTGACCGTCGAGTACGTGCTGGCCACCTACTCCTCAGGCAAGGAAATCCAGTCCTCCTGGGAGTCACAGCCCTTCACGTTCACCCTGGGCGAGCAGCAGGTCATCCCGGGCTGGGATGATGGCGTCGTCGGGATGAAGGTGGGAGGCCGCCGCGAGCTGGTCATCCCTCCGAGCCTCGGATACGGGGCGACCTCACCGGGAGCGGGGATAGCCGTCAACGACTCCTTGGTGTTCATCATCGACCTGCAGAAGATCGGCTGACACGACCAGTTGTGTCGAATCGCCCGACCGGCGACACCGCTCAGCGGGAGCCGAGGGTCAGAGGGATCCGGTAGCGGCCAGCATGGCTAGGGCGGCGGCCATGGCGACCGGCACGGTGATGAGGCCGAGTGTCACGGTGCGAGCCAGTGGGGGTCTCGCCCCGGCATTGGTCGACGTCCGAAACCAGAGCACCCACGCCAGCGAGCCGGTCACGAACAGGTTGGGCCCGACGTCGAGTCCCACCAGCAGAGCGTAGGGATGGGGAGGAACGCGGGCGGCGAGCAGTGATGCGGCGGGAAGGTTGTTGATGAGGACGGTGGCGACGGCGGCGACGGCGGCCGTGCCCACCCCATCGAGGTGGGACAGCAGTACCTCGGGCCCCGACCACGTTCGCCCCAGGGTCCCGAAGGCCACGGCAACGCCGAACAACCCGACGAGCACCGGCAGCCCGAGCACGCCGAGGACACGATGGAGTTCGGTCCGTTTGCCGAGAAGGCGGATGAGGATGACAACCACGCCGACCGCGGCCACCGGCAACGCCGGTGAGCGCAGACTGAGGACCAGCACGGCGACGAGGATGATGGCCGCCGAGCCGAGGCCGAATCCCGGATGTTCGTCGGCGGGCAGGTCGTCGGTCTCCGGCGCCCCCGTCGTCCGACGGTGCAAGGTGCGGCGTTCCACGACGGCGATGATGGCGGCCGTGAGCAGTGTTGCCGCCACCCACGGCAGCGCCATGTGGACGAATAGCTGGCTACCGGACAGGTCGAGATGGCCGAGGACGATGAGGTTGGTCAGGTTCGAGCCCGGCAGGAGAAGGCTTGCCGCATTGGACAAGAGGAGGCCGGCCATGAGCAGCGGCACCTCGGAGTGGCCCCGACTCCTCGCCGCATAGACCAGGACCGGGGTGACGAAGACGACCGACGTGTCGAGATTCAGCAGGGCGGTGACAGTGACCACGATCAGGGAGGCGCCGGCGAACAGGGCTAGCCCACTTCGGGCCAGCGAGGCCAGCCGGACTCCGAGGGCGGCGAAGAGGCCGTCCTGGTCGGCGACCAGACCGACCAGGAGCAGTCCCCCGACCAGGACGAAGGGCGACCAGACCTGAGAGGTGGCAGCGCGGGCTGAGGCGAGGTCCAAAGCCCAGGCGACGCCGGCGCCGACCACCCCGACGACGGCGAGGGCCATGGGCCCGCGCCGGACCGCGAGCCTGGGCGCGGCATGGCCGCCGGAAGGATGGGTCACGTCAGCCATGCCGCCCAAGCATGCCCCACAACCGCCACTGCCAATCTCTCGATTCAGTATCCACACCCAAGGCGCCGTTGCCCGCCTGCTCGTTGTCCTCTAAGCCTCGATCCACCGAATTCC
>PLSY01000162.1 GCA_003164275.1 Acidimicrobiaceae bacterium | reverse complement strand
CACGCTGCGGATGTCGGAGTTGGCCCGGGAGATGAGCTGGCCCGACTGCACCCGGTCGTAGAAGGCGAACGACATGCGGGTGAGGTGCTCATAGATGATGTTGCGCAGGTCGTACTCGATGTCGTAGGCCGTCTCGAAGAGGAACAGTCTGGAGATGTAGCCGGCCACGCCTCCGATCAACGCCAAGCCCACGATCCACCAGACGTAGTGGCTGAGCGGCACGGTGTGGTGGGTGATCGAGTTGTTGATGGCGTTGTTCAACAGATTGGGAATCTGCACCTGGAGGACCAGGCCCACGAAGGAAAGGACGAGCGAGGTGATGAAGATCCCCTTGTGGGCCTTCATGATCGGCATCACCCGGCGTAGCCAACCGAGCGACTTGTCCGGATCGATCGTTGCCCGGGGCGCCTCGTTGTGGGCCACCTCGGTGATGGGGACGAACATGGTCCCCGTCTCTGCGGGCCCGGTCGGATGCGGCCTCAGCCGGAAGGAGGAGAGCTTCATCGGCTGGCCGACTTGGTCGCCCGGTAGGCAGAGAGAGCCTTCCGCCACACAAGGAGGCCGTCGAATGCCTGCTTGGCCTCGGCAGGATCAGCCAGGCAGTCGGTGATGTCCCGAAGGCGTGAGTTCACGGCCAGGTCAGCGGTCTCGAGCGCCACTCTGCCGCTGTCAGTCAGGACGAGGTCGACGCGCCGGCGGTCAGCTACGACCTGTCGGCGCTCGACCAGGCCCCTCGTCACCATGCCGTCAACCACCGCAGTCACGCTGGGGGGGCGAACGGCGAGTCGCTCGGCCAGGTCGGACGAGAACGCCGAGCTCTCGTGGAGCAGGCCGAGCACGCGATACTGGGGGAGCGACAGGTCGGCGGTGGCGAGGGCGATCTCCACCTGCTTGGACAGCCATGCGGCGATGCGGCCCACCGAGTGAGGGGCGTCCTCGTCGACCTCGGTTGGCTGGACGGCGGTGGCTTCGGGATTCACATAGTTAGACTATCGAAGGATCGCTCGGCATCGTGCAGTGGGCGATGGCGCAGCCTCCAGGTCGCACATCGCTTCGTCTGGAGGCTTCGGTCCCCGAGCCGCCGAACTCCGTCGTGACGCCGAGGACTCACCTCGGGGGGTGGCCCGAGGCTTGTGCTCCAACGTCACGTCGGTGTCGCCCGCTCTGATCAGGGTGAGACTTGAGGCCCCACCACGCCTAGGAAGCGGCCGGATTGGCCTTCGAGCGGTTGATGACCTGCATCTCGCTGAACTCGGCAAGGCCCCAAGGGCCGTTCTCGACGCCGATGCCGCTCCACTTGAACCCACCGAACGGGGTCTGCGGAGCGAGGGCCATGTGCTGGTTGACCCACGCCGTCCCGCACTCCAGGCGTCCGGCGATCTCGGTGGCTCGATCGGTGTCCGCTCCCCACACCGACCCGGAGAGGCCGAAGTGGGTGGCATTGGCCCGATCGACGACATCGTCGAGATCGCGATAGGAGACGACGGGAAGGGCCGGCCCGAACTGCTCCTCGTCGACGATGCGGGTGCCGTCGCTGAGGCCGGTGAGGATGGTCGGCTGGAAGAAGTAGCCAGGACGGTCCATGGCATGTCCGCCCGTGACGGCCTTGGCTCCTCCGGAGATGGCCTCGCTGACCAGCTCCTTCACCCGCTCGAACTGCGGCTTGTTGTTGATCGGGCCCAATTTCGAGTCGGCATCGGTCCCGTCGCCGACCTTGATGGCCGAAGCCTCGGCGGCGAGGCCGTCGACGACTTCGTCGTACATCGACTCCGGCACATAGACCCGCTTGATGGCCGAGCACACCTGGCCGTTGTTGGCGAAGGCCCCGTTGAAGATGGCCTTGCTCACGGCCGCCGGGTCGGCGTCGTCAAGGACGATGGCTGGGTCGTTGCCCCCGAGCTCGAGGGTGACCCGCTTCAGGTCCGGGGCGGCCGACATGGCCACCTTCTTGCCGGTCTCGATCGATCCGGTGAAGCTGACCTTCCTCGGCACGGGGTGCTCGGTCATCCAGGCACCCAGCTGGTCGCCCCCGCTGACCACGTTCAGCACGCCGCCGGGGAGCACGTCACGAAGGAGCTCAGCGACCTTCAACGTGGCGAGCGGCGTGTAGGGGGAAGGCTTGAGAACAAGGGCGTTGCCGGCGAGGAGGGCGGGGGCGATCTTCCAAAAGGCCAGCGTCAGTGGGAAGTTCCATGGGGTGATGGCAGCCACCACGCCGATCGGTCGGCGCACGATCTCGATATGGCTGGCATCGTTGTCCTCGATGACCTGGCGAGGAGTCTCCAGGTTGGCAAAGTACTGACACCAGATGGCGGCGGCGAAGAGCTCGATATTGGCATCAGCCAGTGGCTTCCCCTGCTCGGCCGTGAGAATGGGGGCGACCTCGGCCGCTGAGGCCATGAGCACGTCAGCGACCTTCAGCAGCGTCTCGCGTCGAAAGCCTTCATCGGCTTTCCAGTCCCTCTGGGCCTTGGAGGCGGCATCGAAGGCGGCATCCAGCTGCTGGGGGCTGCACTCGGGAGCCTCAGCGAACACGTCGCCGGTGGCCGGGTTCACCACCCCGAACGAGTCTGTTGCTGGCACGGTGTCGCCACCGATGGTCATGACGAAATCGGACATGTGAAACCCCCCATGGGTCGTTCGTGGCCTCTTGCCAGGCCAGTACTCCTGGGATCCTAGTTGTCGACTGGCGTCTGCTCCGCGCCGCCCGGACCCGACGCCTTAGAGGCGGACAGGAGTCGGCTCAAGTGGTGGAGCTGACCCGGTGGGGCCCCCGGCCACCTCGTCCAACTCGGGGTCGACCGACACCCGAGGCAGGATCCGATCGAGCCATCTCGGGAAATACCAGTTGGACTTGCCCAACAGGAACATCAGTGACGGCACGATGGCCATGCGGATGATCAATGCGTCGACGGCAATGCCGCCGGCCAGGCCCAAGCCGAACTCCTTGATCACGCGTTGCCCGCCGAGGATGAACGCCCCGAACACCAGGATCATGATGAAGGCGGCGGCGGTGATGGTCTTGCCGGTGGCGGCCAGACCGTTGCGTACGGCTGTGGCGTTGTCGCCCGTCTTCAGGTACTCCTCTTGGATCCTGCTGATCAGGAAGACCTCATAGTCCATGGACAGCCCGAAGAGGATGGCGAACAGCATGACGGGGAGGAACGCCTCGATCGGGCCGGCCCGATCGACTTGGAAGACGGATGCGAGCCAGCCCCACTGGAACACCGCCACCAAGATGCCGAAGGCCGCTCCGATCGAGAGAAGGTTCATGGCTGCGGCGGTGAGCGGGATGATCAAGCTCCGGAACACCATGGCCAGCAACAAGAACGAGAGAATGACCACGAGGCCGATGAACAGCGGCAGCTTCGAGGTCAGAACTCTGGCGAAGTCGACGAAGATGGCCGTGTNNCGCCCGCAGGTGGTCGATCAGATCGGTGGTGGCGGCATCCTGTGGCGCCGACTTCGGATAGACGGTGATCAAACTGACCTGCTTGCCGTTCTTTTCCGCCAGGACGACGGGTGGGCTGACCTTGGCGACGTTGGCCTGCTTGCTGACGGCGGCCGCCAGCTTGTCGAGTGTCTGGGTGTCGGCTGGCGCAGGGCTCTGGGCGACGAGGAGCAGCGGTCCGTTGACGCCGGGGCCGAACCCGGCGGCAAGCAAGTCGTACGCCTGTCGAGTGGTGGTCCCCTGCGGGTCGCTGCCCTGATCGGAGGAGCCGAGGCGAAGTGAGAAGAACGGTAGGGCGACGACCACGACGATGAGCAGGGCGATCACGGCCGGGATGATGGGTCGGCTGCGGATGAACGACGCCCACTTCGGCCAGAATCCCGTCGTGCCGGCACCGACGACGCGAGGCCCGGTCTCGGCAAGCTCTCGCTTTTGCTTCCTGCTCAGAACCTTCGGCCCGATGAACCCGAGGAGGGCGGGCAACAAGGTGAGGGCGGCGATCATGGTGAAAGCGACGCCAATGGCGGCCCCGATGGCCAGTCCGTAGAGGAAGGACACCCCAATGGCGAACATCCCGAGTAGGGCGATGCAGACGATGATGCCGGCAAAGAGCACCGCACGGCCCGACGTGTTCACGGCGTTGGCGATCGATGTGGGGACGTCCTGTCCGGCGATGAGCCCCTGTCTGTGTCGGGTCACGATGAATAAGGCGTAGTCGACGCCTACGCCCAGGCCTATCAGCAGCACCAACTCTGTGGAGAACTGCGGCATCTTCAGTCCATGGCTGATCAGCTCGATCAAACCGACGGCTGTGCCCAGGGCGAAAAGGGCCGAGACCAAGGGCAGCACGGTGGCGAAGCCCGACCGGAAGACGAGGTAGAGGACGATGGCGGCTAGGAGAATCCCGAGGCCAGTGCCCCCGATGCTCATCCGGTCGGCGTTCTCCGCCACCTGGCCGGCCACAGCCACCTGCAGGGTCGAGCTATTGGCCGTCTGGGCCGCGGCCACAAACTGTTTGGACAGAGCGGTCGAGATGTCGTTGGACTGCCGGTCGAAGGTGACGGCGGCGAACCCAGTTGTCCCGTTGGCACTGATCTGATTGGCTCCGGCCGCCGTGTACGGGCTGGTGATCTGGGTGACGTGGGGGACCTTGGCCACCTTGGCCAGCATCGCCTCGACCTCGGACTGGACCGCAGGGTCAGTGACCTTTGCCCCATTGGTGGTGTGGAAGACGATCTGCTCCCTATCGCCGGCCACCTTCGGCGACGAGGCCGTCAAGAGGCTGAGAGCTTGAGTGGACTCTGTGTTGGGCAGGGTGAAGCTGTTGGAGAACGCGCTCCCGACCGAGTGGGCGATGGCACTCATGCCAACCAGCGCGATCAGCCAGATCACCAGCACGGCAACACGATGGCGGACACACCAAGAGGCAAACGCCTTCATTTAAGGGAGACTCCTCGTCTTCGAAGCTCGCGTGACCGCACGGTGGGTCACGTCTGGGGGATGACCGAACTGCGTAGTCAGTGAGTGGCACATCCGAGATTGGATGCGCTCCTTCGCGCTTCGGCACACTGATCTTAGACCGTTGATGTCGGGTAGCTGAGGCCGGCGTCGACCCTGCGCGATCATCGAGACGTGAACCGATCCCCCGACGACCCAGACCAGGGGATACGTTCTGAACCGGGCCAGAACACCGGGTTGGACCGGCTTCGGCCCCACCCATTCGCCAACTTGTGGTCCCTCCAGCCAGGTCGACCGGCACTGGCCGTCGGTCTGCGAATGGCCACCGTCATCTCCGTGCCCATGATCATCGGGGCATCCATGGGCAAGCTTGGGCCGGCCACCACTGTCTGCCTTGGGGCGCTGAACGGTGGCATGGCCGACGTCGGGGGTGCCCGGTCGAGCCGCTGGCATGCCCTCGGCGCGGCGATGGTCCTCGATGCATTGGCCATTGCCCTAGGGACGCTCGCCGGCCAGTCGATAGGGGCCGCCGTGCCGCTCATGTTCGCCGTGGCGCTCGCCTGTGGTCTGGCCAACCTGTTCGGCAATGTGGCCGCCAATGTCGGGTTCGTCGTGGTCATCCTCTACATGGTGGGTGCGGGGGCCCCGGGCGACGGATCGGTCGCCTTCGAACGACTGTGGCTGACACTCATCGGGGGCGCGTGGGCCATCATCGTCGTCCTGGTCATCTGGCCGGTACGTCCGTTCGAGGCGGTGTCGAAGGGACTGGCCGAGGCGTGCTCGTCCCTCGCCGGACTGGTGCGGACGATCGCGTCCCCTACCGGCGCCGACGAGGACGATCGATGGCGGTCGTCGGCCGCAGCCCATCGAGTCCGAGACCTGATCGAAGCGACGCGCTCGACCCTCGTGCTGGTCCGGAGTGGACGCAGGGGCGAGAGCGTCATGGCGCAGCGACTCCTGGTGGAACTACGTGAGATCAGGCGGGTGCTCGATGCCGTCGAGGGACTCGGCGCAGAGGTGCCCACCATGGGACGACATCTCGAATCAGTCGGCGTGCCCTCGACCCTGCCCGAGGAGCTGGGGGCTATCGCTGGCACCATCGGGCTGCTCGGAGACGCAATTCGCCACATGGACACGTCGCCTCCCGATGCGTCGGTCATCGTCGGGCTCTCGACTCGAATCGACAATTGGGAGGGACGGGTGCGGACCGCCCGAGCTGAAGGTGGCGACGCGGTGGATGACGACGAGCGCTCGACGACCGCTGCACTCTCGGCGATGGCTGCCTCGCTTCGCACCATGACAGGCGTGCTCGCCACGCCCTCCCAGATGGTCGCCGCCGAGTCGATTGGCGCCGGGCCTTGGCTGGGCGATGCCACCCGACCTGCCGTGGCGTCCGCTGGCCGGCTCCGGTGGCCGCCTGCGCTGCGGACCCGCGTCGGTCGTGTACTCGACACCTTGCGGGCCAACGCCACCAACGACTCGTTGGTTGCCCGTCACGCCTTGCGGTACGGGGCAACCACGGCGGTAGGGCTGGCCATCGCCATGGCCGCTGACGTGACCAAGGGCTACTGGATCACCTTGACCATCGCCGTGGTGCTTCGTCCATTCATGGCCGCCACCCTCTCTCGGGCGGTACTCCGTGTGGCCGGGACGGTGCTCGGAGCGGCCCTGACCGCCGTGCTCGTGGCGGCGGTCAACAACGCGGCCGAGCTGATCGCGCTCCTGTTCGTCCTGTCCGTCCTGGCCTTTTCCCTCATGCCGCTCAACTACGCCCTCGGGGTCATCTTTTTGACACCTCTGGTCATCACCTTGATCTCGCTGACGTCTGCTGGGGGTTGGGCGCTCGCCGAGCACAGGATCGTCAACACCTTGATCGGTGGGGCGTTGGCCCTGGCCGGCGGCTACCTGCTCTGGCCGGGTGGGAGCCGGGGCGAGCTCGTCCAGGACCTCGAGTCTTCGCTCCTGGCCGACAAGGAGTTCTTCGATGCGACGATCGACGGCGTGGGCCAGGACCCGAACCGCCGTGACTACCCCGCACTCGTGGCGCTGCACCTGCAGGCCGGTCTGGCCCTCGACAACGTGGTGGCCAAGTTCCAACAGGCTCTCGGTGAGTCGGCTGCCCGCCGGGGCCCGGTCGAGGTCCTCTGGTCGATGACGGAGTCCAGCCGGGCCATCCACCTCGGGACGACGACCATTGAACGGCACCTGCATGTGATCGACCGCGCCCGGACCGAGTCGGCTATCGGGTCGTTCCGTTCAGCTGTGGACGAAGACCTAGAAGCGCTGATCGCCGATCTGCAGCAGGGCCGGGTGCCAAGGCGAAGCGGGGGCACTGGGGGTGGCGACCTGGCCGCCTCGGCAAATGCGCTCCGCTCTGTGGTCGATGACACTCGGTTGCATCGTGGCGAGCATGGGGACCCTCCCGAACTCGAAGACCCTGTCGACCTGGAAGACCATGCCGAACACGAAGGCCATGCCGAACACGAAGGCCATGCCGAACACGAAGACCATGCCGAACACGAGGACGATGGAGGACCGGGTCCGGTGAGCGCAGACGGACCGGTCGTCGATCTGGCCGGCATCGAGCGGGCCGCGGGGCAGATCACTGATGCCCTGTCCGACCTCCGGAGGGAGGCCGGAGAACTGGCCCTGGCCATGGGACCTCGAGTGACCACCGTCGAGGGTCACGGCTCCGCCGGCTGATAGCGGGGCTCTCGACGTGGACCATGATGGAGCGGTGGATTCTCGAGAACGATTGATCAGCCTGGTCGGCTCCTACAACTTCCGGGACCTGGGCGGCTATCCCGGGCATGACGGACGTCCAGTGCAGTGGGGGAGGCTGTTCCGGGCTGACACGCTGCACGAGCTCACCGAGCTGGACGTCGATGTCCTGAAGGGTTTGGGCCTCGCTACGATCATCGATCTGCGCACCACGGGCGAACTCGACAGGACGGGACGGGGGCCACTCGCCAACGAGCCCATCTCGTTTTGGCACCTGTCGGTCATCGGCGAAGGCGGCGGCGAGGCCATAGCCGCCCCTGCCGCCCCTGGGGACGAGCTCACCGAGCGGTACCTCTGGTATCTCGAAACCTCGACGGCACTCGTCGAGGCCATGAGGGTAGTGGCCGACTCGGACAATCTCCCCCTCGTGTTCCACTGCGCGGCGGGCAAGGACCGTACCGGGGTGCTCGCCGCCTTGGTCCTCGACATTCTCGGCGTCGAGCCCTCGGTCATCGTGGCCGACTACGTGATCACGGCGGGGCGCATGGATCTGATCATGGGTCGCTTCTCGGGCGACGCCGACTTGGAGGCCAGGATAGCCAAGGTCCCCGCCTACTACTTCGGAGTGGAGGCCCACACCATGGAGCACTTCGTCGCCGAGCTCTACGCCCGTTATGGCGGCGCCCGTCGATGGGCCGTGGCTGCCGGCATCGACGAGGAGGCCCTGGACTTGATGGTCGACCACCTCCTCGAACCGAGCGCCTGAACGCGCCCAGGCGACAGCCACTGCTGTCACTGGACCGCATAGGATGGCATTGTGAACGCGTCGCTGTGGGAGCCGATCCTCACCACGTTGCTGTTCTTCTTGGCCTTCGTGTTCATCGGCGCCGTCGTCATGAGTTTTCTCCTCTGGCGCTACGGGCGTCGCAAGTGGCATGCGTTCCACAGCCACGGGGCCGTGATCGGGGCGAAGGCGGTCTGGAACGCTACCTCCTCGGTCCGGGTTGGCCCTCGGGGCCCGATCGATGCCGAGGATGTGGACCAATGGTCCCCCCGCCAGGTTCGAAGGGAACTGTGGCGGGCCGTCGACCAGGCTGAGGCCGCCGTCCGGGCGGCCGACGATCTGGGGGGTCCGACGGCGTCGCTGCCCTCCCTGTGCCGCCGCCTCCACGAAGCTGCCATCAGCCTTGACCAGGTGTTGAGGGTTGAGCCGTCCGGCGGTGTCCCTCCCGCCATTGCCGCCCAGGCCAAAGAGGTGATGAGGGCCGCAGAGGATATCCAGGCAGCCGCCGTGGCCTCGGCCAGCGATGCCACCGGCCAACGGGTGGCCGACCTCACGTGTGACGCCGAAGAGGAGATCCGCCTGCTCGACGCCGGTCTTTCCTCGGCCAGGAGGGCACTGCCACCGCCTCGGCGCTGAGTCACCGGCTCGGTCAGGACCCGCCCAGGACCTCGTCGATCGAGTCGGCTAGGACCCCGAGTCCTTCCTCTAGGAGCTCCGCTCCGATGACCAGCGGCGGGAGCAGCCGGATCACATTGGCGAAGCTCCCGCACGTGAGCACCACGACGCCGGACCGGTGACAGGCCTGGGCGATCCTCTTGGTCGAGTCGGCATCGGGCTCGAGCGTCCCGGGGCGGACGATTTCGAGGGCCATCATGGCCCCCCGGCCCCGCACCTCCCCGATGCCGGGATGGGCCGACGCCAGTGGCTCCGCCCAGGTGGTGATGCTCTGGCCGATTCGACGAGCGGCCGAGGTGAGGTCGCCCTCCCGCATGGTGGCGATGGCGGCCAGAGCCGCAGCACAGGCCACCGGGTTCCCCCCGTAGGTGCCGCCGAGGCCGCCCGACTGTACGGCCTCCATGAGGTCGGCCCGACCGGTGAGGGCGGCGAGGGGCAGCCCACCGGCCAGCGCCTTGGCCGTGGTGATGAGGTCGGGGACGACGCCCTCGTCATCGCTGGCGAACCAGTCCCCGGTCCGACAGAAGCCGGTTTGGATCTCGTCGGCGGCGAGCACCACGCCATTGGTGCGGCACCACGACGAGATCGCCGGGAGGAAGCCGCGAGCGGGAACGACGAAACCACCCTCGCCCTGTATCGGCTCGATCAGGACGCAGGCCACATTGTCGGCCCCTATCAGTCGTTCGATCTCCTCGATGGCCCGGGCCGCTGCTTCCTCGCCCTTCATGCCGTCAGGGTCCCGGAACGGGTAGGACATGGGGACGCGGTAGATCTCCGGGGCGAAAGGGCCGAACTTGTCCTTGTAGGGCATGTTCTTGGCCNNCGATCTTGACGGCGTTCTCCACGGCCTCGGCGCCCGAGTTGAACAGCGCGCTGCGCTTCTCGTGGTCGCCGGGCGTGATGCTGTTGAGCGTCTCGCAGACCTCGACGTAGGACTCGTAGGGATTGACCATGAAGCACGTGTGGGCGAACCGGTCGATCTGGGCGTGCACCGCCTCCCGGACGGCCGGAGCGGCGTGGCCGACAGAGGTCACGGCGATGCCCGAGCCCAGGTCGATCAGCGAGTTGCCGTCCACGTCGACCAGGATCGCCCCCGACCCTTCGGCCACGTACAACGGCATCGTGGAACTGACGCCCGAGGCGACCGCAGCGTTGCGCCGGGCGTGGAGGGCTTCGGACCGTGGTCCCGGAAGGTCGGTCACGACGTTCCTGCGTTGGGCGATCTCCACCATCTAGGCCCCAGCCACGGTGGGGGTCGCCACCTCGGACATGACCGGATCGTCGACCGGTGGCATCACCCGGGCGGTCGAGCGCTGGTCGTTCGGTGCAGCGAACGAGGTGGTGGGCACGGGGGGCTCCTTTGTTCTACGGGCGTCGCGCTCCCCAGCCTGTCACGCGGTGCAGATGCTGGTGTCAACCACTGTGATGGGCCAAAAGGTGGTTGATTTCGGTGCGGGCCGGGAGCGGCTCTCGGACCCGAACGACTAGGAGGGAGTGGCGGTGAGGTCGTAGACGGTGACGCCACCTACCGTTTTGGCTGTGAAGTGGGTGCTCACCCAGTCGGCAATCTGCGTCGCATCGCCAGACGAACTCCCGCCGCCGAAGCCACCTCCACCGATGTAGTAGTGGATCTTGCCCTCGGCCACGTACTTTTCGAACTGGGCCAGCGTCGGGGCCGGATCGGTGCCGTTGAAGCCACCGATGGCCATGACCGGATCACCGGTGGCCAGCTGGTAGCCCGATGCGGAGTTGGAGCCGACCGTGGCCGCCACCCAGGTGTACTTCGACGCACCGGCGCTCAAGAGGTCGGTGAGGGCCTTGCTCGGCGTCGAGCCGTTGAGCAGGCCGCCGACGTTGCCGCCCCCTCCGCCGCGAGTGCCTCCTCCGAAACGTGGGCCTCCGAATCCGCCGGCCGTCCCGCCGGCGCGAGCTGCACCGCCGCCGAAGGTCGCTCCGGGTGCGCCTTGGCCGAAGCCACCGCCACCGCCCGCAGCGAACCCGGGCGGGGTGCCGGCTGTCCCGCCCGGTCGGGCGAAGGCCCGTCCGCCCCCGAAGCCACCGCCACGGCCACCGCCGAATCCACCGCCGAAGCCCTGGCCCCCTTGGATGGCGGGACCGGCCGAGGGGATCGACCCACTGTGTGGGGTGGCCGCCGTGTTGAGGGAGTAGGCGGCGGGCGCGGCGATGATCGAGGCAATACCAAAGCTGGCGATGCCTGCCGCCAACAGACCCCGGGCCCTCGGTACGAGAGCGATGGCCAGCGCGGCAACGATGCCCACGACCAGGATCACCCACCTGAGTGCCGGGTACCAGTCGGGACTCCAACCGAGAATGACGAAGGCCCAAGCGATGCTCGCCACGATGGCCGCCGCCAAGGCCAGTCTCGGGAAGAGCTCGGTGCGCCGACCCCACAGGGTCGCCGCACCCATGCCGACCAGGGCACCGATAGCCGGAGCGAGGACGATCGTGTAATAGGGATGGATGATGCCGTGGGCGAAGCTCAAGGTCAGCCCGGTGACGAGGAGCCAGCCCCCGAAGACGAGGAAGGCGGCCCTGATCCGATCGGTGCGGGGGGCGCGTCTTGTCATCCACAACACGGCTACCAGCCCGATGAGGGCGCCAGGAATCAGCCAGGAGATCTGCCCACCCATCTCCGAGAGGAAGAGGCGGTTCCATCCGACCGGACCCCACATGCTTCCCGTGCCACGACCGCCTCCGCCGACGCTGCCAGTCTCGTTCCCGCTCAGTCGACCGAAGCCGTTGTAGCCGAAGATGAGATTCAACAGGTTGTTGTCCGTGGAGCCACCGACGTAGGGGCGGTCGGCCGCCGGCGTGAGCTGCACGGCTGCTACCCACCAGCCGCCGGCGACGACGACGGCGATGCCGCCGTAGACGAGCTGCAGGATGCGCCGGCCGAGCTTCGGCGGCCCGGCCAGGAGATAGACGAGGGCCAGCACGGGTATGAGGATGAGGGCCTGGAGCATCTTGGTGATGAAGCCGAAGCCGATCAGGGCACCGGCGATGACCAACCATCTGGTGCGACCGGCCTCGATGGCCCTCACGGTGGCATAGGCCGCTGCCGTGAGGAGCAGGGTCAACAGGGCATCTGGATTGTTGAAGCGGAACATCAAGGTGGCGACGGGCGTGAGGGCCAAGACGGCCCCGGCGAGCAGCGCCGCCCCCGGTGTGAACCACCGGCGCACCGTGACAAAGAGGAGGCCGACGGTTGCCACCCCCTCCAGGGCCTGGGGCACGAGGATGCTCCAGGCGTTGACCCCGAACAGTCGGGCGGAGATCTCCATGACCCACAACGAGGCCGGCGGCTTATCCACGGTGATGAAATTCGAAGCGTCTGACGAGCCGAAGAAGAAGGCCTTCCAGCTCTTGGTGCCGGCCTGCACGGCGGCCGAGTAGAAGCTGTTGGCCCATCCAGACTCCCCGAGCCCCCACAGGTAGAGGAAGGCGGTCCCGACCAGTAGTACGACCAGCGCCGGTCTGACCCAGGCCGGGTCCTGGGGGCGACCACGGACGATGCGGGCGATCCATCCGCTCGGCGGGGTGGGGCTCGGCGGCTCGCCCGGGATGTCGTCGTCGGTTGGAACGAGTGCGGTGCCGGTGACCGTGCCGGCACCATCGGGGCTGGCGGGCACCCACTCGACGGAGACCGGGCGCTCGGTCGCCGGGTCTGTGGTCACGGCGACCACCGGGTCTGTCCCTCGGGACTGATCGCTCAGGTGAGTGTCGGTCATGATGGCGTCCTCGTCATCTCGGTAGAGGGGCGGCTCGGAACGGGTACGTCGACGGCTGGCTGGTCAGTGCTCAAGTGCGCTCCGAACTCGGGCCGGAACGTCCAGGTGCGAAGGATGCCGAAGCGAATGCAGGCTGCCGCCATGTTTGCCGTCGTCAGTGCGGCGAGCTCGGCCCCGCGCGACCGGAACCCGAGCGCCCGGGTCACAGCCAGTCCAGCCGTCGTGCACCCGAGGCTGGCACCAAGCAGGGCGGTGGCGGCGGTGAGGCGGTGACGCCGGTCGAGCCCATGGCTCGCCGTGCCGGACATGCCGCGATGGGCTGCGGTATTGCCGACGCTGCACATGCCGATGGCCACGGCGTTGGCACGGTAGCTGCCCAGCCGAGGTCGGAGGGCGCTGAATAGGGCCAGGTGGCTGAAGGTGCTGACCGCGCCTATCCCGGCGAATCGCATCAGGTCATCGGTGAAGACCGGGGAGCTGGCCGACACCGGCTGGCGTTCGAGGTGATCGGCTCGTTTTGGTGCTTCGACGAGCACGGGCCGGTGTCTGGTCGGCGGCCTGCCCGCGAGCTCTTTCTCCCACCGGTGGGAGCTCGGTAGGGCCAGTCTGGTGACACCGCAAAGGTCCTTCCACGCCGTCTGTGCGATGGCGACCCGGGAGTCCGTGTCGTCGACCCAATCGACCGGCACCTCGTGGATCCGCAGTCCGATGCGCTGGGCAGTGACGAGTACCTCGGTGTCGAAGAACCACTCGTCATCCACCACCAGCGGGAGGAGCTGTGTGGCCGCATCACGGCGCATGGCCTTGAATCCGCACTGTGCATCCGTGCAGGCACTGCGAAGCGCAGATCGGACGAGGAGGTTGTAGCCCCGGGAGATGAACTCGCGGCGGGCGCCCCGCACGACGCGCGCCCCCGGGGCGAGCCTGGTCCCGATGGCCACGTCGCTATGACCCGACAGGAGGGGGGCAACGAGGGGGAGCAACGCGTCGAGGCCGGTGGCCAGGTCGACATCCATGTAGGCCACGACGGAGGCAGAGCTCTCCGACCAGGTCGCCTTCAGGGCTCGACCGCGACCCTTTTGCCCCAGACGGACCGCCTTCACCCCGGGAACCGTGTCGGCCAGCCGGCTGGCGATCTGCCAGGTGTCGTCGGTACTGGCGTTGTCGGCAATGGTGATCGAGGCGGTGAACGGGAATGATGAGGCGAGGTAGGCCGACAGGGTGGCGATGCTCGCCTCCAACTGCTCGGCCTCGTTGTACACGGGAACGACGATCTCGACCTGGACGGCGGCAAGGCCGGCAGTACTGTCGACGGGGTGGAGCTGGGTGACGCTCATGGCTGCCACTTTGAACGGCGTGTCTCGGACGGGGGTAGGAGCCACCTGTGGACTCGCTGTGAAAGTTCCGGCGAGAGCCGCCGAACCCTCACGACGAGACGTTCATCCTGGTCGCCGCGGCATCCAGTGCCAAGGCGTCGTCGGTTTCGTCGGGGGCCGGAGGAACGGTCGGCAGGTGGACGATAAAGGTGGTTCCCTGGCCGGGACGGCCGACGGCCGACACAGTTCCGCCATGAGCGGCCACGATGGCGCTGACGATGGACAGGCCGAGCCCGGCTCCGCCGTGCACCCTCGACCGACTGGGGTCGGATCGATAGAACCGCTCGAAGACGTGATCGGCCTCCTCTTCGGTCATGCCCGGACCGTTGTCGGCGACAGACACCACGGCGCCGAAGTCGTCGGAATCGACACTCACCCGCGCTGCCGTACCGGCCGGCGTGTGGGCCCGGACGTTGCCCAACAGGTTGTCGATGACCTGACGCAGGCTGGTCGGATCGCCGGTCACCTCGATGGGCTTGGAGGCTTCGAAGGTGAGGGGCCATTCCGGCCCGACCGTCGAAGCGGTGTGGACGGCCTCGGCACACAACGACACGAGATCGACCGATCGGAGCTCCATCGGCCGTCCCTCGTCCAGTCTGGCCAGGAGTAGGAGGTCCGCCACCAGATGCTCCATCCTGGTCGTCTCACTTCGGATCCCACCGATGAGCCGCTCGAGGTCGTCCTTGTTCTCCGAGGCCCCGCGCCCGAACAGCTCGGCATAGGCCGAGATGGCCGAGATGGGTGTTCGCAGCTCGTGGGAGGCGTCGGCCACGAACCGGCGGAGGCGCTGCTCGGATGCTCGCAGCCGACTCTCGGAGGCCAAGCGGGCAGAGAAGGCCGACTCGATCCGGGTGAGCATGATGTTGAGGGTGCGAGCCAGTCGTCCGACCTCGGTGGAGTTGTTCTCGCCGGGTACCCGCTCGGTGAGATTGCCGTCGGCGATGGTCTCGGCCGTCGCCTCCATATCCCGCAGGGGCCGAAGACCGATTCGCACCAGCCACAGGCCGCCGATGAGGGCGATCACCACCGCTCCTCCTGTCACGGCCAGCTCCACCAACAACAAGTGATGGAGCGTGCTGCCGATGTCACCGAGCGGTTGGGCGACAATGAGGACATCCCCGTTCGTGAGTGTGGATGCCCTGACGCGGAAGGTCGGCCCGCCGCTCTTGGTCGACGGCACATCGAAGTACGAGACCTTGCTGCCGTCGGCCGCCGTGGTGAAGCCGGTGATGGTCTTTGGGACGGCAGGGGTGTACGCCACGTTGCCCACATAGGCGGCACAGCTCTGCGAGTCGACGATGGCGCCTGATGCCGAACGGACCTGAACCGCCTGGACCTGAGTGACGTTGGAGGGACCGGTCCCGTCAGGCACGCCGCCGTCTCCCGACCCGCCATTGCCCCCCTCACCCGTCGCGGGCGTCCCAGGGATCCGCCCCGGTCGGGCGCAGCCGATGATGAATCCATCGTCGACGGGCTGCTCGAATCGAGCGTGGCTCTGGTCGAGTTGCTGGTCCACCCGCTGATAGAGAAACGACTCCAGCGACGAGTAGGTGACGACGTCGGCGATGGTCAACGCCACGAGGGCGATGATGCCGATGGCGATCAACAGGCGGGACCGTAGTGACACAGCTCAGGCCGCGGCGGGCTCGCGCAGCGCGTAGCCGACAAGGCGGACGGTGTGGATGACCGGTGGTCCTACGGCCTCCAACTTCTTGCGCAGATAGCTCACATAGGTCTCGACCACGTTGCCGTCGCCACCGAAGTCGTAGTGCCATACGTGGTCGAGAATCTGCGCTTTTGACAGGACGTGACGCGGGTTCAGGAGAAAGAAGCGCAGCAGGTTGAACTCGGTGGCGGTCAACGTGATCGGCTTGCCGTCGCGGGTGACCTCGTGGGCGCTCTCGTCCATCTCGATGTCAGCGAATCGAAGGACGCCCCCGTCTTCGGGCTCGCTGCCGATCCGGCGAAGGATGGCGTGCACTCTGGCCACGATTTCGGCCAGGGCAAAGGGCTTGGTGACATAGTCGTCACCGCCGACGGTGAGTCCGGCGACTTTGTCTTCGATGGCGTCCCGGGCGGTCAAAAAGAGGATGGGGACCCGGATACCGTCGGCCCGGAGTCGGCGGGTGACCTCGAGGCCGTCCAGATCGGGGAGCATGACATCCAAGACGATGAGGTCCGGCGGGCTCTCCTGGGCAGCGGCCAGGGCGAGTCGACCGTTGACCGCCTCGTCTACGCCGAATCCTTCGTAGCGCAACGAAGTTGCCACTGCGTCGACGATGGAAGGCTCGTCGTCCACTACCAGGATCCTCTGACTTCGAGTGGGTTCCAAGGTGTTTGCTCTCTCTCCGTCGTCACCGCCACTGACCTGCGGTTTGCTTCTCGTGTGCTTGTAGCTTCGCGCCCTTAGTTGGATGCCGGGTGTGATCTAGCTGTGATCCCGCTGTGGGCTTAGCTACGGCCGTCCGGATTCACAGGAAGCCCACAGGAGGCAATCAGGTGGCTCATCGGGGGGCCCGGTGCAATGGACCCACTGCACTACCTGGCCGGACAGCTCCGGCGACATCCCGAGGTGCGGTGGAAAGGCTGAGACATGGAAGCGCAACCTCCTCCGAAGCGCCCGAGCGCCCGAGCAGCCGGGCTCTCCCGCGACCGAGCAAAGGTCCGGGTGCGACGGATCACCACCGCGGTCACGGCCGTCGCAGTGACCGGGGCCGCCGTGCTGGGCATCGTTGTCTCCGACAGCTCCGCCTCGTCGGTCGCCACCTCCAAGGCCACCGCCACCACAGCGACACCGGTGACGACCACGACCTCGGGGTCGTCCTCCATCACCTCCTCGGGAGGCGCGGGCACCACCACCACGACAGTGGCTCCGACCACGACCACGACCACGACTCCCGCGTCATCGTCATCCAAGGCGACGACCGTCTCGGGCCAGTCATGACCAACAGCCTGTTGGAGACGCCAACCATCGAGACGGCCGGACGCCTCGGTGACGACCCGATCTTCGCCTCCCGATCCATGTGGGCTATCGGGACGACCTGCACTGTCGTCGTCTCCGACCCGGACCGGGCCGATGCAGCTCTCGACCTGTTGGCCGAGGACCTCTCGGCCATCGATCGAGCATGTAGCCGCTTCCGCCCCGACTCCGAGCTGCGTCTCGTCGAACGAGATGGTGGCGGAGCTCCCGTCTGCATCTCCCGTCTGTTGTTCGATGCCCTCGACGCCGCCCTCGACGCGGCCGTGAAGACGGCGGGCATCGTCGATCCGACGGTCGGCTCCGCACTGGTCGAGCTCGGCTACGACCGCGACTTCGAAGAGATCGCCGGTGGCTGCGAAGTGGACAGCGGCGAGCCCTGTCCCGCTCCGGGCTGGTGGCAGGTGACGCTCAACCGGGAGGAGACGATGGTGACCATACCGGCGGGTGTGCACGTGGACTTGGGCGCCACGGCCAAGGCCTTCGCCGCCGACTGCGCAGCTGAGCGGATCGCCTCAAACCTCGGGTGTGGGGTCCTCGTCAACCTTGGTGGCGACGTCGCCGTCGCCGGGCCCGCGCCCCTTGGGGGGTGGCCGATCGGGATCGCCCCCGTTTGCACCGCCTCGCTCGACGAGGTCGATGAGACGGTGGCCATCTATCAGGGAGGACTGGCCA
This sequence comes from Acidimicrobiaceae bacterium, assembly GCA_003164275.1. The sequence continues at coordinate 2,459 of PLSY01000162.1, read as the reverse complement.
CGTCGGGCACAACGGCCAGATCCTGGACCGCCAACGGACGCAGACTTCACCACATCGTCGATCCCTGGACCGGCGCGCCGGCGCTGCCGGTGTGGTCCCTCGTGTCGGTTGCCGGCTCCAGCTGTGTCGAGGCCAACGCCTGGAGCACCGCTGCGATTGTGTGGGGTTTCGATGCCATAGGCAATCTGGCCAACCTGGACGTCGACGCCCGGTTGGTGGCGGCGGGTGGCGACATCCTCCGTCTGGGCGACTGGCCTCAGCCTGACGGCCGGCCAGCTGCAGCCTGGCGTCACGGGAGGGCCCAGTGATGCTGGCAACCTCATCCACCACCATCTGGTACACCATGCGGGCCACGGGCGTCGTCGCTCTGGTGCTGTTGTCGGCCACGGTGGCCCTCGGCCTGCTCACCGCAGGCAGGGCCAAGTCCCGTAGCTGGCCGGCCTTCGTCCAGGCCGATCTGCACAAGCGGCTCTCCCTATTGGCCATGGTGTTCTTGGGCTTTCACATCCTGACCGCCGTCATCGACACCTACGTCAATGTCGGGTGGGCATCGCTGGTCGTGCCCTTCGGATCGCCATACCGCCCGTTGTGGACTGGGCTCGGCACGGTCGGTGTCGACCTGATGCTCGCCGTTGCCGTCTCGAGTGCCCTTCGACAACGGATCAGCGCCCGAACCTGGCGCAGCATCCACTGGCTGGCCTACGGCAGTTGGCCTGTCGCCATGGCCCACTCCTTCGGCATCGGCACCGACGCGGCGACACTGTGGCTCGACGCCATAGGCGCTCTGTGCACCATCGCCGTCGGTGCCTCCCTCGCCTTCAGGATCCGGACAGCCAGGTCGACTCGTGCCCGGGCCGCCGAGCTCGGAGCCCGCGCCCGCCTGACGCCAATCGGTGGCAGGAACCGGGCGGGCCGTGCCCGGTCGGTCGCCACGGCGGCGACAGATTCCAGGCGCCAGGACGGTGCCGTTCGAGTACTCGAGAGGGAGCGACCATGACCATGTTGATGTCGACAGTGACCCCCGGCCGACTGTTGCCGGCCGGGGGCGACGACGGGAGGCCGGCGAGCCTCACCCGTCACTGGGCCACCCACGGGCCGCTGGCCATCCCCACCGGTGACGACCCGAAGTGGCGGGCGGCCATGGTCCGGGCTGTCGGCGAGTCGGGGCTGGTTGGTCGAGGGGGAGCCGGCTATCCGACGGCAGCCAAGTGGGGCGCCTCGATCAAGGCCCGGCGCTCGATGGTGGTGGTGAACGTCATGGAGGGGGAGCCGGCCAGCGCCAAGGACCGGGTCCTCGTGCACCATGCCCCACATCTGGTGGTGGAGGGGGCGACCGTCCTGGCCGCCGTCATCGGGGCATCGGAGATCGTGATCTGTGTGGCAGACCACCACGACATGGATATCGGCCCACTGAAGGCGGCCGTCGCCGAACTCGGGCGATCCCGGGGTAGTCGTCCGATCTCGATCGAGCGCCCACCGGCCGGCTACGTCAACGGGGAGGAATCCGCACTGGTTGGATGGCTGAGGACCTCTCAGGCCCGTCCGGCCTGGCGCCCCGACAAGTCGGTGCCGCTCGAGGTCGGGCGGCGGTCCGTGCTCGTCCACAACACAGAGACGGTTGCCCAGTTGGCCCTCATCGCCCGGCATGGAGCGACCTGGTACCGACAAGTTGGTCTGGCCGACGCACCGGGCTCGACCCTCGTGACCGTCACCGGTGCCGTGGCGTCACCGGGGGTCTTCGAGGTCGAACTGGGAATGTCGCTGTCCGACATCTTGTGGCGGGCCGGCGCAGGGAGGTCCTTGTCGGCGGTGCTCCTCGGTGGCTATGGCGGCACGTGGATCGATGCCTCACGCCTCGACACCCCCTTCGCACCTGGCCATTTGGCCTCCCTCGGGGCCACCGTCGGGGCGGGAGTGGTCGTCGCCCTGCCTCCGGGATCGTGCGGCGTGGCCGAGACGGCGCGGGTCGTCCGCTACATGGCAGGCGAGAACGCCGGGCAATGCGGCCCATGCGTCAATGGGCTTCCGGCCCTGGCCGACGCCATGGAGCAGCTGGCCGACGGCCGGGCCGCTCCTCAGGTGCTCGATACCATCGAGCACCTGGCGGGCACCATCGAGGGCCGCGGTGCCTGTCGCCACCCCGACGGCGTCGTCCACCTCGTGCGCAGCGCGCTACGCGTGTTCGGTGCCGACGCCATCGAACACGCGTCTGGTCGACCGTGTTCTGGGCACAGAAGGCAAAGCCTGCTCGCCTTTCCGCAGGGCCGTCGTGCGGGGCATGGGTCATGACGACCGAGCGCCCAGTGGCCGTCAGGCTGCGAGTGGACCCGGTGGCGTGTGATGCCTATGGGTACTGTGCCGAGCTCCTACCTGAGCGGGTGACCCTTGACCAATGGGGCTACCCCATCGTCGACGGCAGGCCGGTGGATGGGGCCCTGGTGGCCCTGGCCACCCGGGCC
>PLSY01000381.1 GCA_003164275.1 Acidimicrobiaceae bacterium | reverse complement strand
TCCCCGACCACGTGCTGGTCCGCCAGACGGTGAACGACTGCCTGACTGAGCCACTGGACGCCGAGGGGTTGGTCTCACTATGGGAGGACTTGGAATCGGGCCGGGTGGAGGTGCACTTCGTGGAGTCGGCCGAGCCGTCGCCACTGGCCCACGGGATCCTGACCGGGCGACCGTTCACCTACCTCGACGGTGCTCCACTGGAGGAGCGGCGCACAAGGGCAGTGGCTGTACCCCGGGGCCTCGGCCCAGTCGGCGCCAACGGACTCCCTGAGGGCCTGGCCGTCTCGCCGTCGGAGCTCGGCCCACTCGACGATGCCGCCGCCGCTGAAGTGCTCGACCAGGTCCGGCCCCGACCGAGGAACGCCGACGAGCTTCATGACCTCTTGTTGTCCCTCGTCCTGTGTCGCCCGGTTCCGGCCTGGACGGCCTGGATCGAAGAACTGCGCGCCGATGGACGTGCCAGCGTCATCGAAGGGGGCTGGGTAGCGACCGAGCGCCTGGTCAAGGCCGCCGCCATCGTGGCGTCGAGCACCGACCCGTTGGTGACAGACGACGATGCCCTGGCTGAGTGCGTGGGGGGTCATTTGGCGGTAGCCGGTCCGGTGACCGTCGACCAGCTGGTGGCCAACGAGGAACTGCCGACAGGTTCGGTGATGGGCGCGCCCGTCACCGCTGCCCGAGCCCGCACCGGGCTCGCCCGACTGGAGGCCGTCGGCTCTGCGATCAACCTTCCCGACGGTCGGTGGTGCGCCCGCCATCTGCTCGTCCGGCTGCACGCGGCCAGTCGGAGCCGACGTCGGCGCCATATCGAACCGTCGAGCATAAGCGACTTTGTCCGGTTCCTGGCCAGCTGGCAGCACGTGGCTGAGGGAGCCCAGGCCGAGGGGCGGTCAGGGCTCCTCTCGGTGATCGAACAGCTGCAAGGACTCGAGGTTGCTGCCGGCGAGTGGGAGCGCAGCGTCCTCCCGGCGCGTGTCAGGGGTTACGACCCGAGGTGGCTCGACGAGCTCTGCCTGGCCGGTGAGGTGGCCTGGGGCCGGCTCACGCCTCGTCCGGCCCAGGAGGTGATCGACAGCGGCGGGAGCGTCGTCCCAGGCAGCGGTGGACGGGGCTCGTCCACCCCCTCCCCGGCGACTCCCCTAGCCATCGTCACTCGACAGGACCTCGCGTGGATGCTCTGGGCTGTTCGGGCTGAGCGAGAAGTCGTGGCTCCGCCTACGGGGGCTGCGGCCGACATCTTGTCGGTACTGCGGAGCAAGGGAGCGTGCTTTCGCTCGGAGCTGGCACCGGCCGCCCGTCGCCTCGACGCGGAAGTGGACGAGGGGCTCTGGGACCTCGTCTCCCGTGGCATCGTGACCGCCGACGCCTTCTCCGCCGTCCGCTCGCTCCTGTCGGCTCGGGCCAGAAAGCGCCCGGGCATGCGACGCGGAGCTACTCGGCGCTCCGCCCTTGGTCGCCAGCGGGCCACCATAGGCAGCGGCATCGGGGAAGGCCGGTGGTCACTGCTTCCCGATGCTGACGGAACCTCTACCGGGCATCAGAGTGGTCCGGCCGCCGAGGAGCTGGCCGAGGCGGTGGCCTGGCAGTTGCTCGCCCGTTGGGGCGTCGTGGCCTGGGACCTCTGGCCACACGAGTCCTATCGCACTCCCTGGAGGGACGTCGTGCGGGCCCTTCGCCGCATGGAGGCGCGAGGCCAGGTGATGGGTGGTCGATTCGTGGCCGGCATCGCCGGCGAGCAGTATGCGCTGCCCGAGGCAGCCTCGCTTCTGGCCGATGTCCGACGTCATCCGAGCATCGGTGCTGACATCGAGGTTGCAGGGTCCGATCCTCTCAACTTGACCGGCGATCTGCTCGGAGGGCCGAGGGTGCCGGCCATCAAGAACCGGTCGGTGCGCTTTGTCGACGGAAAGCTGTGCGAACCGCTGGCTGGCATGACAGCCGTGTGATCAGGTCCCCCGACCGTCATGGCCTTGGATGCTGGGCCTGGCCACTAGTGCCGGTTGCGCCGCCACACCTCGGTGTTCAAGGCGGTGGCAAAGGCCACCCAGACCAAGTACGGGCACAGCAACAAACCGGCGGATTTGGATACCCGCCACACCTTCTTGGTGGTGACGGCCACGGACGCGGTGAGGGCGATGCTGTCAACCAAGGCCAGCCCGATCCGTTGCCGGCCGAAAAATAGCTCTGACCACAGGCCGTTCAGGGCCATTTGGATGGTCAGCCACCGCTCGGCCGAGGAGCGCTCGACGCTCGTCGGCGCCCTGCGGCTCAAGTGCCAGGCAACCCCGATGAGGGCGTAGAGAACAGTCCAGACGGGGCCGAACACCCAATCAGGAGGCTGGAAGGAAGGCTGGTCAAGCGTCGGCAACCACTCGTTGACGCCTCGCCGGGTTACGAGTGCCCCGACACCGCCGACCGCCTCACACGCAGCCACGGCCCCGATGGAGCCTGCCCAGCCACGAGAGCTTCGAGGGCTGGATCGACGAGGGTGGCCCGTAGGAGGCACCGTCTCAGTCTACCGATCGATGCGCCCGACGCCGCCATGATGCCAGACGCTGGAGGCAGTCCGCGGGTCCTTGGCGCCCAGCGACGCGACCGTCCTGTCGAACACATCAGCCGATCGTGATGGGGATCGGCAGGGGAAGCGTCACGGGAGGAAGTGTGGGCTGGGTGGTCGGAGGGGTGGTAGTCGGAACCGTCGTCGTGGGGGGCGACGTCGTCGGCACCGTGGTGGTCACTGGTGGCTTCGTCGTGGTGGTCACTGGTGGCTTCGTCGTGGTGGTCACTGGTGGCTTTGTGGTGGTTGTTGGCGCCGCCGTCGTGGGGGGTGACGTCGAGACGGGAGGCGATGTCGTGGTCGTGGTGGGCTTTGCGGTGGTCGACGCGGTCGTGGTGGTCGTGGTGGGCTTTGTGGTGGTCGCCGTCGGCTTTGCGGTGGTCGACGTCCCTGACGTGCCCGAGGTCGTCGTGCCTGGCGACGGCTTAGCGGCCGGTGCCGCTGCCTTCGTCGTCGACGCGCGTTTGGTCGCCTTGGCCTTCGGCTTGTTGACCTTTGCTGTCGTCGCCGTGGTGCTGAAAGGAAGGGCGGCCGTCGTCGGCGCTAGGGCCGTCGAGGTCGTCACCGGGACGATGGTCGGTACGGCCACTGGTGCGGTGGTCGCTGTCGTGCTCGGTGCCGCCTCGAAGGCTGACTGCGAAGACGGCGGAGCATTCCCGAACACGCTGAGGGAGATGAACCCGACGATGAGGGCGACGGCGGCAATCGACCACCTCCAATGAGTGACGAGGGCCATTTTGGAGTTGGCGAGGAGCCAGCGGATGCGTCGTCGGAAGGCGCCAGCCGGCGGAGGAACGTCTCCCGCGTAGTACCAGTGCGCCTGTTTCGTGCGCCGTTTCATGCCAACACAGTACGGCGGCACAGCGGAAGCTCAGAATAGCCACGCTGAGCTGGGGATGTGCGTCGACACCTCTCCGCTCCGGCATCACCTGTCGTCCATTGCCGGTCGCCAGCGGCTGCCGAGCCGCACGTTCACGGCACTCGATGACAACCAGGGGCTGTCCTTGCGACCCGCCAACCTCTTCAGAGGAGCCTCACCGCCGGCACATCTCGGCCTGGAGCTCCTCGTCGTGGTCCCAATGATCCTCCAGCCCAGCGCCTCGATCTCGGCCACCATTTCCCGGAGATACACCCCGAGGTACATCTGGACTTCCGCCGCCTACGCGGCGGTGAGGTCGACTATCGACTATGAGCTCGATTTGCGGCCGATACCGGTGACGAGACCGATCAGCCACAGGACGAAGAGAATTACGGCCACGATCCACAGCACGTGCAGAGCGAATCCCACGCCGGCGAAGATGAGTGCCAGCACTAACAACACCAAGATGATTCCCATGCCTGCAGACCTACCCCCTGCTCAGGTTGCCAAACCAGGGGCGGTGCCCGTCGACCCTGGCACCACTCCGACCAGTGTCGGGCGACGAGTCAGCCCGGGTGGGCCCCAACTGGGCCGTGTCGGCGAGGAACCCGCTGACTACCGGAAAAGCCGTCGGGTCCTGGATGAGAAACAGGTGACCCCCCTCGAACTCTCGTAGCCGGGCGCGCCGGATGCGCTTGGCCATGGCCGCAGCATTCTCCGGTGGGGCGATGCCGTCGAAGCGTCCGGCGGCAATCAGGGTCGGGCAGGTGATCCGGTCAAGCCGTCCGAAGGTGTCGTGGGCCGACCGCGCCGTCATCTGGAGCGCCTCCCCCTGCCGCGTCTCGGCGCTACGCGGTCGCTTGAACTGCTCCCCCAGCATGTCCATGAAGGCCCGGTCGCCGGGGTGGTCGAGCAGCCACTCAGGAGTGAAGCGGGTGTCGATCAGCTTGGTGTAGGCGGCCGTTCGATCCGTCGGAGAGCGTTCTGACAAGGTGTGAAGTGGATACGAGGACCCTCCTGCACCTCCGGGTGAAGTGCATAGGAGGGCCAGGCGCTCGATGCGCTCGGAGATAGTGACGGCCAGCTCCTGGGCGACCATGCCGCCGAAGCTCACGCCCACCACGGAGAACCGGTCCCAGCCCAGATGTTCGACCAGCGATGCTGCGTCGCCGGCCAGGTCGGCCATGGAGTACGGCGCCTCGGTCGGGCTGGACCGCCCGAGGCCTCGTTGATCGTAGGCAACGAGGCCCACGTCGCGGGCGAGTCGTGAGATCAGCGGACGTGACGTGTCGATGGTGGCCCCGGAGCCGTTGAGGAATAGCGTCCTCGGCTCTGACCCGAGCACTTCGTAGTACAAGTCGAGACCGCGCACTCGAACTGTCGCCATCCTGGCAGGGTACGCCTCCTAGCCCCTGGGAATCAGGGTAAGTGGGTTTCATCGAGACCGAGCCGGCAGGGCCAGGACCGTCTTGGCTTACGTGCCCTACGGAGAGGAGGAACGACACCCTCCGGTGCCCTCAGGCGAGGATCGGCGGACCCGACGACACCGAGGGAAGGAGAGTCGAGAGCGGCACGGCTCCCGGGGGCGTACTTACCGTCTTCGTCGTCCCCCACCCGCTGAAGCGTAGAGAGACTCCGCTGATGGTGGCCCCAACCGGCAGGTGCTTCCCCCCGGTTGCGACGTAAATGGTCGCAGGCCCTGAGTCGTAGCCACCATTCTTGTAGCTGATCGGGACGACCTTCACCCCGTGCAGTGTCCGGACGGTTTCCTTGTGGAACTTCTTGGCGTCGAACATGTCCTTCACCAAGCTGGGCATGCTCATGTCGGCGGCCGTCGTCCCAAAGATCGGACTGGCGGCGGGAATCTCGACCCATCTGTCCGACACGGCCGGTGCCTCGGTTGCAGTGAGCCCCACCGATGTCGTCCAGAACGCCGAGTTGGCATTGACGTACAGCGCACCGTTTACAAGGCTGATGGAGGCACCCGGCAGTGCCTGGCCCGAGGCACTCCCAGTGGCCGTCATGGCCACCACCTGGGTTCCAGAAGTCGGTCCCGAGTAGTTGGTCTCGGCGGCCACAGCACCTCCGCCCCCCGGCAGGGTGAGGTGCCCGCTCCCTACGGCCTCGACCGAGCCTGAGGCCTTCATGGCCGATCGGGTGACCGCCACAATCTCCGCTGCGGAGCGGGTGCTGAAGGCCGACGGTGCCGCGATCGCCGCCGAGGTGGCCACACCCATGGCGACCAGTGCCACGAACGAAGCGACCATGACGAGGGCGACCAGCCACACTGAGTCGAAGGGGTGCTTGGATTCCTCGTTCATGTCGTCACACTCCTCGCTGCCGCCAGAGTCATGACAGGACACGATGGCCAGGTGGCGCTGCCGTCCGCTGCGGAGCGCATCCTCGACATGATCGGCACACCGGCATCCCTCCTTGAGGGGATGGGAACGATTGTCGCCGGGCTGCTCTTCTGCTGCTTGTCAGCTGACAGGGTGGACGGCCGCCTCAAAGAGTCCAAGCTCGAGCGCCATGGCCCGCCTGTATGTCCGGGCTTCTCGTCCCTCGTCGGCGGTCCACTCGTCCACGAGACCTTCCAACCGCCGGGCCAGAGCCTCGAAGGCTGGGTCGGCGTAGGTGAGGACCCACTCGCCGTATGGCCCAGCAGCTGCAGGGTCAAGTAACGATCCGAGCCACGCGTAGAGCCGCATGCATGGAGCCATCGCCGCGCACACGGTTCCGATGTCAGCAGTGGCTGCCGTAGCCAAGAGAAACTCGGTGTAGGCAAGGGTGGCGGGCCATGGCGTGACCCCGCCCATGTCCACCTCCCACCGGGCCGCGTAGGTGGCGTGGAGATCGAGCTCGTGCTTCACACCGGCGAGCAGGTCAGCGAATGTCATCAGGCTCGCCGTGTCCGGGCTGCGGGTCAGGGCGAAGGCGTAGGAGCGAGCGAAGGACTCGAGGAAGAAGGCATCTTGGGCGATGAACGCGGCGAAGGCCCTGCGGGGTAGCGAGCCGTCGCCCAGTGCGGTCACGAAGGGGTGGGCCAGAGCCTGGGCGGCCAGGTCGGCGTTGGCCGACCACAAGCGGGCCGACAGGGCGGAGTCATGTCCGGTCAGAGGTTCCGGATCGATCACAGCAGAAAGGAGAACAGCGGCGAGCCCGGTGAGACCGTCTCGACGTCGAGTGGACTATCGGCCATTCGGGCGAGTAACCCGGGCAGGTTCTCGGCCCGCTCGACTTCGATGCCGACCAAGGCAGGCCCCGTCTCACGGTTCGTCTTTTTCACGTACTCGAAGGCGACGATGTCCTCTCCCTCGATCAACACATCGTCAAGGAAGCGTCGCAACGAACCGGGCTCCTGCGAGAACGTCACGAGGAAATAGTGCCGGAGGCCCTCATAGAGCAGAGAACGCTCGACAACATCGCCGTAGCGGCTGACATCGTTGTTGCCTCCCGACAGGATGCAGACCGTCGGGCCGGTCGGAACCTCGGGTAGGAAGCGGACGGCCGCACTGGCAAGGGCACCGGCGGGCTCGGCGATGATGCCCTCGGTCTGGTAGAGATCGAGCATCTCGGTGCAGATCGCCCCTTCGGGAACCGAGATGACCTGGTCGACCAGGTCCCTGACGATCGGGAAGGTGAGATCCCCTACCCGGCCTACTGCGGCGCCGTCGACGAAGGAGTCGATGGACGCCAGATCCTCCGGCCCTCCAGCCTCCAAGGCCAGTTGCATGCTTGCCGCCCCTGCCGGTTCCACCCCGATGATCTTGGTCGCCGGCGCGTGCTTCTCGAACCACAGTGCCAGTCCGCTGATCAAGCCTCCCCCACCGATCGGCACGAGCAGCGTGTCGATCGGGTCCGGGTGCTGCTCGGCAATCTCAACGGCCATGGTGCCTTGGCCGACGATGGTCCGGGCGTCATCGAAGGGGTGAACGTAGACAGCGCCCGTGCGGGCGGAGTCGCCTAGGGCCGCCGTGCTTGCTTGGTCATACGAGCTGCCCACGAAGATGAGCTGGACCCACGACCCGCCGATGGCCTCGATGCGCTGTCGTTTCTGCCGCGGCGTGTTGGTGGGCAAGAAGATCCGACCGTGGAGTTGCAGTTGCCGGCAGCTGAAGGCGACGCCTTGGCCGTGGTTGCCGGCGCTGGCACACACCACGCCGCGACTGCGCTGCTCGGCGTCGAGGGACGAGATGAGGTTGTAGGCGCCGCGAGCCTTGTAGGACCGGCAGACCTGGAGGTCCTCTCGCTTTAGTAGTACGGGCTGGCCGATCTCGCCGGCCAGGCGCTCGCTGAGCTCGAGCGGGGTACGCCGCATGACCGAGGCCAGACGTTCGGCTGCTTCGTCGATGTCTGACGCCTCGATCAGTTGTGGCATCTCGTCGATGCTACGGCCCAACCATGACGACCATGACCAAACGGCACCCGGGCGGGAATGATCTCGCTCGTGGAGGAAGGGCAGCCGTCACCGACAGGGACTCGCCGGGTCTGAGCCAGGACCTGGCGCTCATCGCACCAAGCCAGGGCGGGCAAGGCCCGGTCACACGCTCCACCATTGGCGTGAGGGCCAATGCCATGCCGGCCCCTCAGTTGTTCCAGTTGACCTTCCGGAACAGACGGGCACATCGCCCGGATCTTGCCCGGAGAACAGTCTCAGAAGCACTGAGAAGCCGATTCGACAAGAGATCGTCACACATGCTTCGACATCTGTTCACATGGCCGCAATAAAGTCCGGGTAGAACGGACGTAGTCCGGATATCCCCCCGTAGCCGGATACTGGGTCGTAGCGCTGTCGTCGTCGGTTGTCGTGCAATCAGGCGACGGCAGCGCTCCCCAGCAAACACTCCGCTCGGGCCGTGCTTCGGGTTCATTGGATCCGGTCGGTCGTTTAACAGCCTTCGTCACGCAACATCGTGGAGACCAGTTGTTCGATGTCATCGGCCGATGCTCCTTCGACCAATGTCTGTTGGAGCAGGCGGAACTCGGCGCCCGTGAACCGGCACGGTATGGGGCAGTGCTTGTGGCACATCGCGCATCGGTAGTGGGTCCGGAGCATCGATGCCGTCCGCTCCGATTCGTCACCGGGCACAGGCCGTGATGTCATATCCGTGCCATCGACAGATCGCCGTGCTGACTTGACGTCCCGCCGCATGGGCTGCTGAGTGACAGCGGAGACCCAGACCGGTGTCACTCCCCTCCGCTCTGTGGCCCATGGGCTCCAACGACTACGCAGAGGCATTCACGCTCTGGTCCGCACCGTGTTTTCGGATGATCGATTCCGACGAAGCCGGTCGTCGGGGTGCACCTACGCACTGCCACCGACGGGTCTAGTGGGAGGGACGCTTCCTGGACAGGAGTGACCGATGGCTCCGCGTGCACTCGTGCGGGGCGGGCCGGGGAGCTGGCCAACCGTCGGCGCTCGTGAGGCCATCTGTCCGATGGTGTTGGAGAAAGCCGGACGCCCGTCGAGATCAAAACCCAGGGGCCCGCCTTTCGGTTCATGAAGGGGGCGGCTCTCGGTCATCGTCTCTTGCGCTGACCCTCCAGAGGTTCCATGGCCAGGCCCCATCGATCTCCACCTCCAGCGAGAAGCTCAAGATGATCCGAATGACGACGATGATGCCCAGGACTCCCACGCTTTCAAGCGTTGGGTCGACGATGATGGTCCGCACGATGTCTCCGACGATGAGAACCTCTAACCCGAGCAAGATGGCCTGGCCCAGCCGACGACGGAGGAGTCGGTAGGCAGCATCAACATGTCCTCCGGCTTTGGCGATGGTTACTGCGTAATCCACCAGCGCCCAGAATCCGCCCACCACCATGATGGCGGCTCCACTGGCCTCGACCACTTTGACGACATCGCTGATCACATGGTCGTAGGTCACGACAAAACAATGCCACGACGAGCGCTTTGGCGCGACCATCCTGTCTGTTCCAATGACGATTCGTGCCTCACGGAATCAGGCATCGCGCTCCTGGTCTCGGACCCTCGATGCCGCCGAATGGCCACCTTGGCGCACGGTCCCGGCCCTCGCTACATCGAATGATCGTTCGCGTCGGGGGAGGAGTCCCTCAGTCGCCCGAGGCATCCAACTGTCGAAGAGTGTGAATTGCTGGCGTGTCCGCTAGGTGTAGTGACCACGGACGTT
>PLSY01000279.1 GCA_003164275.1 Acidimicrobiaceae bacterium | reverse complement strand
GGATCGAGCGGACCTATCACCGTCGTCGCCGACAAGACGCACTGGGTCGCTTGACCCCCATCGAGTACGAAACCATCATGACCACACCGGCCGCTCAGGCCGCGTGACCGAATGTGTCACCTGATCGTGCAGCAGACCCCTTGTAGAACTGAACCGTGTGGTGCTTGCAGGCACGCTCTTCAGCATTGCCCCGGTCGCCTTGCTTTTTGACCTCAACGAAGAACCGACGACCCGTCTCCTTGGAAACCACCGTTGCTTCCGGCGCTACACCTGACCGTGGGCCAAAGAGATCGCGCAGCTCCCTCGGTTTGTCGACCACCTCGTAGCGCTCAGGGTCGAGCATCTGGGAAGCGGTAGCAATGAAGAGACCTTCTGACTTCTCAAAGGTCCGGTCATGCCCTGGCTGCTTCAAGCGAGCCGAGAGCTTTTCGCTGTCCATTCCCGCCATCTGCGCAGCGTAGCCGTGGTGATATCACGCTGTTGATAGCTGCCTCCTGATATCTGGACAGTCGCGACCGGTTGACGCGAACGTTCCGACATACCGACATCAGCAATACTGCGAATCTGGGTCACATTCACCTAGCCTCGTGGCTGATGAGCGAACTCCTCGACCTGGAAGCCTGGATTCGGCAGCAGTGCGCCGAGTTCGTATTCCTGCCTGCGGGCGTCTACGTCGAGCAGGGTGACCATGATTGGCCGCTGATTGCCAACGACGGTGAGGAACTTACCGAGATGCTGGAGGAGGCTGGCCACCTTGTGTCACTGCCAAAGGAGTCGGCAGCCCTCGCCAACGTGATCGAGGTGGCACTCGTGGACTTCCTCTTGGATCGCCTCGAAGCGCTCCCTGGAGCAGAAGGCCGGCGGGGTGAGGAGCGAAGCTACCCAGACCTGGAGGTGAGCGGGGAGGCCTTCGGCGGTGGCTTCCATGCCGTAGATATCAAGATGGCGAGGCTCAAGAAGAGCGGCAAACAGACGCAGTCTCGCTGCACCCTCTACACCGGGAACACCTACTTCAAGTGGCCAACCATTCGCTGGCCGGGAATGTTTCGGCCCTTCGATGACTACTCCAGCCACCTCGATATTCTCGGCATCTATCGCCTCGACGTCAGCTACCGGGGCCGAGTCCGTGACTTGGAGCTTCTCGTCCACAAGCCGTGGCGGATCGCGTCGAAGGAACGCTCCAGCACGACCCGTGAGTACATCGGCGCCGTCATCAATATCGCTGACCTCCGAGCCGGCAATGGCGAGTTCGAGACCGAGGCGGACTTCTACACGTATTGGCGGGCTTACAAGTTTCGGGTGCCCAAGGCCGTCGAGATCCAGCTCCAGAAGGCCCTCAGAGAGCAAGCCCCAGGGCGAGGTGTCACAGGGGAATCCTAGGGTCGAACGTATGTTCGTTTCTCAGTCCACCCTCCCCTTCTGCGAACCTGGCAAGATCAACCAGATGAGCGACCGTGGCGTGACCCTCTCCCTGTTCTCGGGAGCAGGCGGTCTCGATCTCGGCGTAGAGGCGGCCGGATTCCGGACGGCGGCGGCCGTAGAGATCGACCAAGACGCCGCCGACACCATGGAGAAGAACTTCAAGGGCTTGGCAAGCCCCGTCCTGCGGCGGGACATCTTCGATGTACCAACCAGGGAGTTACTGCGGGCCGCGGGGTTGCGCGGTCGGGAGCGTCCGGAACTGCTCATCGGTGGACCCCCGTGCACCCCGTTCTCGAAGTCTGGGTTCTGGCTGGAGTGGAAACGAGCCGGGTTGGACCCGGACGCGAGCCTTTTGCAGGCCTACACCCGGATACTTGCCGAGTCGAGGCCCCGTGCCTTCATCCTTGAGAACGTCTACGCCCTGACCTACAAGAACAAGGCCAGTGGCCCAGCTTTCGAGCGGCTGCTTCGGGAGATCGACGAGGCTGGCTACCACTTCCGCTGGCAGGTGCTCAACGCTGCCGACTTTGGCGTCCCTCAACTACGGCCCCGCCTCTTCGTTGTGGGTGTTCCCAAGCGCAGCCGGCTTCCTGAACTGCCGGAGCCGACTCACGGCGGCAACTGGGAACGGCGAATCACGGGGTCGTTTGCAAGACCACATGTCACCACCGGGGAGGCACTGGAAGGGCTCGTTACCCTTCCTGAGCATGAGGAGGTGGTCCGCGGAAAGTGGGGCCACCTGCTGCCCGAGATCCCTCCCGGTGGGAACTATCTCCACTACACGTCCGAGCGGGGCCATCCCAAACCGCTCTTCGAATGGCGCAGCCGTTACTGGTCGTTCCTCCTCAAACTTGACCCCAATCGGTCGTCGCCGACGATCCAGGCGCAGCCAGGGCCCAACGTTGGTCCGTTCCACTGGGAGAACCGGCGACTGCGTGTTCCCGAACTGCGGCGGCTCTTCACCTTTCCGGATGACTTTGAGCTGGTCGGACGTCGCACGTCCGTCCAGGCGCAGATGGGGAACGCGGTTCCGCCGCTCCTTGCCCAAAGCGTTGCCGAGCAGGTTGCCCTCGCCATAGCCTGACGGCTGTGGCCGAACCGTGGCGCCAACCTTTTGCCTCATCCGAGGCGGTGCGCCAGAGGATGAGCGGTCTATCCCGACGGGACACCGCTCCCGAGCTTGCCCTTCGTCGGGAACTTCACCGGCTCGGTCTTCGCTACTTCTTGCATCGCCGGCCACTGCCCGACCTGAGGCGCCAGGCCGACATCATCTTTCCGAGGGCCAAGGTCGCTGTCTTTGTCGACGGCTGTTTCTGGCATGGTTGTCCCGACCATGGACGCCGACAGCACCGCACAAATACCTGGTACTGGCCCGAAAAGATCGAGCGCAACATTGAACGAGACCGAGACACCGATGTGAGACTGCATTCGGCCGGATGGACGCCGGTGCGGATCTGGGAGCATGAGGACCCTGAGGCAGCGGCGAACGAGATCGCAAAATTGGTCCGTTCGGCAGGTTCCAGATCCACATTTCCCAGGGATGATAAAGGATAGATTCAATGGCAGAGCCCGATTTCCAGCCGTATCGCCGCACAGTGGAAGAGATACTTGGCGGTAGCGAATACTTCATTATCCCGCGGTTTCAGCGGCCGTACGATTGGGATACGGTCAATCTCGAGGACTTCTGGCGCGATGTAATCGAGGATAACAAGGCCGGGTACTTTATTGGACCGATGGTCGGATGGCGAGTGAACGACACGGCACCAGACCGATCAATAGTAGACGGGCAGCAGCGGCTTACAACTATCGCGTTGCTCCTGGTTTCGATCCGCGATGCCTTTACTGCACTGGGCGAAACTGAATTGGCAAAGGGCGTGCAGCGCTTCGTCGAGCGCCCTGATCGTGACAACCGGCTGCGATTTGTCATCCAGCCAGAGAGCCCATCAGTCTTCGTAAATAACGTCTACTTCTCCACGGCTGGCGACAGGACGGCAATCCGGCTTTACGCGATGAGGCGTGGGTGGCGGCCTCGGATTCGTGCAGTGGGCTGAGTGTTCCATGTCACGCCTGAGTGGAGCAACAACCTGAGCCGATAGTTCTCGAAGTTGCGCATCCCGTGCCCGATCCTTCGAAGCTTCTCGGCGATGAGGTTCTGGGCCTCCGTCGGTCCGTTGGAGATTCCGGTCACGTGGTAGTTCAAGATCTCCGTCTCCCAGGTCGAGACGGTCTTGGCCAGCCGGGTGAGCTCAGGGACATCGGCCTCGGCTGCGTGTTGGTAGAAGGCGACCAGGTTCCAGCGGGCGGAGTGCAGGCTCTTGGCGGCATACATCTCGCGGAGGAGCTCCTTGCCGAGGATGCCGGCCCCACACTCGCCGTCGGGATCGCCCGCATCGAGAGCACGGAGCAGCCTGTCGCGTTGGCGGTCGGACAGTCGCTCCCATCCCCTGGTCATCAGCCGTCGGGTCTTGAACAGCGGATCGTCTTTTCGTCCTCGGTGGCCGAGACTCTCTTGTTGGGTCCGACGGCGGATGTCGTCGACCATCGAGTTGGCCAGCTTCACCCCATGGAAACAGTCGACCGTAACGGTGGTGTTGGGCAGGTAGGAGAGGATCCCGTTGAGATAGCCCCGGTGGGGATCGATGGCGACGGCCTCGATGTCTCCTCGCCAGGCCGGAGACCCCTGAGCGAGCCAGTAGCCCACATCGTCGGCGTTGCGGCCCCGGACGATGTCGAGGAGCCGTCCTCGGATCACGTCGACGAAGCAGGTGACGTAGAGCGTGTGATGCTCACCGTTGGCGCTGAGCATCTTGTGCTCGTCGATCCCGAGGGCGCTGAGGTTGTCGAGTCTGGCTGGATCGTCCACCAGGGGCTCGCCGTGGCGACGGACGCAGTTCATTGCACACTCCCAGCCCACGTCGAACTCCCGGGCCACCTGGGCCACCGACGAGCCGTCCTGGCCGACTTTCCGGCAGATCTCAGCGGCCGCACGTCTGGTCAACGAGTCCTCGACCAGATCGCTCTGCTCGGTGAACGACTTGGCGGCACAGTCGGAGTCCCGACAGATCCACTTTCGCTTCCTCCACACCAGGCGGACTGGGCGTCCACCGGAGGGAAGATCACGCATCTGGATCACCGAGCGGCCATGTCCCGTGGCTCGCACACCACAGCTCCCACATCCGACCACGTTGGCCGTGGTCTCGACGG
>PLSY01000139.1 GCA_003164275.1 Acidimicrobiaceae bacterium | reverse complement strand
CTCCCCGGCCGTCTCGTTCGACAGCTCAGAGAAACGACGGATCAGTTCCTCGTAGAGGTAGCCCATGTCGATGTTCGACACCACGTCGGGGTGGAGGTCAACGTCGGCGAACTTCCCGACCACCAGGTAGAGCAGGTTGGCGCGGTCCAGGCGGGTGATCTGGTTGTCGAAGTCGAACTTTTCGATCACTTCACGGGCACCGGCGGAGAACCCGGCGATGTAGCCCCGAAGATTCCCGGCGATCTGGCCGGGATCGTTGAGGAGTTTGCTGAAGTCCATCTTGGAGGAGTTGAAGAACTGCTGCTTGGTGACCGACTCCATCACGGGGTCGATGTTGTCCACCTTGCCCTTCAACTGCTCGTACTTGGCCAGGGCAGCAGGCTTGGTGGATTCCAGCACGCAGTCAAACCGCCTGAGCACGGTCAGAGGAAGAATCACCTTGCCGTACTCGGACTGGCGGTAGTTGCCGCGCAGGAGGTCGGCCACCGACCAGATGAAGTCCGCATGGTTCTTGATACTGGCATCCGCCATGTTGTCAGTCGCCCTCTTGCTCGCCCTTGTCGGCTGATGCCGGAGTCTCCTGGCAGGTTACCGACAAGCGGGTCAGATGGCGGGACCAAATCGACATACGGGGGCGGTTTCCTAGTCGTGATGCCAGGCTGGTCGCGGCTCGCGCTGGCAGAGGATTCTCCA
Source organism: Acidimicrobiaceae bacterium (assembly GCA_003164275.1). The sequence goes on along the minus strand of PLSY01000139.1, from coordinate 2,575 downwards.
TCTGACCATTCGTCGGGATCGTCACACCTCGGGCGTACGGTTTGGGCGTGGCCCAGCCGTCGAAATCGCAGGTATCCCGTATCTCGCAGAATCTCCATTTCGTATCGCAGGGCGTGCTCCGTGGGTTCTGCAACGAAGCCGGTGACCTGATGCGCTTCGACGTGAGGCACCCGGACAAGCCCCCACGGCCCAAAGCACCCGCTGCCGTGGGTTACCGAAACGACTTGCGGCCAGCGAACCCAGAGGGATTTGAGCGGACGTGGCAGCCGATGGAGAGCAGATTTCCGGCTGCAATGGAGGCTGTTGTCAATGGAAGTGTGTTGGATGACGAGAGCCTTCTGGGAGTGCTTCGCGATTGCCTCGCAGTCCACTTCGCTCGCTCCAACACCATCGAAAGATTCGCCCGTTCAGCCAGGGAGCCGTTGCTGGCAGACGCCCTTGTGAAAGCTCGCGACCACCCCTTGCTGAGGTCGCCGGAGGGACTGGTGCCGGTCGGAGCCGATGGACGAGCGGCTATGGCTCAGCGAACGATTGAGCGGATCAGGGAGACGACTTTCCGGCATGAGGCGATTGCCCCGGAACGGATGATCGCCATCTACAAGCAGGTGGCAGCGAGAAGTGCTGGCAACGGCGTCGAAATACTCGTAGCTGAGGAAGGTGAGTTCATCATTGGAGACACGCCCGCCCACACGTTTCATCCTGAGCGTGGGATCGACGTGGCTTGGAACGATGCGATGACGGTCTTCATGCCCATAGGGCGTCACTATGCGATTGCGCTTGGTCCGGTGAGCACGTACAGCAGTGTCGATCCCGTGATCATGGACATGATCAACCGGGTACAAGTTGCTACTGCCGAGGCAATGGTGGCATGGCACCCCCAGGCGAGGTTGGAGCACTTCGTGAGATAGGTGATTGGAGACTCGCCCGCTTCCAGGTGATTGCAGCCCGACGGTCCATGTGGGGTGCATGTGGTTCGGGCCGGATGATCAACCAGGCCGCTTCGGCTTGGTGCTGCCGATCACCTTGGCAGTGCTGTCAATGACCTTGGAAGCGGGCCGGAACGGCCCCTGTACGGCTCTACGTTCCCGGTAACCCGGCGACACGGCCATCAGGAGCCGATGGACCCCCAGAGCCAAGACGGACACGATCAGTGCGGCCAGGAAGACTCCGCCGATCACCACAAGCACCCCGATAAAGAGCACCGCTGCCATGACGTAGACGAAGCCGATCACCAGTGAGCCGAGGCAGCCGAAGCTGACGCCCGAACGACCCCGGCTGGTGACATAGACGCGGGGCATCAGCTTCGGCTCGCTCCACCCTGGGTCCCGCTGAACGTGAGGGCCATAACCCCACCGTAGGACCAGGGTGGGACAGGTGCGGCTCGGCGACTGCGAGTTGACCGTAGAACCCCCCGCCAAGGCGGTGTAACCCTCGGCCGCAGCCATCATCGCCACGGCGCAGATTGCACCCAGCCGGTAGCATCGGACCTAGAGGCACCGGAGCGGTCGGCGGTCAGGTGCCGTGGTTACTGAACGAAGCAAACGGGGGCAGGCGGAAGATCGAAATGGGCAAGCGGCGACGGTTCGGGGCAGTACGGAAGTTGCCCAGCGGTCGCTGGCAGGCCCGCTACCGGGATCGAACCGGCGTCCTGCACTCCGCTCCCAGCACCTTCGTGCGCAAGGGCGATGCTGACGCTTGGCTGGCTGGCGTTGAAACGGACCTGAAGAGGGGTCAGTGGATCGACCCGAAGGCGGGCCAGGTGACTGTGGAGGCGTACACCGAACGGTGGCTCGGGAACCGGCCGGACCTGGCAAACAGCACCCGGCAGAAGTACGACGACCTGCTGCGGCTCCACATCGTCCCAGCCTTCGGTGACTTGGAGTTGGCCAGCGTGGAGCCTTCGGCAGTCCGGGGCTGGTGGGCCGAACTGAGCGAGCGTCACCCCACGACCGCAGCGAAGGCGTACCGCCTGCTGAACTCCGTGTACCGCACTGCGATTGACGACGGAATCGTGGGCCGTAACCCGTGCCAGGTGAAGGGTGGCGGCAACGAGAACCCGCCCGAGCGTCCGGTGGCCGCAGTGGCGCAGGTGGCGGCACTAGCTGGTGCCATGCCCGAGCGCCTCCGGTGCATCGTTCTGCTTGCCGCATGGTGTGGATTGCGTAGCGGCGAGTTGGCAGCACTCCGTCGCAAGGACCTGGACGTGTTGGGCGGCTTCGTGAACGTCCGCGAGTCAATGGAGCAGCTACACGACGGAACGATCAACTTCAAGGCCCCGAAGACCAAGGCGGGTCGCCGTCGGATAGCGATCCCAGGCAACATCACTGAGGACTTGGCCGGTCACTTGGCAGCACATGTGGAGCCATCACCGGATGCCCTGGTGTTCACGGGAAAACAGGGTGGACCGCTACGCCACCACGTCCTTCACGGATACTGGGACACCGCACGGCAGGCCGCTGGTGTCCCGGAACTGCACTTCCACGACCTTCGCCACACGTCGAATACCTGGGCAGCGGCCACCGGGGCTAGTACCCGTGAGTTGATGGTCCGCATGGGACAGAGCAGCCCCCGTGCC
>PLSY01000338.1 GCA_003164275.1 Acidimicrobiaceae bacterium | reverse complement strand
CCCCACGCCTGATCGAGAAGAGCCCGGATAGGTGCGCCTTTTGTGGTCATCCTGACGTCATTGCCCGGATGGATCGCACCGGTGGGGCCCGGTTGCGTGAGGACTGTGACCGGTGTTGGGCGGAGCGGCAGAACAGGGAAAGGCCCCCGCGCCACATCTGATGGCCGACAGGTCGAGTTGTCGACACCTGCGTTCGAGGCAGCGTCCGCTCTAGGACCGCATCGCGCCGCTATACGATACGGCGCATGCCGGACGACGCAGCAGGCCACGGTCCGGTGGCGGAACCTCGTCGGCTTCGAGTCCTCAGGATCTCGAAGAGCGGGGTGGTCACCGCCTGGCGCGAGCGGGAGCGACAACTCCGGCTGAAGGGCGCGGACCTCACCTTGATGTCAGCCGCCCGATGGGAGGAAGGCGGCGCCATGACCGCCGTCGTCCCTGACGGCGACAGCTTCGTTGTCCCTGTGCGAACCCTGGGCCATCATCCGAACTTCTTCCTCTACGACCCCCGCCCACTGTGGAAACTTCTCGGCTCGACGCAGTGGGACCTGATCGACATGCAAGAAGAGCCCTTCGGGCTGGCCGCCGCCGAGGTGCTCTTCTTGAAGAGACTGCGGGCACCGGCGGTCCCCTTCGTGATCTTCACGGCGCAGAATATCGAGAAGCGTTATCCGGTGCCGTTCCGGTGGTTCGAGCAGTCGGCGCTCAGGCAGGCGGCCGGCGCCTATCCCTGCAATGTGGCCGCAGGCGAGATCCTGCGTCGTAAGGGTCTGGGGGGTGCACTCGTCGTGCTCCCTCTCGGCGTGGACCTGAGCGCCTTCGAGGCGCTGGACAGGCCGCCGCCCTCCGAAACGCTCCGAGTGGGATTCGTCGGACGGCTGATCCCCCACAAGGGGGTTGACGTCCTCTTGGAAGCCGCCGCTCTCGACCCGAGGCTCTCTGTCCAGGTGTTCGGCGCTGGACCGATGGACGAAGACCTGAAGAAGACGGCCCTGGAACTCGGGATCTCGTCCCGGGTCGACTTTCACGGGCACGTGAACGACGCCGATATCCCCGAGGTCTACCAGAGCTTCGACGTCCTGGCTGTTCCGAGCGTGCCCATGCCGTCGTGGATCGAGCAGTTCGGTCGGGTGGTGGTCGAGGCCATGGCCTCGGGAGTGCCCGTCGTCGCCAGCGCCAGCGGAGCCCTGCCGGATGTCGTGGGAGAGGCCGGTCTCCTCGTCCCCCCGCAGGATCCCGCGGCCCTGGCGTCGGCACTCGGGCGCTTTCTGGACGAACCGACCCTCTGGGGGCGACTCCGGGCAATGGGGCAATCGGAATCTGGTCGCTATTCATGGTCCAGCGTGGCGGAGGATCAGATCGCCCTCTATCGGGCAGCCGTCGGCACGCGCCCGGACGCCGCTGGGCACGCGCCGGATCGCCCAAAGGTCGCCTTTTTGGACCATTGCGCTCTGCAGTCCGGCGCCGAGCTTGCCTTGGCCCGCCTCATCCCGTCCCTGAAAGACTTCGACGTGGTGGTGATCCTCGGCGAGGACGGTCCGCTCGCCGACATGCTGCGATCCCACGGGGTCGAAGTGCGGGTCAAGGCCATGGCACCGAGCACTCGACATTTCGAGCGGGGAGCAGTCGCTCCGGGGATGAGAGCCGCACGCGCAGCGCTTTCAACCTTTGGCTACTCCGTTCGACTGGCGTGGCTTCTCCGGGAGCTCGATGTCGACATCGTGGCGACCAACTCCCTCAAGAGCTCGCTCTATGGCGGAGTTGCCGGCCGCCTGGCTGGGATCCCGGTGGTCTGGCACGTCCGGGACCGTATCGCTGACGACTATCTGCCATCGATCGCCGTCGCCGTCGTGCGGGCCGCGGCGCGGATCCTGCCCAGTGCGGTGATCGCCAACTCGAAGGCGACGTTGGAAACGCTGCGGCTTTCCCGTCGGAGCCGTCAGCGCCTTCGGGCCCAGTCCATCGGCGATCCTTGCCCCCCGGAGGACTTCGACATCGAAAGGCGAGCCGAGCCAGTCGGCAATTTCACGGTCGGCCTCATCGGGCGTATCAGCCCTTGGAAGGGACAAGACCTCTTCCTGAGGGCCTTTGCGCAAGCGTTTCCGAATGGGATCGCTAGAGCCAGGATCATCGGTGGCGCCCTCTTCGGCGAAGAGGAGTACGGCGATACCTTGACGGTCCTGGCCAAGCAGCTGGGCATCTTCGACCGCGTCGACTTCGTCGGTCACGTCGCCAACGTTGTCCCCGAGATGGAGAAGCTCGACATCGTTGTCCACGCCTCGACCATTCCAGAGCCTTTCGGTCAAGTCGTCGTCGAAGCGATGGCGGCCGGGGTGCCTGTCCTGGCCGCGAATGCTGGCGGTCCGGCTGAGGTGGTGGCGGACGGAGTTGACGGCCTGCTCTATCGAATGGGCGATGTCGACGAGCTTGCTCGAGGGATGGCCCGTCTCTACGAGGACCCTGACCTTCGGAATCGTTTAGTGACAAATGGCCGCCTGAAGGCTGCGGAATACACCCCAGAGGTCATCGCCCGTCAGGTCGAGGGTGCCTATCGGGATCTATTGCAGAAGCACTGAATCGACCGTGCTGGAGGCTCAGGGCACGACCTCGAGTCAGCGGGCGGGAAGGACCGGTTGGATAGCCTAAGCTGCGCCGTCCGTGACGCCAAGTCAGTGCCGCCAACGTCGACAGGGGTGTTTCGGAAGCTTGCTGGTCAGAGCTATCGGCAAAATAGAACCGCTAGGTTCAGAGTTCGAGTCTCTCCCCCGGAACAAGGGCCGAGCAGGACAACGTGACTACCCGGCCGCTGGGCCGACCCTCGGGCATCCGGAGCTCCGGCTATCGGGCGATTCCGAGCTTTTCGCCCTGCCGTAGGCTTGAGCCATGGCCATGACTGGGGCAACTGATCGTTGCCCCTTTTGTGGGCACCCGGGCGTGCACGCTCGAACTGACCGGTCGGGTGGCGCTCCCTTTTGTGAGGACTGCGATCGTTGCTGGGCGGAACGGCAGAACAGGGAGAGGCCCCCTCACCACCTCTAGGCCGTGCCGAACAGCCCGAAGGGATCGGGGCAGGACGGCTAGCTGCGTCGCCGGGCCACGGCATAGAACATCGGGGTGTCGGAGCGCGTCGCCGACTCCGGGATGACGGCACCTGATGGGCTGTCGTAGATGGCAACGACATCGAAACCGGCTTCTTCCAGCTCCGACCGCAACCTCGTGACGGTGACGAAGTGGGCCACGATGGAGAAGTCGTGGGCGGACATCGGATACATGGCCCAGTCACCGGCGTCGGATGCGGCACCCCGGCTGGCGAAAAAGTTGCGGTAGCGGCGCACGGCTCGAAACGGGTCTTTCAGATTGTGCCAGCACCACTGAGCGATTCGTTCAGGCCTGAGATCAGGTGGCTTGCCCGGATGGTGCAGCTGCCATGGCGTCTCGCCATAGTTCTGTCCCTGTTTGTTCAACGTGGAGTGGATGAGCAGCCCGTCATTTCGGAGGACGCGGCGGGCCTCGGCCAGGTACTGCTTTCGGCCCATCTCGTCAATGGCATCGACTCCGTTGTCGCTGAAGTAGACGAGCGAGAACGACCCGTTCTGGAACGAGCTCAAGTCGCGCGCATCGTCAACGCTTATGGTGACGTCGGGGTGTATCTCCCGGAACATGCGAACCATCTCTGTCGAATAGTCGACAGCCACATAGGCGTCAGTGAGCATGCGTAGGAGTGAGGAGGTGCGGCCCAATCCCACGCCGATGTCCAAGACGGGCTCCGACCGGACGAGTGGCGCAACGCTCAATAGGGCAGCAAGCTCACCCTGGTCCAGCCAGCCTTCCCGGCCTATGAACTCCCGTACTACTCGCGCGTCCTCGAACACCGCCTGATTGCCAGTAGCCACTTGGGCGAGACTATCTTGCTCGGGCGCTCGAGCAGATCGCGGGGATGCGACCTGTCGTCCGGCGGACGGGGAGCAGCATCGTTCCCACGTGGCCGGGCCGACCACGTGGGAAGCGTCCTTCGCCACACACGAGCAGGGGCAGGCGCAGCGCACACGCATTTGCCGTGTGGCCTCTCGAAACATGCCCCGCCAACCGAGCGCGTGAGCGCCAGCTGGCGCTCTGCCAACTCACGGCGACCGCGTAGTCAGCCTCGAGGTGCCAACGATGGGACCGGCCAATGGAGTACCACTCGCCCTAGCTGTTTGCCGCCGGAGGCGAAGGTCCTCCCTGGAGGACCAGACAAGATCGGAGCCTCAGCTCGACAAGGTGCTCGCTGACTCATTTCCCCACAGCGACCCACCCGTCGTGGGCTGGAGCCGATCGACCGGAACACCTAGGACCGCGGCACGGTGATTCTCAGTTACTCCACGATTCGGTCAGTCTTCTTCGACCGCCAAGCCGTTGCGGCGCCGGTAGTCAATAAGGGTGGCTCGATCGGCCAAGTAGGCCGTGACCGAAGCCTCAACCGCCTTGAGCGGTGATCCGCTCGTGGCTTGTTCACGTTCGCCGGAGTCGGCGGCCGATGATGACACCTCTCGTAGCGACTCGAGGGCCTTTCCACGGGCGTCCCGAGGGCCGGCGAAGGCCTGTTCGGAGAGTGCCCGAATCTGCTCGGAGTCGTCGACGATCTTCATTTCCCGGGTTTTTCTGTAGTTCGATCAGTTGTCATCGTCTAACAGGATCCCACAGCCTGGCCGCAGGCCAGCCACACGAGGGTCGATCTCCGATGTCGCTGACGGAATCAGGTACGAGACAGGGCATCGAATGTTGAGGAGGCAGCCAGGCCGTGTTGGCCACCGGAGCCATCGGTATGCCAGGACGCCCACAACCTGGGAGCCATCCGAGCAGCAGAGTAACTGTCCTGGGCTGGTCCCGCGGCATGCCATTGGCCGTTCCATCCTTTCCCACCTCCACCTGGTCGAACATGGCGACACCTCGAAGACGCCAGGTTTGTGCTTCTTGTCACAAGGGCACTGTTGGCACGTGTCCGAGGCGGCTCCATCGGCAGCCTTCGTCGATCTTGGCAGGATCAGGCCAGATCTTCGCCGTCTGGGAGCAACGGCCGACCACTTCGGATCAGTTGGCAACGATCGAGCGACGGCCGATGCCTAGGAGAGCCGAGCTCGATGACGGCGGCGGTAGAGGGACCACGTCGGACGTTGCGGACGGTGTATGACCGTGCGTCGCCGGACGAGCAAGCCCACTATCTGGAACTCATGTGCCATGATCCGATCCTCGGGATGGCCTACCTCGAAGCCCTTGGGCTGCGAGAACGCTGCACGGACGGTCTCTCCGAAGAGGATTGAAAGGATATGCCGAGGAACCTTGGCGGACTCTGTCTCTTACTCCGAGATCGGGAGCGCGTGCTACGACGATTGGGGCGTGATGACGACCAGTGCGAAGCGATCAGGCGCTCCGCCCTGCCTTGCGACGGCGTTTTCCTGCGGGGCGGCCATAGCCACTACGGACCGGGGTCCGCTCACGATGCGGGTTCTTCGAGACCCGTCCGCAGTTTGTGACGATCTTGAAGCTTCAGAGCCAGCACGCCGATCAGCGCGGTCAGAGTGACCGGTGCCAACTCTTCGATGGCCTCATCGAGGGAGTCGCCGNNGCCCAGGACCTACGGATCACCTGTATAACAGCGGCCATGGGCGTAGGCCGGGCTCGGGTCTACCTCCCCTCGATCACGTGGGGCCTGGGACGACCGCTTCCACGTAGACCGACTCGGGTATCCGTGCCGGGCTGTCCGGCGCGGGGTCGAGGCGGGAAGTGCCGCCGGGCATGACCTCGGCGCCGGTGAACCCGACGGCGTCGATCACCAGGGCGAGCGTCTCGCCGTCCCACGCCGACACGTGGCCGTGTTCCTGGAACACCTCGCCGAGGGCCAGCATGCGGGTGGGCCGCCCCGGACGCAGGTCGTCGATCGCCCCGTCGTCCCCGGCGTAGCTGCGGGCGTACAGCCCGGCGTCGGGGACCCCCACCCGGAGCACGCCGCCCGGTGCCAGCACCCGCAGTGCGTGACGGAGGACGGCCATTCCCTCGGCCACCGTCATGTGCTCGAGCACGTGCTCCAGGAACACGGCGTCCGCAGACCGGTCGGGGAACGGCAGCTGACGTCGCAGGTCCCACGTCACGTCGGCCTGGGCACCTACGAGGTCCACGTTGATCCAGCCGGGGAGGTTGTTCCCGCCCGATCCGAGGTGCAGGCGCAGCCCGCCCTGAGCCGCCCGCTCGCCAGCCCTTCGCCGGGCCAGGGGCACGGAGACGGCCGTCGCCAGCTGCTTTGCCCGCAGCCGCACCGAGGCGCTCATGAACGGCCGGACCAGGTCCGAGAAGGGGATCGTCGAGTGCCCACCGGCAGCCGCCATGGTGTCGAGGTACTCCTGCAGGCTCATGGCACCGGCGGCGTCCTCGCCGACCTGCCGCCCCTTTTCGTCGGCGTTCGTCATCCAATGATTCGACCACAGGTGCGCGCGGACTGGCAATGGGTGCGGTGTGGGGGACTACGGGCGGTGTGGGCATTCCCCTCCTGTTCGCCATCGCGATCGTGGCCGTCAGGGCATACATGACCGCCAAGACCTATCGGACGGCCACGAGATCAGAGCGCTCGTCCTTAGCGGCGTCCCCGTGACCTATGTGGTGTCGAATTGTGCCGATTCGGGCGGCGACGAAACGGCATGGGTTTCTCATGCAATGGTCACTTCACCTTTCATGGAATCAGTGTCGTGAAGACGTCTCCGGACTCCTTGCAACGCCGAATGACGGCGCTCGTATCGACGCCGTGATAGATCCCACCGATCCGGGTGCGTTCGTGTACGTCCGGAACTCGGTGTTCGGTCCACTGGTAGCCGTGCAGGGTGTTCGGTGATCGTCCTCGGCTCTCTCCGTGGGCGATCCATGCCTCGAGCAGCTTTGAAAGAGTGACGAACTCCTCAGGGTCAGTCTTCACCCCGTACTTCCCGGCGGCGACACCGTCCGCGAGCTTGGCGAGCCGGCGCTTGGCCTCCTTTACACCGACACCCGGGAGATTGCTCGGGTGCTTGTACGTCTTCTTCATTTGACGGTCCGTAGCTACGTTGTACGCTCGCAACTCGAAGTGCCCCGGTGAACGTTCCCTGATGGTTCCCGCCATGAATTACAAACAATAACTAGGGCAAGGCAACTCACCGGCAAAGAAAACCCAGTTCAGNNCATAATCCCTCGGTCGCAGGTTCGAGCCCTGCCTGCCCCACCAGATCAGAGCGTGTTTGGAGGCTCTGACCGTTGCTCATTGGACTACAACGGGACGCCGTTGGTGGCGGAGGCTACTGAAGGCGTGAGTCCAGATGTCGCATCCTCATTGCGTTCGCTGCTCTCGTATCGATGCCGCTACGATCCGTTCGTGACCCCAACCACCTCTGGTCGTGGCCAGGTCAAGCAGCGTGTCAAGCAAACGGTCCGCCGAACTATAGGTGAGCCCTATGTGGGAAAACGGCTGAAGCTGCACAGCCTGAACCGGGTCATTCCCGATATGCGACTGAAGCCGAAGTCCATTCTCGATGCGGGAGCCGAGGACGCTACGTTTGTCTACTGGCTGGCTGATCGTTTTGCCGACGCTCATGTCATGGCAGTCGATATCGACGAGGCGGCCATCGGGGCATGCGTCGCCGCTCGCCCTAGCCGGTATGACGGTCGTGTCGAGTTCAAGGTCGGGTACTTCTCCGAACTTGAACCGGAGTCGTTCGATCTCATCACAGCATTCGATGTACTCGAACACATCGTTGATGATGAGGCCGCTGTGCGAGACCTCACTCGTGCGCTGCGCCCCGGCGGTTCACTAGTTGTTCACGTGCCCCGGGATGCGTGGACCACCCGGGGGGGACAAGTGCACCGGGTTGCGGACGAAGACGCATGGAAGATCAACGAAGGGCACGTGCGCCAGGGATACAGCCCCGAAGGAATGAAGGAACTTCTGGAAGGAGCCGGTCTCCACGTGAAGGACATGCAGCTCTGGGTGGGACCCTGGGGTGTCCTGGCCTTTAGCGTCTACGGCCACCTAGAGCACCCAGCCCCTCTGAGGCTGCTGTCGATCCCGGTGACGGACGTCTGTGCATACCTAGACCGGGATCCCGGCGAGCCTGGAAACACGGTGTTTGCACACGCGGTGAAGCCGATCTCCTGACGCAGTTCAGAGCGATTCGACGGTGCGGCGACCAACAGGCTGCGCAGCCGCAGACCTTCCTCGCTCACCTTTGATGGTGAGGTAGCGATACAAGGTCCGGCGACTAACTCCGGCAAACCGAGCAGCCACCGATAGGTCGTACCTCTCTCGTGCCGGCGGTTTCAACCAGTGTCCGCAAGCCTTGCGCACGGCGGCTGGTGAGAATTCTCTCTTCCGACCGCCTTTGCGTCCCCGTGCTCGACCAGCGGCGAGGCCCGACATGGTCCGCTCGATGAGCAACACCCGTTCCATCTCTGCCACGGCGGCGATGATCGAGTAGACGAGCCGCCCCACCAGTTCGAAGGCTGTCGTAGCCCCTGATGCAGCCCGACAATAAGGTGCCTGACGAGTGCCTTGCCGGTCAGTGGTGCGGAAATGACCGGCCGGACTGTCCCGCTCACCATGGATGGTTGGAACCACTTGGTCCGACTCTATCGGCCCCATCCTGAGGTCATTGATGGGTCCAGGCAGTTCCCCGCAATCGAACCGGCCCGATTCCGATCCTCATCGGGGCGTGCCATCCGCGTTGATCTGCCCGGATTTGGCACTCTGAACTCCCGTTGAGGGGCGGATGGCCACCGCTGCACCGATCAGCGGAGGTGTGCGGGCTCGCCCTCCAGGATGATCGTCTTGGCCTCGAGGTAGGGGAGCAGTCCGTCCCGACCGCCTTCACGCCCGAGGCCCGACTGCTTGAAGCCACCGAAGGCGATGCCGAAGTCAGTGCGGAATGAGTTGTGGCCAACCGTCCCCGATCGAAGCTGCCTGGCCACGGCATAGGCCCGGTCGACGTCATTGGTGAACACTGAGTTGTTGAGGCCGTAGATGGTGTCGTTGGCGATTTCGACCGCATGCTCCTCGTCGTCGGCCGGTATCACGCTCAGGACCGGGCCGAAGATCTCCTCCTGGGCGATGGTGGACGAGTTGTCGACACCCCCGAAGACCGTCGGCTCGATGAACCAGCCTCGGTCGAGGTCGCTCGGCCTGTGGCCTCCAGAGGCCAAGGTCGCCCCTTCCTCGATCCCCTTGGCGATGTAACCCTCCACACGGTCGCGTTGACGCTCCATGGCGAGCGGCCCCATGCCGCTGCCCGAATCGAATGCGCTCCCGACCTTCACATGGGAGAACGACTCGCTCAGTGCTTCGACTAGGTCGTCGTGCCGGCCTCGGGTGACCACGATGCGGGTGAGTGAAGAGCACACCTGTCCAGTCATCAAACAGGCGCGACCGGTGATCGTCGAGGCTGCCGTGGCGAGGTCGTAGTCGTCCAGCACCACGGCTGCCGACTTCCCTCCGAGCTCCAAAGTGACCCTGGCAATCCGTTCGCCGCAAAGGGAGGCGATGCGGCGCCCAGCCGCCGTCGAGCCGGTGAAGCTGATCTTGTCGACGCGCGGGTCACGTACCAACAGCTCCGAGACGGGCCGATCCGCCGTCACGACATTGATCACTCCGGCGGGAAGCCCGATGGCCTCGGCGACCTCGGCGAAGACGTACGCCTCGCCCGGTGCTTCGGGTGAGGCCTTCAAGATGATGGTGCAGCCAGCTAGAAGTGCTGGTGCCACCTTCGCTCCGATGAGGCCCATCGGTCCGTTCCACGGGATGATGGCTCCCACCACGCCGACCGCCTCTCGCACGAGGAGCCCGACGTTCCCACCGGCCGTCGGAGTATGGCGCTCCTCGAAGGCGAACTCGTCGGCCAGGCTGGCGTAGTACCTGAAGGGCCGGCCGTGTCCCGGTCCGCTGGCTTGCGCCATCGAGTTCAAGATGCCCGCCTGTCCCGCCCAGATGGAACCAATCTCAGGAGCCCGCTCTTCGAGGGCTTCAGCGATCTTCACCAGGTAGTCAGCCCGCTCCTTGTGCGTCAGGCGGGGCCACGGACCACGGTCGAATGCCACCCGAGCCGCGGTGACCGCTCGGTCCATGTCCTCGGCATTCGCCTCGGCCACCCGGAAGAAGACCTCCTCGGTGCTGGAGTTGATGACATCGATCTGGTCCGAGCTCGACGGCTTGACCCATTCACCACCGATGAACAAGTGATCTGGTGCACTCAGGGATACCTTGGCGATTTCTGTGAGGCTCACAGCGGCCCTCCTGTCGGTTATCTCGGCCTTGCCGAGCGATGTTGGTTGATGCGAATCAGCGACGTGCGACCCCGCCACGACTTGGCTTCGGGGAGGCATGCACCTCCTTCGAACAGTAACCGGATGGTGGCAACGGTGCTTGGCCGGGACCGCTTGCCTCCCTTCTGCGGTTGGCTCTCTGGCATAGCCCGAACCGAGGGATGGGAGAGTCAGAACCCCGGTCCACCTGTGGCTGGCGGCGAGGAGCCGTCCGGGCGTCCCTCCCGGACTCCTGGCCCCCTGTGGCCTGGTGCCACGACCAGGTGAGCGGGCAACAACTCAGGATTCCGGTCCCATCCGGGGCACCGTGAACGTCGATGGCCGGTACCGCGGCCAAGATGTACTGCTGCCGTATTCGGCGCCAATGGCCGCAAAGGGCTAGAACAGGAGACTCATGGACATCGAAGAGTTCTACAGCGCGGACGAGCGTCGCCGGCAATCTGCAGAGGTCGAGCTGGGCACCAACTGGTTCGACGCCCAAGGTAGCCGTTACGAGCTCAGCTGGGTGGAGGACACCGGGGAGCTCTACACCATGCTCGAGCTCACACCCGAGGCGGACTCTTTCACGCCGTTCGGGGACATCGAGGTCGAGGAGATCCCTGTTGATCGGCTGGTGGTCATGGTGGTGGGGGTGGTCCCCAACTTGGATGAGGTCGAACGCATACTGTCGGGATGGCCTGAGCAGATGGCCAAGCCCGACGGCATTTCTTGGGTGGCTGGACAACTTCGCACCAACGGGGTCGCGGTCGAGCGGGGGGCCTGAGGCCGACCAGTGGGTGGCTGCCGTGCCTCTCGGGGCTATGGCGAACAAGAGCTTGCGAAAACCAATACAAGGGGTGGAGATGGAAGTTGTGGTCGATCTGTCAACGGGGAGCGTTGCGCTCCGGGACCGTGACGACATGAAGGGATTCGCCGTGCGAGCCATCCCTGAGGGTCCTGACGACGGGAGCGGGAACGGCGCCCTCGGCGCCCTCGCCGCCGCCCTGAGCCTGCGCGATGCGGGAACCGTGGCACCGGACGGTGACGCCTTCATCACACCCGGCGCGGTGCGGGCACTGGCCGAGGAGGCGGCCGCCTCGGAGGGCAAGGCCCTCGACGCCGAATGGGAGTCGCGGTTCACGGCGATGGTCGAGTATGCAGCGACCAAGGGTTGGATAGGCGATGACGGCTCCATCCAGGCCCATATCGGGTGGGGGAGCTGAACAGCGTGCGCTTCTCCTATGCGGAATCCATGATCGACCCCACCTACTACTTGCCGCTGGCCAAAGCGGCCGAAGCTGTCGGGTTCGACGGAATGGTCGTGCCCGACAGCATCTGTTACCCCGAAGAGTCCGATTCGACCTATCCCTTCTCGCCCGATCACACCCGGTTCTTCCTCGACGACAAACCCTTCATCGAGCCCTTTTCGCTCATCCCGGCCATGGGTGTAGTCACCGAGACCCTGCGATTCATCACCTTTGTCATCAAGCTCCCGATCCGCCACCCCCTCTTGGTGGCCAAGCAGGCGACCTCAGTGGCAGTGATGACCAACAACCGGCTGGCGCTCGGGGTGGGCTCGAGCCCGTGGCCCGAGGACTATGAGCAGGTGGACGTGCCATGGGAAGGTCGAGGAAAGCGGATGGACGAGGCCCTCGACATCGTGAAGGGCCTGTCCGCAGGTGGCTACTTCGAGTACCACGGTGAGGTCTACGACCTTCCGTCGGTGAAGATCACCCCGACCCCGACCGAGCGTCTCCCGATCCTGATCGGGGGCCACGGGAAACCGGCTCTCCGCAGGGCGGCCCAGTCTGACGGCTGGCTCCACGGAGGAGGAGACCCTGAGGAGCTTCCGGACCTGCTCGAGAAGCTCGATCGTCAGCGCGAGCAGGAAGGGACGCTGGATCGACCGTTCGAGATCCATGTCATCTCGCTCGACGCCTACTCGGTCGATGGAGTACGCCGGCTGGAGGAGCAGGGGGTCACCGACGTGATCGTCGGGTTCCGCTACCCCTACGACGTGGGGGCCGACACCGAGGCGCTGCAGACCAAGCTCGACAACATGGCGCGCTACGCCGAAGACGTGATCGAAAAGGTCAAGTCGTGACCGATGCCCGGGAACTGGGCCAGGCGTCGATGGCCGCCGTTGCGGCCGGGGACAGGGACGGTTGGATAGCCCTGTTCGCCGACGACGCCGTAGTTGAGGATCCGATCGGCCCCTCGGCATTCGACCCGGAGGGGGGAGGCCACCGGGGAAAAGTGGCCATCGCCGCGTTCTACGACTCGGTGATCGCAGCCAATGAGTCCATTACCTTTGCCATCAATCAGTCGTTCCTCTGCGGGGACGAGGCGGCCAATGTCGGTGTGATCCGCATCACCCTGGACGGTGGGACTGTCGTCGAGGTTGACGGTATCTACACCTACCGCCGTTCGGCTGACGACAAGATCGCCGCTTTGCGAGCGTTCTGGGAGCCGGCCGCCGTCCGGGTGGTCAGCTAGTCCTGACCGTCATGGGTGTCTGCCAGTCCGGCATGGCCATGACCATCTGCACATCACTGATGTGGCGCTCGAGGAAGGCTCCCGCGCAGTAGCAGAGATAGAGATCCCACAGGCGCTGGAAGCGGTCGTCGAGACCGAGCGCGGCAATGTCTGAGCGATGCGCCTCCACGTTGTCGAACCAGCGCTGCAGGGTCTCCACATAGTGACGTCCGATGTCCTCCAGGTCGATCACGACCATGGGCGTTGATCGTCGCAGCGCCCGGGCGATGGCCTCGACCGATGGTATGCATCCGCCCGGGAAGATCATCTCGCGGACAAAATCGGTTCCGTTCTTCGCCCGCTCGAAGCTTCGGTCGTCGACCGTGATGGCTTGGAGGGCCATGAGGCCGTTGGGTCGGAGCAGGGATGCGCACGTGGCGAAGAAGGTGTCGTGCTGGCGCCAGTCGACCGCCTCGATCATCTCGATGGAGATGAGCTTGTCGAAGGAGCCATCGAGGTCGCGATAGTCCTGGTCGAGGACGGTCACGAGGTCGCCCAGACCGAGATCAGCCACCCGCTTGGAGGCGAAGTCGAACTGGGCCGCGGAGATGGTGGTAGTCGTGACCCGACAGCCGTAGTGGGTGGCGGCGTGCACGGCGAAGCCACCCCAACCCGTTCCGATCTCGACCACATGGTCCGAGGCACTCAGGCCGAGCTTTTTGCAGAGACGGTCGAGCTTGGCCCGTTGAGCGTCGGCCAGGCTCATGCCCGGGCGCTCGAACACGGCGGCCGAATACATCATGGTCTCGTCCAGCATGAGAGTGAAGAACTCATTGGAAAGGTCGTAGTGGGCCTTGATGTTGTGGCGGTCGGCATTCTTGTCCGGCGGTTGCAGGCGCCTGGCCCAGTCGGTCGTCGCCCCTATCCACTGGCCGACCCTGTCCTGGACGGCCGTCACTGGTCGGAGGCCCCGCGACAGGACCCGGACGAGGGATGTCAGGTCGTCACAGTCCCAGAGACCGTCGGCATAGGTCCGGGCAAAGCCCACCGAGCCCTCTTTCAGTACGGCGGCATAGACGCTCTCATCGTGGATGACCACGGTGGCCTGTGGCTGACCCGACCCGAATCGATGACTACCCGAGTCGTCCACCAAGGTGAGCGCACCGCCGTTGATCCGAGAGGCCATGAACTTAAGGAATCGGGACGACGCCGTCGAGCCCAGTGAACTCATTGGTGAGGGGAGGCCTGAGGTGCAAGCTTCGCCGGGTGGGAATAGAACCTGGCTCCCCGCCGCTTGAGTGCGAGGGCCTGGCGGTAGATCCCCCACGAGACCCGCATGGTCATGAGGGGGAAGCGCCAGAGCACCCGGCCGAGTTCGTCCCGCTCGGCCGCCCGGCGCCTCAAGACCATTGATGCGCTGAACACCTTCTTGCCGTCGCGAAGGTCATCGACGCCAAGTACCAAGCGGTCGCCGGGTTGGCCAATCACAAAGCAGTGACGCAGGTCCATGGGTAAAAAGGGTGACACGTGCATGGCCTTGTCGACGACATGGCTCCCGACGCCCGGAAGGACGTAGGCGGTGCGTTCATGCCAAGGGGTGTTGGTGACCTCGACGACCGTGTGGACAACCGACGACCCGGCCTCGTCGAAGCAGTAGTACACGCTGATCGGATTGAAGAGCCAGCCCCAGGTCCTCACTTGGGTGAGCAGGCAGATCCTGCCCGAGGGTCGTTCGCCCGTGCGTTCGTCCACCAGCCTTCTGACAGACTCGTCGAGAGTGACACCCGGGTCTCCGAGGTAGTCGGCCCTCCGGAAGGAGACGACGTTCGCCCGCTCGTTGGACCACAGTGGGTGTCGATCGAACACCTGGTTGATCTCGGCCAGATCCAAGTACGCCATGGCGATCCGGTACGAGAACTGGTGGTCGATCGGCTCGAACCGGTGATGGATCACCGTGCCCTCGTAGATGCCGCTGTTGAGCGCCACCGGACCGTCCCCCGCGTGGCCGGCCGCCGTGCCAACCCTCTTCCTCACCGGGAATTCCAGGACGTCGGCCATCTCGCCCTCTTTCGATGTCACCGGTGAAATGGTCACAACTCCTCGCCGGCCAGTCGCCGGCACACCTTGAGCGCGCTCTGCACCCCGTCCTCGTGGAACCCATACCCCCAGTACGCGCCACAGAACCAGGTCCGTCCGCCGTTCAGCTCCTCGTGGCGCTGCTGGGCGGCAATGGCCGGGAGATCGAAGATGGGATGGGAGTAGTCGAACTGCGCCAGGACCCGGTCGTCTCTGATGGCGTCATCGCGATTGAGGGTCACGAGGACCTCCTCGGTGGCGGCAATGCCCTGGAGGCTACGCAGCCGGTAGGTCAGCGTGGCGACCCCGGGCTGATCGGCCAGGCGGTGGTAGTTCCAGCTCGCCCAGGCGCGCCGGTTGGCTGGCAGCAGCCGTTGATCGGTGTGGAGCGTGGCGCGGTTCGGCTGGTAGCGGATGGCTCCCAGGACCTCTGTCTCCGGGGTCGTCGGATCCGACAGCAACCGCAGCGCCTGGTCGCTGTGGGCAGCCAGCACCACGTGGTCGAACCGCTCGGGACCCGCCTCGGAGTGGATCTCGACACAGTCTGGCTCCCTCGTCACCTTTCCGACCGGGGACGACAACCGAACCCTGTCACCCAGAGGACCGAGCACGGCCTCCACGTAGCTACGTGAGCCTCCGGTAACCGTCCGCCAGGCCGGCTGGTCGCCGTAGGAGAGCAGGCCGTGGTTGTCGAAGAAGCGGGCGAAGGTGATGGCCGGCATCTCGAGGAAGGTCCCGGGGTCGGCCGACCAGATAGACGACCCCATCGGGACGAGGTACCAGTCGACAAACTGTTTCGACCATCGCCCCTGTTCCAATAGTTCGGCGAGCGACACGGACAAGTCGGCGTCCCCGCTCAACAGCCCGCGGGCGATTCGGTTGAATCGGACCACGTCCGCCAGCATGCGCAAAAAGGCCGGCCGAACGAGATTTCGTCGTTGGGCGAAGACGGAATCGAAGGTGGAGCCGCGCCACTCGATCCCGCTGACATCGTCCGACACGCTGAAGCTCATGTCACTGGGTTTGGTCGCCACCCCGAGATTGTCGAACAGTCGGACCAGGCCGGGGTAGTTCCGCTCGTTGTAGACGAGGAAGCCGGTGTCGACGTCGTGGGTCTCCCCATCGATATCGATGCTGACGGTGTTGGCGTGGCCGCCGGGACGGTCGTCGGCCTCGAAGACCGTCACGTCATGGTGCCGGCTGAGAATATGGGCGCACACCAGGCCCGAGACGCCCGTCCCGACTATGGCGATCCTCATCAGTCTGAAGTGCTCCTCACTCGCTCGTCTATCCGGCGGTCGTTATTCGGAGCGGACCAAGAAGTTGGATGACCGGCGAGTGGCGAGAGGGTCACCACTATATTGAGGCCGGACGTCGATGGTTCTCATCAATGAGAGGACGGCAGCACCATGGCCCACTACCGGGGAACGGTCTTGTCGAGTCGAACGGCCGAGGAGACCTTCGACTACCTGGCTGAGTTCTCGAACGCAGCTGAGTGGGACCCGGGGGTGGTCGGGTCCGAGAGGCTTGACGACGGCCCTGTCGGCCTCGGCAGTAGTTTCTCGCTGACGGTGAAAGTGGGCACCCGGAGCACGCCCCTCGAGTACACAGTGGTCAGCTACGACAGGCCGAACGTGGTCGTGGTGGTCGGGGAGAACGACACCATTCGGTCCGAGGACACGATCACCGTGGTGGCCCGGCCCGAAGGTGGTTCGATCCTGACCTATGAGGCGAAGTTGGGACTGAAGGGTGGCCTGGCCAGGGCCGACGTCTTGCTCGCCCTGCCGTTCCGACGCATTGGGGACCGTGGCCTCGCCGGACTCCGACGGGTCCTTGGCCCCGGGCTCGGTCAGCCTGGCACGGACCTTCGCCGGACATCGCCACTGGCAGCGTTTGCCGCCAAGGCCGTGGATGAGGCCCTCGAGGCGTCGGTTGTCGGGAGCTTCTCGGCGTTCGGCCCACGGGTCAGGAGTCGCACGGCCGGATGGCGCCCTCCCCCCTCCCTCGCCGGCAAGGTCGTGCTGGTGACAGGAGCGACCTCAGGGCTCGGATTGGCCACGGCTATCGGACAGGCCCGACTCGGGGCCACCGTCCGGTTCGTGGCCCGGGATAAGAAGAGGGCCGAGGCGGCGGTCGGGGAGATAGCCGATGCATCCCCGGGTACCGACATCGGCTACCTGTTGGCCGATATGGGCGAGCTAGAACAGGTGCGGGCTGTGGCCGCTGAGGTCGCCGCCGACCATGGGCGCCTCGATGTCCTGGTGCACAACGCCGGAGCCCTGACGAAGAAGTACACAACGACGAGTGCGGGGACAGAGGTCACAGTGGCGAGCCAGCTGGTGGCGCCGTTCCTGCTCACCGGATTGCTGCTCGGGAGCCTGCAGGCTGCCCGCCCCTCGAGGGTCATCCAGGTGTCGTCGGGGGGGATGTACACCCAACGATTTGACCTGTCCACGCTCGAGATGGACCAGGGTAGCTATGACGGCACCGTGGCCTATGCCAAGGTCAAGCGGGCGCAGTTGGTGCTGATGCATGAGTGGGTGCGCCGTTTCGGCGCATCGGGCATTGCCTTCCATGCCATGCACCCGGGCTGGGCGGACACGCCGGGGATCCGATCGGGCCTGCCCGGCTTCTCCAGGGTGATGGGGCCGATCCTGCGGTCGGCGGACTTCGGTGCGGACACGGCGGTGTGGTTGTCCGCCGACCCTGGGGCGGTCGAGACCAACGGCAAGTTCTGGCTGGATCGGCGTGCCCGGTGGGAGCACAAGGTGCCGTGGACCCGACTGGGTGACGATGAGTTCCGACGGGCCGGCATCGACCTATGGGAGTGGTGTGCGGAGCGGGCCGGCTGGAACAGCCCAGGCGACTGAGGGTCTCCGATTGCGCGGTTGTCGCGTCAATCTCAGCCGGTGAAGCCGTACTTCTCGTGCGGGCCGGACACGGCACACTCGAGCATCCCGTAACCGATCTTCCCGTTATAGGTGAACTTGGCCGCATACTCGGTGAGTGCCCAGTTTGAATAACTCGGGTCGGCGGGCGGGATGTGTTGTCCCTGGACAACCAGCTCTCCTTGGAACATTCCATGCTTCCAGTCGGGCTCCAGGCCGTAGCCGCTCCCAAGCAGCAGGGGAAAGGCCAACAGAGTCTCGACTTCTACCTCGGCGGTCAACTTGCCGTGGGCGCCGAAATAGCTGAGCGTGGCACCGGTCACCGCACGACTTCCCGGAGCGAACCTCAACTCGTGTTCGGGGCGGCCGAGCCACTCGGCCTCACGCCCTGAGCCGATGGGGAAGACCCGGTGGGCGTCTTGCATCATCCGCTCACCGCTCGACCGTTCCTGGATGATGGTGACCATGGCCTCGTCCTCGAAGCGGACCGGCGCGTAGATCCAAAAGAAGTTCCTGTCGGTATCGGTGACGCGGATCCCCGGGGGCTCGGACTCACCCACTGGTCGCACCCCCCAGGATCGGTCGCGGCAGCCCCAATAGCGCTCGGGGTCGAGGCGGACCTCTCGGTCGCCCACCCTCAAGGTGCCCGTCCACGAGCCCAACTGGGCAAATCGGGTCGAGTCGAAGGTCACCCTCGAGTGCTGACGCTGGAAATGCCGGGACTCGAGGTGGGCTTGGCTGAACCCGTCGTACACGGCGTCGAGCTCGATGCCCCACTCGTTGGGCTCGACGATGACCCGTACCTGCTCCAGGCCCTTTAGGACCTCGACCCGGATGGGTCCGACCGAGGCGTCCAAGCGATCAGCCCCGAGGATCTTGGACGAGCGCACGACTCGATGGTCATCCCCCCAAAGCACCGAGATGAAGGCATCGGCCACGCTCAGGTTCGGGTATTGCCCGACCCCGATGACAGCGAAGAGCTCGTCGTCGGTCCCATGGACGTCCTCGGCACCGTGGATGTTGAAGTAGTAGCGATCGTAGAAGTTGCGGTCCGATGGGCCGACGTGGCGCATGGGCTCGGAGATCTGGTGGACGGGGTAGTCGTCGAGGGGGGAGAGCACAGGTGACTCCTGACAGTTCATTGGCGCTGAACCCGAAGACCCAGCCAGGACACAACGCTCGGGAGCGTAGTGACTTGAGGACCCGTGGGGCGAGCGGTTTCATTGCGGGCTACCATTTGAGGCAAAGGCACGGCCGCTGTCTCACCCCGCGTTGGGGTCCGGAGCGGGCGGGCCACTTCGTCTCGTCCAGGGGAGGGCCAGTGAAAACGTACGACCGTCTGTTTATCGGTGGAGAGTGGGTCGAGCCATCCTCGAGCGCGGTCTTCGATGTGGTCTCGCCGACCAACGAGGAGCTGGTCGGACGAGTGCCCGAGGCGCAGAACGCCGATGTCGACCGGGCGGTCGCGGTAGCCCGTGACGCTCTTGATCACGGACCGTGGCCCCACATGGCACCGTCTGAACGCGCCGCCATCCTGTCGAAGGTGGCCGACGCCATCCGAAACGACATGCAGGGTATCTCCGAGCTCATCTCCAATGAGATGGGATCGCCGATCTCCTGGGGATTGCTTGCCCAGGTCCTGGCACCGACCATGATCCTCGACTACTACGCCGGTCTGGGGTCCACCTTTGCCTTCGACACCGTGAAGGATGGCCTCCTCGGCCCGGTCTTGGTATCGAAAGAGCCCATTGGCGTGGTGGCGGCCATCACCCCATGGAACGTCCCATTGTTCCTGGCCGCGGCGAAGCTCGCTCCCGCCCTCCTGTCAGGGAGCACCGTGGTGTTCAAGCCGGCGCCCGAAACCCCCCTCGATGCCAATGTGTTGGCCGAGATCTTCGCCGACGCTGGACTACCCAAGGGCGTGCTCAGTGTCGTTCCGGCCGGCCGTGAGGTAGGCGAGCACCTGGTCAACCACCCTGATGTGAACAAGGTCTCCTTCACCGGC
>PLSY01000406.1 GCA_003164275.1 Acidimicrobiaceae bacterium | reverse complement strand
TGCGCCGCGAGGGCTTCGAGATGACCGTGGGCAAGCCCCAGGTCGTCACGCGCGAGATCGACGGCAAGATAAACGAGCCGATGGAGCGGGTGGCCATCGACGTGCCCGACGACTACTTGGGCGTGGTGACCCAGCTCATGGCCCTGCGGAAGGGCACCCTCATCGAGATGGTCANNACCGGCTGGGTGCGCATGGACTACCGGGTACCGGCCCGAGGCCTCGTCGGTTTCCGGACCGAGTTCATGACCGAGACCCGGGGCACCGGCATGCTCCACCACGTCTTCGACGGATGGGAGCCCTGGCACGGCGAGATGAAGAACCGTCGCAATGGCTCCATGGTGGCCGACCGCCGCGGCGTGACCACGGGCTACACCCTCATGAGCCTCCAAGAGCGTGGGCTACTGCTCGTGGCCCCGGCCACCGAGGTCTACGAGGGCATGGTCGTGGGCGAGAACGCTCGGGACGAGGAGATGGACGTCAATCCGACCAAGGAGAAGAAGCAGACCAACGTCAGGTCTGCCTCGGCCGATGAGGCCATCCGCCTCACTCCCCCCCTGCTCTTGGGCCTCGAGCAGGCCCTCGAGTTCATCGCCGACGACGAGTGCGTCGAGGTCACCCCGAAGTCGGTCCGACTGCGAAAGGTCATCCTC
The DNA here is from genome assembly GCA_003164275.1 of Acidimicrobiaceae bacterium. The sequence continues at coordinate 16,181 of PLSY01000406.1, read as the reverse complement.
GACGCCGCAACCCGTGGGCGCCAGCGCAGCCGCTCCCGCAAGGCCAACGCCTAGGAGCTGTTGAGCTGGTCACACCCCAAAGGCTGGAGATTGTTGGCTCGGTCAGCAAGAAGCGGGACGCGGCACTTGTTCAGTCGAGGGTCCAGCACCTCTTCGAGGATCCGAGGGAGATGTGAGAAGCGGACTCCCGTGGTCAGGGCTCAACAACGAGCATTCGGCGATGCCGGTGACGACCTCCACAACGCACGAGGGGTGGCGTCAGAATGCTTTGCCCGGGTTCAGGATTCCTGCAGGGTCCAGCGCATGCTTGATGGCGGAGTGGACCCGCAGGCCAACCTCCCCGATCTCGTCGGCCAGCCATGGCCGCTTGAGCAGTCCGACTCCGTGCTCGCCGGTGATGGTGCCTCCGAGGGCTAGTGCCCGTTGACAGATCTCGGCCGCGGCCTGCCAGGAACGCTCGAGCGCGGCCTGATCGCCCGGCTCGGTGACGAGCATCGGGTGGAGGTTCCCGTCCCCGGCGTGGCCGATGACCCCGATCGTTACGTCGTAGCGCGAAGCCACGTCCTCCACGCTCTCGATCATTGCCACCAGGGCGGTCGGAGGCACACCCACGTCCTCGACGAGGGTCGTCCCCATGCGCTCGAGAGCCGGGTAGGCCGCCCGGCGGGCGTCGAAAAGGGCCTCTGCCTCGTCGTCCGTGGTCGAGCGGGCGACGAAGTCGGCGCCGTTCCGGAGCGCCAGCGACTCGAGCGCCCGGGCCCCCTCGTCGGCGGACGTGTCTTCGAACTGGGCGAGCAGCACCGCCGCCGTGGACGGGTCGAGCCCCAGGGGCCGGTAGGACTCGAGGGCGCGGACGACGACCTGGTCCAACAGCTCCAACATGCTCGGGGCGAGCCCGGCCGCCAACGTCGAGGCCACCACCTGGCCGGCGGCGGCAAGCGTGGGAAACGAGGCCACCACGGTCGTCGGACGACGATCCGGCAGAGAGCGCAGCCGCAGCGTTGCCTCGGTGATGATGCCGAGGGTCCCCTCGCTCCCCACGAACAGGTGGGTCAAGTCGTAGCCGGCCGCCTGCTTGGTGGTGCGCCCGCCCGTCCGCAGGACTGCGCCGTCGGCCAGCACAGCCTCGAGACCCAGCACCTCGTCCCGGGTAGCCCCGTACTTCACGCAGCGTAGGCCGCCGGCGTTGGTTGCCACATTCCCCCCGATAGTGCAGGCATCGCGGCTCGATGGGTCCGGGGCGTACATGAGCCCCTCGCGCCCGGCCGCACGGTCGAGGTCGAGGTTCACCACGCCCGGCTCGACGACGGCGAGGCGGGCGACGGGGTCGAGGTCGAGAATCCGGTCCATGCGGGCCAAGGAGAGGACGATGCAGCCGGCAGTGGCGTTGGCGCCACCAGACAGCCCCGTCCCAGCGCCCCGGGCGACGACCGGGACCCCGTTGGCAGAGGCCCAGGTCATGGTGGTCACCACCTCTTCCAGGCAGTGGGCCCGCACCAAGGCGATGGGCACCGCAGACGGTGCCAGATGAGCTTCATCGCGGGCGTAGGCGATGGTGACCGACGGGTCGCGGGTCAGCGCAGCGTCGGGGAGGGACTGGGCCAGTTCGTCGACGGCCCGTTGGAAGAATGCTGCGTCACTATCGTGCATGGCGAGGGAACTGACTGTACTGACTGGGGGCGGTCGACACGCTGAACTGCACAAAGCGGTCCAGGTCGACCTGCGCCGCCAAGCCCCATGGAGTTGCCGACCAGGTTCCTTTACCGAGGACCTGGACCCCCGTTGCGTGGGTGGGTGCCACGTGTCGGAGCTCGACGGCGAGCAAGGTGCATGAGATGGCGACGACGACATGGGAAAACAGAACCATCCGCTCAGTCGAGCCACCCTCTTGCCTGCTACCTCGGGCCATTCCGGCTTGGTTCGCTGGGCGACGGCATGGCGCATCTGGGCTTTCCGGATCCCCGATGGCGTTGTCACCGCCTGTCGATCAGACCATCCACTCAACGTCTGCGCGCTGCCCTTCACGCCACGAAGCGCCTTCCCTACGCAGGGACTGGGCGCATCTGCTCCGAGGGGAGGGCTCGAACCTCCAACATCTGGCTCCAAAGGCCAGCGTTCTGCCGATTGAACTACCTCGGAATGGTGTGCCGGGCACAGGCCGACAACGGGCACAGGCTACCTCCGCCGTCACCCTCGGCTGGCCGTTGCAGCCAAATCGGACACAAGGTTGCGCCTCTTGAGCAGCGCCTTCGTCATGGGCTGCCACGGCGCGGGAGGGCTGGCCCGATAGGCTCCCGCCACGATGAAAGTCCTTGTCGTGGACGACGACCCAGCTGTCAGTGGTGCGCTCAACCGGGCCCTCCGGCTCGAGGGCTACGAAGTGAGCCTGGCCGCCGACGGGCCTCAGGCCTTGGAAGAGATCGCCATACGCCCGCCTGACGCCGTCATCCTCGACATCGGCCTCCCGACCATCGACGGGCTGGACGTCTGCCGACGGCTCCGGGCCGCCGAGGACGACACTCCGGTACTCATGCTCACGGCCCGAGACGCCATCAACGACCGGGTCCAGGGCCTCGATGCCGGCGCCGACGACTATCTGGTCAAGCCGTTCGCCCTGGCCGAGCTGTTGGCCCGCCTGCGAGCCCTGCTCCGCCGTCGCCCCGAGGACGCAGGCGAGATACTCCGCTTCGCCGACTTGAGCCTCGACCCGGTGACGAGGGAGGCCCGACGCGGCGACCGGGCCTTCACCCTCACCCGCATCGAGTTCGACCTCTTGGAGCTGTTGCTTCGCCACCCCCGCCAGGTCCTCACCCGTGAGCTGATCCTCGACCGGGTGTGGGGCTACACCTTCGACTCGGGCACCAACTCGCTCGCCGTCTACGTCGGCTACCTCCGGCGCAAGACCGAAGAGGGCAACGAGACCCGGCTCATCCACACCGCCCGGGGTGTCGGCTACGTACTTCGTGAGCCGTAGGTGACGTTCCGCGCCCGCTTGGTCCTGGCGGCCACCACAGCGGTGCTCGTGGTGGTGATCCTCGGCTCGCTCGCCACCTACATCGTGGCCTACAACTCCCTCGTCGGCTCGGTCGACGTGACGTTGAGCCAGGAGGTGAACACCATTCTCACCAACTCGCCGGAACCGGGCATCGACAATGTGTGCAGCGCCACGACCGCCGGGTTCTGCGAGCAGATCGTGAACAACACGGGCACGACCGAGCCGGGCGACTCTGACGCCGTCCTTCCCATCACCGATGTCGTGAAGGAGTCGGCGGCGAGCGAAGGCCGACACCCTCAGGTCTACTTCTCGAACGCCGTCAACGGCACGCCGACCAGGGAGGTCGTCGAGTCCCTGTCCCCCGGATTCGTCTACCGCGGCAACTCCGGGCCGACGGAGCTGTTCGGTGGCGGTGCCCTCCAGGTCACCTTGCCGCTCTCGGGGGTCAATGAAGAGCTGCGCCACTTGGCCGAGGCGCTCTGGGTGATCATCCTGGTCGGCGTGACCGTGGCCATCGTGCTCGGGCTGCTCGTCGGCCGCACCGTGCTCCGCCCCTTGAACAGCTTCACCCGAGAGGTCGAGAAGCTGGCCGAGACCACCGACGTCTCCCAACGCCTCGACCCAGGGGGGCCCGATGAGCTCGGCCGACTGCGCCGCGCCTTCAACCGGCTGCTCTTGGCCCTCGACACCTCAAGGGAGAGCCAGCGCCAACTCGTCCTCGACGCCAGCCACGAACTNNTCACCAGCCTGCGCACCAACATGGAAGTGGCCCGTCGTCTCGAAGAGCTCGCCCCTGACGAGCGCCAAGTCCTCATCAGTGACGTCCTGACCCAGATGGACGAGCTGACCACCCTCGTCGGGGGCCTGGCCGAGCTGGCCCGGGGCGAGCAGCCCGAGCTGACGACAGGACCCTTCTTGTTGGACCTGTTGGTGCTCGAGGCCGCCGATGTCGCCACCACCCACGGACGCAGTCGCGGGGTCGTCTTCCAGACGACCGTCGCCCCCTGCTGGGTGTCGGGCTCGCGGCCGCGCATCGAACGGGCCGTCGACAACCTGTTGGACAACGCCCTCAAATGGAGCCCCGACGGCGGCGTGGTCGAGGTGACCTGCGCGGAGGGCACCCTGTTCGTCCGGGACCACGGGCCAGGTGTCGACCCGAGTGACGCCGCGTTCATCTTCGATCGCTTCTACCGGGCGCCCGGGGCACGGGGTCGGCCCGGCTCAGGCCTCGGCCTGGCCATCGTCGCCCAGGTGGCCCGGGAAGAGGGTGGGACGGTCAATGTCTTCCAAGCCGAAGGGGGCGGGGCGCTCTTCCGATTCAGCCTTCCCGTCGTCCCAGCCCCTCAGGAGGGCACCGAGGACTAAGGACGGCCAGGCCATGGTCGTCATTCGGGGTAGCCGGGCCAGGCCATGGATCGAGGCGGTGCAAGACGAGTCTCGCCGCGTGGCATGAAAGCCCCAGGTCGACTAGGGTGCCGAGCGACATGGGATCCNNAAGAAGCGCCGTAAGCGCATGCGTAAGAAAAAACACAAGAAGATGTTGAAGGCCACGCGTTGGCAGAGGCGGGCCGCAGGCAAGTAGTTCTGGGCGCCGGGGTCGGGCCTTCCCCGGCTCCTGGCGCCGGTCACCCGGCGGCAGCGCCGCCGTGGCTCACTGCCGGGGTAGTACTCACCGGCACCAGAAGACCCTCTTCTCCTCCCAGGCCCAGCGTTCGCCTGTCCCCGGACAGGACGTCGGGGGCCGCTCGGTCGACGAACCAGGTCGAGCCGCTCCCAGCCAGCTGAGGCGGGCAACCGGTGGCGTCAGCGAAGGCCTGCTTCCACTTGGCCAGACGGGGCTCGACCAAGACTGCCGGAGCCTCGAGGTCGTTCGAGGAGCCTTCCTCGGACGAGCGCGGACCCCGTCGGGCCAGGTCGTCCCACGCCCGATACACCGAGGCGGTGTTCACGCCGAAGGGCAGCAGCAACAAGGTCAGCTGTCTCGGCACAAAGGGCAACGGGGTGAGCTCTTCCCCGATGCCCCGGACGATGGCCCGCCCCCCGACCAGGCAGAACGGGACATCCGCCCCGAGCCGGGCCGCCACGTCCACATCTGCGCAGCCGGCCCAGCGCAGGACGGCGGCAGCGTCCGCCGAGCCCCCACCGAGGCCCGCCCCTGGTGGGATCCGCTTGATCAGCCGCACACTGGCCGTGGTCCCCGCCGCCGCCAGGGCCTTCGCCACCAGGTTGTCGGAGTTCGACGGGATGGCCTTGGCCCGAGTAACGAACGGGCCCATCGCCGCGACGTCGGCCGTTCGTCCGCCATCATCTGTCCCATCGACCCTCAAGCCGACGGCCGAGAGCACGGAAAGGCTGTCACCGTCGGTGAGCTCCAGCGTGTCGGCCAAATCGAGTGTCACCATCTCTGACTCGAGGAGATGGTAGCCATCGGAGCGCACTCCGGTAACCCTCAAGTTGAGCGTTAGTTTCGCTTGGGCCGTGAGCCTGACCAGGGGCGATTGTCCGGGCTCGCCGGTCGGGTCAGAGCTCCCGCCGCTCACGACAGTCCCTCGGGAGTGTGCGCTATCGGAGGATTCCCATCCGACGGCTCATCCGGACTCCAGCCGGCCAGCCGCTCCCACTGGCCAAGGGAGAGGTCCTCGGCCCGGTCGGTGGCTCTGACGCCCGTGACCTCGAAGGCCTCGGGAGTGACCAGTCCGTCGAGCGACCGACGGAGCATCTTGCGGCGATGGGCGAAGCCCCCTCGCACCACGGCGAAGAGCCGGTCGTAGGTGGGATCTCCCGGCCCCACAGGCGCACCACCCTCCCGCCCACGTCCGGGCCTGCTCGGCACCACGCCGGGGTGTCGGTCCAGGCGCACGAGCACGGACTCCACCCGGGGCCTCGGGATGAACACCGAGGCCGGGACCCGGCCGACAACCTTGGCCGTGGCCCAATAGGCGACCTTGACCGAGACGGCGCCGTAGGCCTCCTGCCCGGCCGAGGCGGCCAGCCGCTCGCCGACCTCCCGTTGGACCATGACCAGGAGGGACGACACGTCTGGCGCCTCTTCGAGGACCCGGATGACCAGTGGGACGGCCACGTTGTAGGGCAGATTGGCCACCAAGGCCCACGGCTCCTGGTCGTGGCCGGCCGCTCCCCCTTCGCTCAGCAGCTCCGACCAGTCGAGCACCAGGGCGTCGGCTTCGACCACCCGCACGCCCAACGGCTCGACCTGGGTCCGCAGCACCGGGAGCACGTGGCGATCGATCTCGACTGCGGTGACGTCGGCTCCCGCCTCGGCCAGGGCCAGCGTCAACGAGCCGAGACCGGCGCCGATCTCCACCACCCGGCGACCCTCGGTCACCCCGGCCAGTTTCACGATCCGGCGGACGGTATTGCCATCGGCCACGAAGTTCTGGCCGAGCGCCCGACTGGGGCGGAGATCGTTGGCCTCCAACAAGTCGTGGATGTCGGCCGGCCCGTGCGTCACCCGCTCAGTGTGCCACCTCTGTCGAAGGTTGCCGCTCCGATGGGAGGCCGTGGGCCTCAGCCCTCACCAGCTCAGTTCGGCGTCGATCACTCCCTGGGACAGCGGGGCGATGGCGGCGAAGGTGGCTGTGGCCAGGTCGATGGAGCGGGCCGTGTCCGCCTCCCGGTCATTGACCACACAGGAGATGGACTCGCCGTTCGCCGGGTTGGTCACTCTCACGACCGTGCCGAAGGGCAGGAATGGACTGGCGCAGCCCCCGGCCGGATGGGCGTAGTAGGTGACCTGCCCGTAGTGGACAGAGGTGGGGGCAGGGGCGGCCACCACCGGAGCCGTCGTCGTGGTGGTCGGGGCCACGGTGGTCGTGGTGCTCGGCGGGACCACCCTTGCCACTTCCTCCTCTGGGGGGGTGGTAGTCGGCGGCGTTGTCGTCGAGGTGGTGGTGGTGGTGGGGGGCGTGGTGGTGGTCGGGGCCACGGTGGTCGTCGTTGCAGGGGCCGACGCGGCATGGGTGTCGGACGCCAACTTCCAATCCGGAACCGTCCTACTGCCTGGAGACGAGACCGATGGGGAGTCGTGTCCGGCCGGCGCCTTGATCGCTGCTGCCCCCGTTCCGCTGTGTATCACCAACAGCGGTACGACAAGCAGAGCTCCACACAATGCAAGTGCGGCCATAGGCCGACCCTTCGACTGATGATCCGTCCTCAGGACTCCACTCTCCTTATGGGACAACATTGACTGTGCTCTCCGGCCTGAACCACAGAACACTCCATCCGTGAGGATGGTCGGGTCGCCTCCTCCAAGTCGACCCTCGCCGTGTCCGACCACGGCGCTACAACCGCACCGAACAACTGGTGCGTCCTACCTTCTGCAATAGAAAACGACCGCTATGAATAGCGGCCGACGACGAGAGGCTAGGCGGAAAGCCAGGCCGAGATCAAACCCGACCGGGAAGGTGGCGCCATCCGGGCGCCCACGGCGTGTCGGATCAGAGGTTGAAGGCAGCCTTGGCGTTGTTCGTGGTAACTTCCGCCAACACTGAAGTCTCAAGTCCTTTGACCAGGGAGATTGCATGTCCGACCAGCGGAACCCTCGATGGTTCATTGAGAGTTCCGCGGTGGGGCACGGGCGTCAAGAAGGGTGAGTCCGTCTCGACCAGCAGTCGGTCGAGCGGGCACAGCGCTGCCGCCTCGCGCACCTCCTCGGCGTTCTTGAAGGTCACGACACCGCTGAAGGAGAGCGACGCCCCGAGGTCAAGGCACCGACGTGCCTCGTCGGGCCCGCCGGTGAAGCAGTGGATGATGGTGCGGTCGGGAACCCCCTCGGCGACGAGCACGTCGAAGGTGTCCGCCCAGGCCTCGCGGGTGTGGATGACGAGGGCCAGATCATGGCGGTGGGCGAGGGCGATCTGGAGGGCGAACGCCTCTCGCTGTACGGGCCGGGGCGAGTGGTCGTAGTGGTAGTCGAGGCCGCACTCGCCGATGGCCACGACCACCGGCCCGTCCCCAACGGGCCCGCCGCCCGCTGTCTCGGTGGCCAGCAGCCGGTCGAGCGAGTCGACCCCGGCACTGGCGTCGTGGGGGTGGAGCCCGATCGTCGCCCACATGGCTACGCCCTCGGCGGACGCCACCGAGTCGGGATGGCGCATGGCCCGGACCAGATCGACCGCCTCGGCCGACGAGGCCGCTCCCGTGCCCACACAGACCATTCTCGTGACTCCCGCTTCCGAGGCCCGGGCGATGGAGCCCGCCAGTCTCGTGGCGTGCGTGCCGGCGCTGCCTCCCTGCATGGCTTCATCGGCGTGGCCGAACTCCTCTTGGAGGTGGCAGTGGGAGTCGAACCACTCGATCACGGTGCGGTCCCCACCGCTCAGGACTTGCGGCGGGGGAACAGGGGTGCGCCCTTTTCGACCGGCACGCCGCCCGGGTAGCCGCCCCAGGTCCCGGCCCCGGGCAGCCGCTGGTCGGCCGGCGACCCGTCGAGGCCGATGCGCCTCCAGATCTCGTCGGCGGTCGGCGGCATGGCCGGCACGATCAGGATGGCGACGATGCGAAGCACCTCGAGGGCGCTGCCGAGCACGGCGTCGACCTCGGGACCGGGGTCGGCCTTCCACGGGGCTGCGGTCTCGAGCTCGGCGTTGGTCTCCCTGATGAGCCGCCAGGTGGCCTCGAGGGCCTGATTGGGCTGGCCGGCATTCCATGCGGCGGTGGTCTCGGACAGCACGGCCGCTGCCACCCCGGCCAGACGGCTGTTGCCGTCCGGTGCCGGGCCGACGCCACCGCACTTAGAGCCAACCACCGTCGCCACCCGTGACAGCAGGTTGCCGAGGTTGTTGGCCAGGTCGGTGTTGTAACGGCTGGCGATGCCTTCGGCGGAGAACTCCCCGTCGCTCCCGAAGGGGATGTCACGGAGCAGGTGATAGCGGACAGGGTCGACCCCGTACTCCTCGGTCAAGTACCCCGGGGAGATCTGGTTGACCGAGGAGTTCGACATCTTCTCGCCGCCGAGGAGCAGCCATCCATGTACTTGGACGTGGGCCGGCGGGTCGATGCNNCGGATGATCTCCTTGCCGATCAGGTGGTGGACGGCCGGCCACCACTCCTCGAACCTCGACGGATCGGTGCCGTAGCCGATGGCCGTCAGGTAGTTGATCAGGGCGTCGTACCAGACATAAAAGACGTGCTTCTCGTCCCAGGGGACCCGGATGCCCCAGTCGATCGAGGTGCGGGTGATCGAGATGTCCCGCAGGCCACCCTTGATGAAGCTCAACGCCTCGTTACGCTTGGACTCGGGCAACACCACGCTCGGATTGGCGTCGTACCAGTCGATCAGGCGCTGCTCGAAGGCACTCAACTGGAAGAAGTAGTTCTCCTCTTCGAGGTGCTCGACCGGGGTCCTGTGGATCGGGCACAAGGTGGCGTCGATCAGCTCGTCCTCTGCGTAGTACTGCTCGCACGAGACGCAGTAGAGGCCCCGGTAGGTGTCCTTGAAGATGTACCCGTTGTCGTTGATCTCGGACAGGAACGTCTGCACCGAGGCGGTGTGGCGGTCCTCGGTGGTGCGGATGAAATCGTCGTTGGACACATTCAGGGCGGCCCAGGCCGAGGCGAAGCGGGGAGCCAGTTGGTCGGTCCACTCGATCGGACTGAGGCCCTGCTCCTCGGCTGCTCTCGCCACCTTTTGGCCGTGCTCGTCCGTGCCCGTGAGGAAGAAGACGTCGTCGCCGATCAGTCGATGCCACCGGGCCAGGGCATCGGCGTTGACGGTCGTATAGGCGTGCCCCACGTGGGGCGCGTCCTTCACGTAGTAGATCGGGGTGGTGATGTAGTAGCGGGGCACTGCCCGGTAGCGTACCGACCTTACCGATCACCACCGACACGTTCGGGTGCGTGGGCCCGATGGGCGGCCACTCATAGGATGCTCGGGATGGCGACCAACTCCGAAGCAGCGACGAACAAGGCCCAGCGGGTGGCGGCCTACGGCATCTGCGAGGACGCGGCCTCTAATGTGCTCTTGGTCAGAGCTGCCTCCCACCTGACCGTTGCCGGCAGTTGGTTCCTGCCTGGTGGCGGGATCGAGCACGGCGAGGACCCAGTCGATGGGCTCACGCGTGAGTTCGCCGAGGAGACTGGGCTGACCGTCGTGGTCGGCGACCTACTCGGCGTACTCTCCGACGTCTTCGACCTACCGAACGGGATACATCTCCACACCATCCGGATCATCTACCGGATAGATTCGTACTCGGGGACCATCACACACGAGATGGACGGCTCGTCGGACACGGCCCGATGGGTGGCACCCGAGGAGATCATGGGACTCCCCCTCCGCCCGTATGTGATTCGTGCTCTCAGCGAGCTGCGCTGAGAGCACGACATCGAACCTGACCCTTCGTCCGAGGGTGCCGAGCCATGGCCGGCTGGTCACCAGTTGGCGACGTGGCAGCCTCCGCGACCGGTGCGCTCGGTGAACCGCTGGTGGTACTCCTCGGCCGGCCAGAACGTGGTGGCTGTCGTGACCTCGGTGACGATGGGCCTCTTGACGCGCGACTGGTACTCGTCCAGCGAAGCGTGTGCCGCCTTGTCCTGGGCCTCGTCGTGGACGAACACCGCTGAGCGGTATTGCGTCCCGCGGTCGGGACCTTGCCGGTTCAGGGTGGTCGGGTCGTGATGACGCCAGAACTCCTCCATCAGCTTCTCGAAGGAGACAGCCCCCGGGTCGAAGGTCACGAGCACGGCCTCGGCGTGGCCTGTCGACCCTGAGCACACCTGCTCGTAGGTCGGCTTCGCCACGAATCCTCCCTCGTAGCCGGAGATGGCGTCCACCACTCCGGGAATGGCCCGGAAGAACTCTTCCACTCCCCAAAAGCACCCAGCGGCGAAAGCTGCCCGGTCGAGGCTCTGGGGGATATCGTCAGGGGCGATCCCCGGCGCCTGCGTCTCGTCCAACTGCGCACGACCGAACATGTCGCATTCCTCTCTCTCGCTGCACTCACCAGCCCATCTGGCGACACCGACCCTCGGGAGCGTGAGCGAGCTGTCCCGCCGTGCCAGCCCCAGTTACTCCCTGGTCTGATCAACCCCTCCCGCCGTCGGGTCATTCCAACGGAGCGGGGTCCGTCCCCTTCAGGATCAGGGCGAGGTCATACACCCGACGGCGGGAGACATGGAAGGCGGCGGCCACGTCGTCGACCACCCCCCTGGTTCGCTCGCCGGCGGCCAGACGAGCAGCCATTGCCTCACGCAGCTGCTTGTCGTCGACGACGACGGGCGCCGTGGCTGGCGCTCCCTCCAACACCAGCACCACCTCGCCTCGGATCATCCCCGAGCTGGCCCATTCGGCCCCGTCGGCCAGGGTCCCCCGCCACACCTCTTCGTGCAGCTTGGTCAGCTCCCTCGCCACCGCCACCGACCGGTCAGCACCGCACGACTCGGCCAGGTGGGCAAGGGTGGCGGCCACGCGGGTCGGCGCCTCGTAGATGACCGACGTCCTCTGCTCCCTCGCCACCTGCTCCAGGCGCTGGCGGCGCTCTTTGCCCGACCGGGGCAAAAAGCCCTCGAAGCAGAACCGGTCGGTGGCCAGACCGCTTGAGACCAAGGCGGTGATGAGGGCCGTCGGGCCGGGCACCACGGTCACCATCACGCCGGCGGCCGCAGCGGCCTTGACCAGCCGGCTGCCTGGGTCGGAGATGCCGGGCATCCCGGCGTCAGAGACGACCGCCGCAACCCGGCCTTGCCTGACCGAGTCGATGACCTCGGCGATGCGGTGGTCCTCGTTGTGCTCGTGGAGGGAGCGCAGCGGGATCCCGGTGATACCTGCATGCGACAAGAGCTTGCGGGAGTGGCGGGTGTCTTCGCAGTAGATGACGTCGGCGCCGGCCAGGGCCTTGGCCGCCCTCGGTGACAGGTCACCGAGATTGCCGATCGGTGTGCCGACGAGCACGATGAATCCCCGACCGTTGGCGCCGAGGACAAGCGGCCCCTCGTCATCGTCATCGTCATCGTCCTCGTCCTCGTCCTCGTCCTCGTCCTCGTCTGCGTCATCGTCGGACTCCCGAGACGCGGCGCCGGCTTCGGTGGGCACGCCGGCATCGGGCGAAGGCCGCTCCTCGTCGGCGTCCCCCGAGGGTCGGAGCTCCTCTGCCAGCTCCGGATCGACCTCCATCTGTGGCATTCCTCCGTCGCCAGGGCCGCCCGCACTGCCTGTGCCGGTTGCGCCACGCTCTCCGTCGACACTGACTGGTCCGGCTTCACCGACTGAACCAACATCACTGACTGGTCCGACTTCACTGCGTGCTCCAGCGGCGCCGTCTCCAACCTCACTGCCGAGGACGTCCTCTCCCGCGGCGACGGCCAGTGCACGCCGGTCCTCTGGTCCGATCATCCCCGTAGCTCCAACTTGTCTCCCACCCGGAGCCCCCACCGCTCGAACGCGCCGGCCTGGGCCTCTATGACCGAGCGGCCGCCCTTCTTCGGGAGACACATGCGCCAGGGCTGCAGCCTCGTAACCCCGACCACCACCATGTCCTGGTCACAGATGGCCACATCGACGGCAAACCGCATGCCGAAGGTGTGGACGGCCCGAGTTCGGGGCAACACCATCGCCCCAACGAACTCCGTCCGGCCGAGCAGCCCCTTCGCTCTCGCCGACAGGCTGGTGGCTACATCGGCCGCGGCCAACACGTCTCCGTCCCGGAGCAGCCAGCTCACGGTTTCGCCCTCTCTGGCCGTCGGAGGTTGCCAGCGACTAGCATCTTCGCACTGTGTCGAAACGAACCAACAAGCGCAAGCTCCGGGNNCACGGCAAGAAGCCGAACTGCGGACGGGGCTGACCTCAACCGGTCGGTCGTTTTTCGGGCGGTCCCCTCACGGGTGGACCCCCTCCTCACTCGCTGAATCGCTCTGTGCAGTTCATGGCGCCCCGTCGCGGGCGTACATGGTCGCGCCCATCCATCGCTCAGCCCGAGGGCCGGTGCTCCCCCGATCACGGATGCCAGACGAGGTCGAGCCTGCGCAGGACATCGACCAGCACCGACGGCCTGTCTGTGATGATGCCGTCGACGCCGAGGCCGCACATCCGCTCCATCTCGGCTTCCTCATCGATGGTCCAGACGTGAACGGCCAGTCCCTCTTCATGGGCGACGTCCACGAACCGCTGGTCGACCAGGCTCATGTCGCCATAGCTGGCCGGTACCTGGAGGGCGACGTGGCGCAGCGGGGCTGGCCGCTCGCCGGCCTGGACGGCCTGATAGAAGGCGGCTGAGGCGACAGTGCCGGCCGAGGTCGGCACCTCCGGTGCGAACGAGGAGAAGGCGTCTGTAGCCGAGTCGAGGAACGAGGCCACGATCACGTCGTCGACCCTGCCATAGCGCCGGAGCATGATGGCCAGGTCCTGCTCATAGGGTGCAACGACAGGGGCGGTCTGTTTGATGTCGAGGTTGAGGATCACGCCGGGGAACTCCTCCAAGACCTCTTCGAGCAGGGCGAAGCGGAAGCGCCGGTCCTCAGGGGCCCGGCCCCGGAAGGGATAGGNNCCCACCAGTAGGCGTTGTCGAGGCGGCGGAGCTGGTCGATGCCCAGCTCAGCGATCAGGCCGGTGCTGTCGGTCGTCCGGTCGACGGTTCCGTCGTGACAGACCACCAGTTGGCCGTCAGCGCTCGCGTGCACATCGAGCTCAATGCCGGTGGCCCCAGCGGCCAGGGCAGCTTCGATGGCGAACAGGGTGGACGACGGGCCCTCCCAGGCGCCTCCCTGGTGGGCGTAGGCGATGACCCGACGATCCACCCAGGGGGAGGCCTTCAACGAGTCGGGTGAGTCGGGCATGGAAGAACGGTAGCCTCTGCCCCGCCATGTTGGACCACGTATTCACGCAGCTTGTCAGCTCTCACCGCCACGCCTTCGAGGCCGCTCTCTTGCAGCGCCAAGCCGTCGAGGAGCGCTTCCAGGTCGACGTGTTCTTGGGCGACGTCAGCTTCGAGACCTCTTACAGCCTCCCCGGCGAGGAGCGACCGGCCCGCATTCGGGTTGACACGAGCCTCGACTGGCCAACCTGGAGCCAGACCGCCTACCGGAGCTGGGCCATCGGTGAGGAGCCCGACGAACTTCCGGAGGTATTGGTGGAGATTGCCTTCCGGGTCCAGGGGCTCGACCGTTTGCCGGTGGTGGCGTCGCTCCTCGACGTCCTCCCCGACCACCTCGACGTCCTGGGCGACGAGCCCCTCATGCGGGGCCCGGTAACCATCGAGCAGCTCCTCATCGGCAACACCACCGACGACGCCGAGTGCGCCATCGAGGTCGCCTATGAGGGGTCGTGCCAGCTGGACGAGGCCATCCTCGAAAACCCGACGAGCCTCGACGATGCCCTGGCCCCCCTGGGCCGGGCGGTGGCCTCGGTGTTGGTGCGCATGGGAGATCTGCCCTTTTCCTTCGGTCCCGGCCCCAGCCGCCCGGACTGATCGCCGAGCGCCCGACCTGCTCGGCCTCAGAGCAGTTTCACGGCCACTCGTCCAATAGGACTACGCCTCTGGCGAGCGTTGCCTCGGGAAGCAGTGCCTCTCACACGCGCTCCCTACGAGAACAGACCGGCCTCGACGGCCAGGGCCCTCAAGTTGGCCTGCGGTCGCGCCCCGACATGCGAGATGACCTCGGCCGCACACACCCCGCCGAGGCGAGCCGACTCCTCGGGCGAGAGGCCGTTCGTCACGCCGTACAGGAACCCGGCGGCGAACAGGTCGCCGGCCCCTGTCGTGTCGACCACGCGGTCGGCGGGGGCGGCGGGGACCTCGATGGCACCCGACGCGGTGATCACGACGCTGCCCTCAGCGCCCCGAGTGAGCACGGCCAGCACGCCGGTCTCGGCCATCGCCTCGACGGCCTGGTCGAAGGAGTCGGTACCGAAAAGCAGCTTCGCCTCATCCTCGTTGGCGAAGACCATCTCCAACTCGGTGGCCAACAGCTCCAAGAACTCCTCGCGGTGATGCTCGACACAGAACGGGTCGGACAGGGTCAACGCCACGGAGGCGTCGCTGGCATGGGCGAGGTCGATGGCTTCGCGCATGGCCGCTTTGGCCGAGGGCTGCTCCCACAGGTAGCCCTCCAGGTAGACGACCTGGGTCGACGAGAGGTGAGCGTCGTGGAGGTCGACGCTCCCGAAGTCGGAGGCCACGCCGAGGTGGGTGGCCATGGTCCGTTCGGCATCGTCGGTCACGAGGACGAGACAGTGCCCGGTCACCGAGACCCCAGGCACAGCCGGCGTCGGTTTCGGGTCGAAGGCCACACCGATGGATCGGATGTCGTGGGTGAAAGCCCGGCCGAACCCGTCGTCAGCCACGCGTCCCAAAAAGGCAGCCCGTCCGCCCAGGGCGGCAATGCCAGCTGCCGTGTTGGCCGCCGACCCTCCCGAGGCTTCGATCGTCGAGCCCATGGTGGCGTAGATGGCCTCGGAGCGTGACTGGTCGACGATGACCATGGTGCCTTTGACGAGATCGAGGGGGGCGAGGTCTGCGTCGGCGGCCGAGGCCAGCACATCGACCAGGGCATTGCCAATGGCCACCACGTCGAGCGTCGTCGATGGGCTCGCCGCACCATCGATCGGGCTCGCAGGTTCGGCATCGGTGGAAGAATTTTCGATCATTTCGGGGTCATTCTGCACGGCCCGACGGTAGCCTGCCCCACATGAGCGCTCCGACATCCGATGCCGCCGGTCCCACTTCCAACGAGACCGACCACCCCGACTACCTGCTGCCCATCTCGGTCCGGCCCCACGCCTACCGCCTGGTCCTGGTCCCGAATCTGCCTGAGGCCAGCTTCACCGGCGACGTGGAGATCGACCTCACCATCAACGAGCCGACCACCTCGATCACCCTCAACGCGGCTGAACTGGCCATCACCTTTGCCGAGCTCAACGACTCCAATCCCGACAACGGCTACGCGTTGGCTCCGACCGACATCTCGCTCGACGAGACCGAAGAGCGGGCCACCTTGACCTTCGCCGAGCCCCTCGCCCCAGGTGCCGCCACGCTGCACCTGTCGTTCACCGGCATCCTGAACGACAAGCTCCACGGTTTCTACCGGTCGACCTTCACCGACGACGCCGGCGTCGAGCACATCATCGCCACCACCCAGATGGAGTCGACCGACGCCCGGCGGGCCTTCCCCTGCTGGGACGAGCCCGAGCTGAAGGCGACCTTCGAGATTACCTTGGTGGTCGACGACGCCCTGG
>PLSY01000403.1:1599-3105 GCA_003164275.1 Acidimicrobiaceae bacterium | reverse complement strand
GCGCCTCGCAACGTGCCATTGACGCTGGGTGGGGTGGCGACACGATGAGAAACCCCAGCAGACCCCCGAATGCGCCAGAGCGTCGTCCGGGCGACTCGATGTCGGCCGGATGACGGGCCTACTCAGGTAGGCGCCGCATCCTCCGATTCTCAGGAATCATCCTCGTCATCTTCCGGAGGGGGTTCGGCATCGAGTTCCACACTCTCGTCAAGACGGGCCGGAGGCTCCCAAGGCTCGGTGTGTCTATAGCCTTCAGAGGTAACCGGGACTTCGCCCACTTCGAAGAGGCTCAATACCCCGGCTGCGCGCTCGCGCGTCCTGCGGCGTGCGCTTACCGCGTGCGCCCTGAGGAGTGGAATCTCATGAACTTTGGCGTGGTGATACACGTCACCCATAATTCGGCTTCCCGCAGCAGCATCGGTCGCGAAGACCATTGTGTAAACGGGCTGATCGTTTACGTTTCCGAGTTGGAGTGCGTGGGTTGTCTTGTATCCGAGAACCTTCTCGATTCTCCAGCGGTAGAGATTCACGAACTCAGCCCTGGTCTGCTCCGGAGAGAACTTGCCAGTCCAACGGCCTTGATGGATTGGAATCCAGTCGTCGGTTCCGTAGAGGTTGTTGAGCTTCGTCGCCGAGCTATTCCCGCGAACGCCCTTCAGTCCGAGGACTCGCTCGAAAGCAGGCTCCGGCAAGAGAATCCACAGTTCAACCTTTCGCCCCCTCCGGTCTCGGCGCCACTTGGACAATGTCTCGAGCGTCGCCCATGAGACATCGATCCCCTTGGGGTCAATGAACGCAAAGGTCGGGGCCCACTGGAGGTCGGCCACTTGATCCAGTCCCTCTTGACTAGTGAGATTGCAGTCACCGCCGACAACTCGGTAGCGAGTGTCGTCGGGAAACGCCGCGGCAAGATCGGTCCGCAGGTTCTCCGCCTTTCGAGTTAGCTCCCAAAAGACCAATCGGCTGAATGGAGGGAGGGATCGCATCGCCCTGGAGGTAGATCCGAGGTACTCAGCGCCGGTGTCCGGGCGAAGATGGGTGACCGATCCGCCGAAAAGGTCTAGATATACCGTCCCGCCTGCCTTCCTAGAGGCGTTGCCGAATGCCGCGAGATACTTGTCGAGGATTTCTAGCTTCGCTTCGGTCCACCATCCGCCCCATTCCTTCGTCACTGGACAGCGACGGTCTCCGGCATTTCGTCCCAGGTGCGCCCTTCGAGGTGCCTGCCTCCCGCCTTGGGAGTTCTTCCTCCCCACTGCTTGAAGAAGAACGCAACTCCCGCCGATTGACATTGATCTCGGAGGTCGGTTGCCCATGCTTCGTCCATACTTCGCGCTCCCGGCCCGCTCTCGCCCCCAACGATTACCCAGCCGACGCCGCTCAGATCGAGCTGCCCGAGGTGCCCGAGTAGTGGCTCAATGGAGAGAAACCGGACTGCGGCGGGCACCTCCCTGAGATGGTTGATCCGAAACTTGTAGCGCTGGCTCTCGACACTGACGCCCATCC
>PLSY01000403.1:0-1593 GCA_003164275.1 Acidimicrobiaceae bacterium | reverse complement strand
GTCGCTCATCGAATTGACGAACACTGTCCTTGGTGACGTCCAACTGCTTGGAATCCCAAGCGACTCTGGATGGAGGGTCAATCCGAACCCAGGCCCGGAGGTTCGGGAATCGCCGTCATTCTGATACTTCTCGACGCCCATGGCCTTGAGCCGCTTTGCAAGGGTCAGCGCATAGCAGTGGTCGCACCCAGGTGAGGTTCGATCACACCCGGTGGTCGGATTCCACGTTGCTTCGGTCCACTCGATTGTGCTCCGATCACCCATTCGTCACATCCTTCAGGTCCCACCGCGTTGCCGACAGGTCAATCAAATCAGGCAGGTACGACGGCAAGAGGGCTCGCGTGCTCGACTGATCCATCTGGACAGCATGACCGCTGAAGGGTCTGGTAGCCGTTCATTCCGGATCGCGGGACACCGCAGCCGGCGTCAGACAGAGGAGGCCAAGCGGTCAAGTTGCAGGTAGGCGCCGTGCAATCGGCGCCGTCATGTCGCTGACCTGCCCCGCTTCGAGCGGAGATTTGTGCGACTCGAACCCCGGCCGATGCGGCGGGTCGGTCCTCAGCTCGAGAGGCTGAGTACGCCCAGATGGTTCTCAGTCACCGGAACTAGTGATCGGACCCCTCCCTCGCCCATTCGGGCTCAGCGCATAGAGGGCATAAGGCGTACCTGACCCGACACTGCGTGTCCGCAAGCTTGGCCATACCATCCATCACCGGCGCCAGGCTGCCGGCACGGCAGCTTGAGCTGCGACCTGGACTGTCACACTTACATGGGATGTAGGAGACCGTCTCCCCGACCGGCAAGAACGCGACCACATGGCCAAGCCGCAGATCGGCCACTCGTCGGCCGGGGCCCAGCCAGGTCTGGGCCTCGTGACCGGCCGCAGTGTTGGCCTACTACTGCTGAATCGACCCGCTGGGGGAACTCGTATTAGCTAGCCAAAATGACGTTCTCCTCGGCCGACTGGCGTGCGACTCTCAGAAGTCCTCGTCGTAGATGTCCCACGTAGCTCCGGCCTGCTCGGCCTTGGCTCCGATCTCATTCAGGGAACCCTCGGCAGCCGTCAATTCAACCTTGATGGCAGCCACTTGGATGTCCGTTCCAGAAGACGGATCGACCGCGTCGGCCAGCAGGCCGAGCAGGTGCCAGAGCTTCTCCCGTGCCTCTCGATCGGACAGCGAGCGGTTTCGGAGTTCAAGTTCATGGATGCGGTAGTGGACTGGGCCTGGAATAGCGGTGGCCGTGGGCGGCGCCGAGGGTGGTACTCCGGCAGTCGTTGTTAGAACTCCAGTCGGGCCCGCTGCTGTCGGCGAAGAAGCGTCGCCGCTCAAGTCAGGCTGAGCAAGCCGCAAGTAATGTTCCGAGCTGTTGAGAGCCAGCTGCTCCGGGGTTGCGACATGCAGTTTCTCGCCATCCGAGGTGACCAGCTCCCAGGCCACTCCATCCGTGTCGGGACGCAAAGCGTCGAAGATGGCTCGACGTGCAACCGAGTCGCTCGGAATCATCGGGAATACCGGATCCCGCCAGAACTTCTCGACGACCTCGCCGAGCGCGTAGTTGCGAACTGACAGATCGAGCAACTGATGCAAATAG
>PLSY01000311.1 GCA_003164275.1 Acidimicrobiaceae bacterium | reverse complement strand
CCCGCCGTGGCCGGAGGTCGGACACTAGATGCCTCCGTCACATTTGGGCCCGGGCTAGCGAGTCAGCCCGAGAGCTCCGATCCGCTGCCGGTGGGATCAGAAGCAATTAGTGCTGCTTCGACTCGCTCCTGAACGTCGGTGATGCTCTTGGCTCGATCGATGGCAACTACGTTGATCACCCGGTTCACTGTCAGGAGCTTGGTCGTGATCATCGAGCGTCCCGCCCTGTTCCGGTACTCCTGGCCTTCGGGCCAGATGTCAACCTCAACGTCCGGTGACTCGTCTTTGGTGATCAGGCCTACAAACGGTGCCCTGTAGCTCGAACGCTGGATGAGTATGTGGTCAACGCTGGTTATGCGTTTCGCCGGAAGTTTGGCCCCACCGCTCCATTCAAGATGCTTCCGCTCAGCACTGACCAATGAAAACTCGGAGAATACCGTTCTCAATCGCTCAAGAGGAACCGGTCCCGTCGTAACAAGAAGGAGGAGGTCCCGCAATACCTCCAATTGCTTAGGGCGATTGAGCTTTATGTCATAGAGCGGAGCCACAAGTAGCTTCTTCAATGCCTTCAAAGTCGTCAAATTCATAGACGGAGTGACTCTTGCTTGGCATCCGAATATTTCGGACACGCCTTTCCTCTGGCCGATGACAAGATAGTCATCACTTATCTCCACCGTGTGTGCTCGACGCTCCGCATATTCGGCGATTTGCACCTTGTGCTTCTTGAACACATCCCTGACTGCAGCGACTCCCCCAAGTAACTGCCCGTCAACCGGAAGTGCCTTGAATCGCTCCTCAAGCTCCCGCTTCTCCAAGGCTTTCTCGTTGTTCGCACGAATCGGACGAGTCAGGAGGTCAATTCGCTTCGTCAATCGTTCACGGAACGTTGCATCCGATGGAGACTGCCAGGCAATAATGTTTTTCATTGCGAGGTCGAAGTGAACCCGTTGGTATTCCGGAGTCTCAGAGTTCGGGGGTTGAAGGTGGTCTTTTCGACATGTGTAGATAACCGGTACAGATCGCTGAGCGTAGCCGGCTTCAAAATATACTGAGGGTCGAGCATAAGTGAGATCGGCTATTACGATGTCAGCCTTTTCGATCTCGGCAATTATTCGCGCATCAATATTGTCGTTGTGTTCGACACGATCGATGCGGATCGCAGCTAAGGAACTTTCATCAAGAATTGGTTTGAGCAACTGATCAAACCACGTGTCGGTGTCGTCTCGATCAAACGCCATCGCGACGAAGCAACGCAGGCGTGCAGGGACAGGTGGGATCTTGCTCGAGACCATGATGGCGGTTGGATCGGCCGATCGCTAAGAAGGCTGGGCGGATGCGACTGCGAATTCTCTAGCCACGATCGTAGGCGAGCCAATTCCACGCAATGTGGACCGTCAGGCTTCACTCGACGCTGAAGATAGTCGAATGAGTGCCTCCCAGTGTCTGGGGTGGGGAAGCTGCTTCCCCGACCGAACTCTCGAGGCTGCCGACGTCGATATCCCGGTTTCTCGGGCGATGGTCACCAAGCTCACTCGCTCTAGACGAGGTAGCACTTCCCTCCGAAACCATTCGGGGTCGAATACCTCTCCACCGTGAGCGGCCTCCCATTCCTTCTGTGCCGCTCGATGAGAGGCGACACCCGCTTTGCGCCTCGCCGTAGCGGACGAGGTATGGGTGGCACGGACACCGCTCCTCTTCGCCACAGCATGAGCTAGGGGATTCAGTGTTTCCCCTACCTCCCTGCGCCGATCTGCCAGGCACAATGCGCAGTACCGCCCTCGTGGGCGGTCTCGATCATCCTCAAGGCGGATTTCCCCTCCGCATGTCCGACAGGGAGGTACGGGCAACCCGGCGTCTGCTGGCACGGTGGGACGCTGCTTGGGCTTCGCCCGAGGTGTCATCCCTTTCAGCCCGGGACCTCTACGCACGGTTCCCTTTGTAACCTCCGAGCGATCCGACCTCCTTCGGGCCGCTTCCTTGTGCTTCGACCGACTGAGCACGGCGGGCGCTCCCACGTCATAGGGGGAGGCGCTGCCGAAGTGTTGGGCTACCTGTTCGGCCACGGGAGCCATCGCTGCTCCAAACGACGGCATGGCCTCGGCCAAGCGATGCGACAGCGGAGTAAGCACCCGCACCACACNNCTCGAAATCTCGGCGCAAGAAGTGATGGCCTGCAATTAGCTTCGCCACGTGCCGCTCGGCAATCGGACGTGCCGCTTCCATGAGATCAAGCACGAAGCCGTCCCGGTTACGCATGTCGGCATGCATGATTCCGAATCCAGGATCGAGTCCGAGGGCAAGAGTCGCTAGGCGAGCTTCGGCTTCCACCAAGCGGTAGGAGTAGTTGAGCAGTGCATTAGCTGGATCCGTGGCGCTTCGAGCGGTCCCTGGGTTGACCGCCGACCGACGTCCCTCGAACTTCTTCCAGGCTTCAGGGACCCTGCCTTCGTCCCTGCGAATGAACTGGACCGGCAACGATTCCCAGGCACGCCAGTAGATGTTGGCCGCCGCCGCTTCGAGTTGCCGGATCTCCTCCACGCTGGTGCATCCGCCCAGGGAAGCCGCCAATCGCAGAATGGTTTCCGCCACTTCCGGAGCTTCGAGTTCTGTGGAGGCGACCGACGCCTGTCCTTCCAGCTTCGCATTGGTCAGATATCTGGCAACGATCAGGCCGGTCTCAGTAGCCGGGGCCAATGCCTGAGACCGCCGAAGCCGTCCATCGTCGACAGCGCACCCACCGGAGGTAACTAGGACGGATCCATCCGATGGGTCGATGACCACGAGCCCAATCCCCACCCCATTGCACCAGCGCATGGCGGCAAGGCTGACTGAACCTGTTGCGCCCACGACGACCAGTCGGGAAAGGCCATGCGTGGCCTTCGCATAACGGCGCACCCGCCGGCATGGGCCGAGCCCATCGCTGATTTCCAGGTGGCCACGCTCGACCCGTACCTGGATACCGTCACCATCGACCACCGCCACCGAAGGGTTCGGGCTGTCCCTACAGAAGGTGGAATCGATCGCTTCGAGCGACTCGGCAACCTCGGACTCAGTGAGTGCCACCGCTACCCGATTTCGGTTGTTCCGAGGTCGCAGCCGTGAGTGCGCTTTGGAGGTTGGCGGTGAGTTCTGGGTGGTCGGCAAAGTACTGGTCAATCTCGTCGTTGTGGTCGACACGAACTTCTCTGATTACCCGCTCTAACTCTCTCTGTCCGTCCTCGCTCTCCATCGCGGCCCGCATCCGCGCATTGGTCACCACTCGTCCAAGTGCAGGGACGTCACGTGCTACCTGCTGCAATGACTCCCACGCCTGTCGATGTCCGACCCAGTCCTCGGCCGGGGCCCGAAGTTCCTCCATCCCAGGCTGGAATGCCGACTCTGACCGCAGCCGGTGGAACAGGAGTACTGCCATGGCCTGGTTTCCGGGGCTCGACAGCATCCACTTGGCCAGGTGGCCGATGAAAGAGAAGCCCGGGCCCCATCGACCGAACAGCTTGCGCATGGGAAGTTCCATGTTGGCGAAGAGCCCGAGAAATTGCAGGGTGGCCAACCGAGCCGCTTTGAGATCC
>PLSY01000039.1 GCA_003164275.1 Acidimicrobiaceae bacterium | reverse complement strand
TCACCCGTCGGTGCAGCAGACCCGTTCTAGGACTCGACTATTTCGCTGGGTTGTTCGGTGATCGGCTGGGCCGAATCAATGATGTATATCCGGCAATATCGGAGTCATCGTCCCAGTCGGCCACAGGATTGAAAACGAGCGCGTCCGAGGTCCAGGCCTCCTCGCAACTCCAGAGTCGATACGTTTTCTTGGGTTTTCGCAGCGGATGCCAGGACCGGAGAGAACAAACGATCAGCTCGGAGTCCGCAACCATGTCGGGCCACCAACCTGGGATCCGATCCTGGCCTGCGGCCGATCGTCTGAATGGGTTCCGTGCGACAACACCGATTGCCCACTCCCGATCGTCTCGGCCCTCTTCCAGCTCGTTGTCTTCAACGATGAATCCGACAACGTCAAGGAGCACTCCGTCGCCTCGGTCGACATGATGACGTTGTACGGACTCAGAGGAACGCGGTCGAAAAAAGAGTGTCGATCGGGTATCAAGTCGTTCGCATAGGTGTCGGAGCGGACTGGGGTCAAGCGGAATCCCACTCAGCTGGAAGGATAGCGATGCCCTCCACACGACTCGCGGCTCTCGCGCTGCGACCTGGCCAGTCAGCGTGTAGAAGCCGAAGTCATCGCACACATCGAGATAGCAGAATTCCTCAGTGTGGTGAAGATCCTCGACCCCCTCGTAGCGAGTCTCCCAATCCGACAACACTGCAGCAAAATTGTCTGCACCCGCACCGTGCCAATTGTCCGCAGCTTGCTGGATGCTCCAACGACTCTTCTCGGTCAACCAACCTAAGTCTGAGAGATCATGCAGAAGAGCCAGGAGACCATCCTGATCTGTTGAAACTGTGGACACATCGAGGGACACGCCTAGCCCCGACCCGGAGACCCAATCGATATCGACCACTTCTCGTGCAAACGCGAACTGCCCGAAGTCTCCACCGAACTTGAGCCATGGCGAACGAGTTCCATCACGAAGAACGATCGCCTCTGGAGTCGACGGAAGAAGTTTTCCGCGTCGACGACGTGCAGTTCGAGGTCGGTTCGACATGAAGACGGTCTTCGAGTGCACCAACATTGAATCGCGCTTCTGCCGAAGCATGCGAAGAAAGTCTCCGTCCCAACTGATGGACCGTTCCAGTTCCTCGCCGGTGACGAGAAGCACGGAGCGTTTCGGCTTACCCTCGACGCGGTCGATCGCACCCTGAGTAAACCCGGAGTAGCTCACCAGAACACCGATTACGGACGCAGGGGTCCTCTTCAGGCGATCTTCAAGCGCCTGAACTTCGGCAACGCCAACTCGCCTTGACCACCACTTTGCCTCGATGAGATATGCGTCGTCACCCCTGGTGGCGATGAGGTCCACCTGCCGGCTTCCGCCAGCCCCAGGGCTCGGCGTGACCTCGAAGTGAGCTGCAGCAAACAAGGATCCGACAAACGGCTCGAACTGGTACCCGCGAACCTTCGGGTCGTCGAGGGCCTTCAATCGCTCCAGCTCTTTGTGCAGCGGCATTCCGTGCCTCATGGGTCAAGTGGCGGCATTGTCATCAAACCGCACGGGCAACGATAGGCACGGCTTCAGGTCCCGAGGCTCTTGAGCGCTCCCCACGAACCCCTCGCCGTCTCTACATCTGTCTCCGAGACCAAGAGGTACCGCCATTGAACGCCCACCTTCTCGTCGGCGGTCACATGGTTCGCCCACCGCATTGCTGCGTCCCTCTTGCCCCGGACCTCGCCGGAGTTCATCTCCTTGTCCATCTTCACTTCGACGACCCAGTGAGTTCCATCGGAGTCGATGACGATGAGGTCAGGGTTATAGGACTGCCCAGACGAGTTCCACAGGATTGGCAAATCGTTGATGTGCAGACGCACCCAGCATGCAACGGTCGCGTCATCGTCGACCATGTTCGCCACGCGCCTTTCGGGCTCAGAATCGAACCAAGCCACCGGGAAGATCGAACGCGACCACCCTTCGTATGCAGAGACCTTCGAGAACGGCCCCATGCGATCACCGGTTACCGTCTTGTCGGTGGCGCGCGATGGATTGAACTCGCGTAGCTCCACCACCTCCTCGTACGATGGCTTCGACATGAATCGCCGCTGTTCCTCAGCGACCAACCGCACGAGCCGTGCTCCGGCCCTGTCCAAGTTTGCGGAGAGCACTTCAACCGCCTTGTCTCCAAGCCCGTCGAAGAACGAGTCCATCAGTGGTGCGATAGCAGGTCGCTGATTTGCACGCGCCGGCACTGCGGGAGACGCCAAGACCATCTCAACCAACTGCGTTCTCAGATCTTGCAGGGCGAAGAGGGTTGGGGTCGAGTGGATCCTGTCGGCGGCGGTTGAGCGCACAAGCTCAGTTCGCTTCATGCCATCAGGACCGGTCACGACGCGGGCACTCACTAGCGTTCTGCTCAACTCGTCGTCGGGGTTTGCCGCCAGAGCCGCACCGAGCTTCCGGAAGGCATCTGTGTCCGTGATGTCTGCAAGCGTGAAGCTGCTGGTCACAGTACTCATCTTGAGAACGGGAATCATGATCGTTGGGGCGTCAGCACGCCGGTTGATCTCCAGCTTCATCTTCGTCGCAGCGCCCCCTACCTGTGCGGTCCGGGCTTCGATCGACGTGACCACCGGCGCAGAGACACCGTCGCCGGTTCCGACCTCCGGTGGGGGTGCATTCTCGTCTGCCGGAATGACCGGGACCGCACCCGACTCGGTCGTCTCAGTGACGACCACCGTCTGGCCTTGTGCATTCGTTCGCAATGCTGCCCATGACCGATAGTCGACGAACGCCTCGTTGAGCACGCCACGTTTCTTGAGCAGCTCGCTGTACTTCTCGTGAGCGACGACCTCCAGGGTGTCGAGGATTTCGATGTCGGTGTACGCACCGAACGGCAAGCGCATGCCACGGCCCAAGGTCTGCTCGGTGAGGATCTCCGAAACGTTCGCTCGCATCGAGGCGATGACGTACACGTTGCGGACGTCCCATCCCTCCTTGAGCATCCCAACCGAGATGATGATTCGGATCGGCGACTCGGGATCCTCGACAGTCGCGAGGTCTGCCAATGCTTCATCTGCAGCGTTGGAGTGGACGACGAGGACGGCGTCGGCGTAGGCCCCGCCGAAGAACTCCGTCGAGCGCAGGATGTTGCCGTACTCGTCCGCGTCCTCGATGCTCTTCGCAACGACGAGCATTACCGGGTTCACAGGAGCGGCCCCGGTTGCCTTGGTGTACGACGTGATCGCCTCTGCTTTGGCGTTCAGCAGAGTCACGCCGTCGGACAGCTTGGTGAGCGAGTCGGTCCGATCGTCCTTGCGTCCGACGATGACTGGCGTCTTCACGAGCTTGTCTGCAATCGCGGCGGCGAGCGGGTACCGGAAGATGATCTGAGCCTCTGGGGTCTTCTTGTCCGGCGTGGCCGTCAAGCCGATCAGTACCCAGGGATCGACGTCGCGGACTGCCTTGGAGAATGCGGGTCCGTAGTAGCAGTGGTGCTCGTCGGCGAAGACCACGAGCTTCTCGGACAACTGGAGATGCCCGTAGAACTCGGTGCCAAGTCCTTCCTGGAACTTGTGTGTCTTGCGGCCAACCTTCGTGTCGGGCTTTGTCAATGACTGGACTGTGAAGAGGTAGATCTTCACCTGCGTGTCGTCGTCCATCGCTGCGCGCATCGCGGGCGTCGCAAAGTTGTCTGACGTGATCACTACCGGCTGAAAGCTCATTGGGCCGAGAAGCGACTTAGCGTGCCCGGGTGAGAAGTTGTCGCGCGTCTTGTCGAGGATGGTGCGACCCGGCGTAATGATGACAAAGTCGCGCACGTCGTACGCAGCAACGAACATCTCCATCGCGCCGGCAAGGATGTACGTCTTGCCGACGCCTGTTGCCGAGTCGATGACTGCCTCGAACGGAGGAAGCTGCTCCTCGACGTCGAAATACTGGGATACGGCGGCATTGATCGTGCGAACGGCTTCGCGATTAGGTTCTCTAAGGTCAAGCCGCGACGAGATCTCGGCGATCAGATCCTCGAAGAGCGTGAGGTCCGCCATCAGGACTTCACCTCAGCCAGCTCGGGAACCTCAGCGCCGCCGAGACTGAGTCGAAGTTGGCGCGAAGATCGGTAATCGTCCAGCAGCGCTGCAGGGATCTTCCGCAACGTTGACCCGGGTCGAAGTTCCCGGAGGATCGGACGAGCATCCGTGTCAATGCCCGTGCCGCAGATGACGACTCGCTCGCGCTCTGGCAAAGCGCTCACCAGGAGTCGCACAACCGATTCATTGACAACGCCGTCTACGACGGCAAGGCGCGTGCGGCCCTTCCTTCCGGAGAACGGCGCGTCGGCTTCGTACTCGAATCCGAGCTGTGCAGCCGTTGCTTCTGAGAGCTTGCCATTCGTCATCCAGTCGGCGAGGAACACCAGTCCGTCTTCTGCCTCGAACATCGATGGTGATACGTCAAGCACACGAAAGCCACCACCGCCCGACCACCCCGCTGTTTCGCTCACACCTCCGGGATCGTCGCCATCGACCACTCTTCTAATCCGGGGCAACGCAAAAGTCTCGATGGTCTCAGGCGAGTATTCGACCCCGACCCAGCGCCTTCCCATCTTTTGGGCGACCGCCGCAGTTGTGCCGGACCCCAAGAAGCAATCGAGAACGATGTCGCCGGGCTCCGACGCGATGTGGAGAATGCGTCCGAGAAGGCGCTCCGGCTTGGGCGTCGCAAACGGTTCCACTTCCGGGAAGAGCTTCTTGATTTCGGCCTTCGACTGACGGTTTCCGCCAACCTCCTTGACGTCCCAGATCGTGTCTACGACGCGCTCCTTGGCCTCTTCGAGGAACAGCTTTCGCTGGGGAGTGGCGGTACCGTGCTTCCCAAACCAGATTCGGTTGTCGGCGAGGAGCTGATCGAACGTTTCCCTGGGCACTCGCCAGCTCGTGTCCTTTGGCGGTGGATGCACCTTGCCGCCTGGCGTCTCGACCACGAAGTCGCCACTCGCTCGATAGCTCGGGCTGATGAGAGTGCCAGCAAGCCACGGGCCGCGAGGGTCGTTGTCGGGGTTCTTGTAGACCTGGTCCATCTCACCCGTTCGGGGAAGGCGATTCGCAGTCCAGCTCGGCGCCCCGTAGACGAGTAGGTAGTCATGGCTTACCGAGAAGCGGCGTGCATCATTCCGGACGGTGTCGGCCTTCTGCCAGATAATCGTCCCCACGAAGTAGTCGGTGCCGAACACTTCATCCAGCACCGATCGCGCGCGGTGCATCTCTGCATCGTCGAGATGAAGCCAGACTGTCCCGTCCGGAGCCAGTAGATCGCGGATTTGCAGCAGCCGGTCTCGGATCATCGTGAGCCAAACAGAATGTTCCAACGCGTCGTCGTACTGAAGGAAACTCTGCTGGGTGTTGAACGGAGGGTCGATGTAGACGAGCTTCACCTTGCCGAGGTACTCGGTTGCGAATTCCGGTAGCTTCGCGAGACTCGTGAGCGCATTGAGTGCATCTCCGCGAATCAACAGGTTGTCGGCGGCGCGTTTCTTCCCAACTTCCCCGACCGTCGTGACATCGTGAAGAAGTCGGACCTCGGCGACGCGGTAGTCAGATGGCTTCACCCACTCGTAGGAGCCATCCTCATGCGCGAGCAGCCTTAGGTGCTTGTTGGTCCAGGTCAGCTCCAGTCGACCGTCATAGGTGGGCACGGGATACTCCGTTCGCTATTGCCGTAGGTCGAGAAAGCGCAACGAGCGCATTCGGCGACGGCGACCGAAGCGTAAGCGCTAGGGGCCGAGTCGTGTTCACTACTCGACCGCTACCCGGGGCTTGTCATGCAAGGTTGCAGCGGCGCCTTGGAGAAGTCCTCGAAAGACGCTGTCTGGAAGGCGGCACTCTCGTGCGATGGTCGCTTCATCGATCGCCAACTCGGACCGCATGAGATCGAATGCACGCCCGAGGAGTGCCGGTTCCTCGGGCTGGCCGATGTCAATCGGTTCGTTGTCGCGCCATCCCTGCCGCGATACATGGATCTGCGCACGCTGGTACGCGTCAGCGCTCAGAAAGCCGAGCGTTCGTGCACGATAGAGAAGGGCTTGAAGAGACACACGCCAGCGTTGCTTGAGATCGAAGAACGCGGGCCAACTCATCCGCGTTGGGAATTCTTTCCCGATGACGTCGGCGGGCATCAGGAACGCAGCGGCGAATCGGTGTGCCTGCTGCTCGACGATGTGGCGACCCGGCTCGGCGTCGTGATGCATTACAAGGTGTCCGAGTTCGTGCGAAGCATCAAAGCGTGAGCGCGCTGCGTCCCCCTTGTCATTTCCAAGCACCACCACTGGCCGGTCACCAATGATCGTCGAGAACGCGTCGACCCCGGAGCTACCGATCGCCGGTCTGATGACGACGATCCCTCGTCCTTCCAGGAGGCGCACGACGTTGTCGATCGGTCCTGTCCCGAGGCCCCAGGCCGCGCGCACCGCTGCCGCCGCTGTTTCGGGCTCTCCCTCGGGTGCGTCGTCATCGACGGAATGCTCAGGGAGATCAACCGCGGGCAACTCGACGTGCGTCTCCACGTCGCGTAGTACTTCTGAGAAGAACTCCAGGCGGACGAGAGCCTGATCTCGTTCGAGCTTGCTTGTTGATCGCAGCTTCCGGAAGTGAGCCTGACCCTCGGTCACCTGGGGGACCGGGCCGCGGCGTTCAAAGAACTCCGGCCCGAAGCCCAGATGTAGAGCAATGGCCGCATACACGGAGGTGCTCGGTCGTGTTTTGCCGCTCTCATATTGCCCGACGACTGCAGGCGTGACATCTACCGCTTTGGCGAGATCCACCTTCTTCAAGCCCTTGTAGATGCGAGCTTGCCGTAGTCGATCGCCGTCGAAGAGTTCGGGCACCACGCGCGCATGGCTCCCGCTCATGCTGGGTTGACCTGACCCTCTTCCTCATCCTTCACGATGCGAAGAGCAACCGCGGGCTCAGGCACCACGACGACGTCGTCATCCCGGCCCGGCTGCGCGACGGGAATTGCAGTTCCCTCGCTCGCATCGAAGATTGTGACGACGTCCTCCCAGCGGGTGATCTTCCCGTCGAGGGCACGGTCACTCCCGACGGCCTGAAAGCGGACGGCGCGGAGTCCATCGTCGGCTGATCCATAGTGCCCGATCACCCAGTCGAGGTACTCCACTGTCCCGGGCTCGCCGAGGTCAAACGCGAGCTGCCGATCCTCACCCCCCATGCGTGATGCCGGTCCGGCATTGTTGGGGAAGCAGGCCATCGGATCGTCGTGCTCGCTCGACCCGAGCTTGTGCACACGGAGACGGCAGCGACCGGTGAGGATGGCGAGTGACTGGTTGACCTCCTCGGTGGAGACGCTAGGCACGCTCGCCAACTCCTGGGCCATGAAGAACACGCCCGAGCGCCAGACGGCGGAGCCGAAGGTGATCGCGTCGTGACCGATGCCGGGGTCGTGGCGGTCTTGGTTCTCCTCATAGGTCGATCGGAGCGCTCGTACAATCGCCGCCTGGAGGGCTGGCCGCTGAATTTCATCGGGGAGCTGGGAGGTCATGCGGGCCACTGTAGCAGAAGCGCAGTATTGATGTGGCGTACTAAAGTATAACCGCCGCTCTGACCACGTCGGAGTTTCCAATCGGGCCGAGTGGCCCCTCAACCTAATGAGCCGCCAAGCGAGGTGAATCCCAAGATGGAGCGCGATTCCGAAGGCGATGTGAATCCACAGCGGAAGCCCGAGGGCCGCCAGAGCTACATCGGCCGCCAGGCTGATCGTGACCTGACGGCGGGAGGGAATGAGCCAGCGGATGACCCGGGCCGCACGGCCGGGGCGGGGGTTTGTGGCGTTTGAGGCCATTGCTTTGCCCTCTGAGGAGCGGATACGACGCTCTCTCTCGGTCCAAGCCGGGCCGGCACCGGAACAGGCAGGCGCATTTGTGCCTCTTGCATTGGCCTTGCAGGATCAAGCCGGCCGGATGGGCACCGTTGAGCGTCCGGCACGCTCACAGGGCAAGGTGGTCCTCAGCGCCGTCACCACAGTCCCGGCAGGGTCCGGGGGGTCGCCATCCCATGGAAATCCCATAAGGTCGCGCCACGGGGCATCGGGGAGGAACCCGAAGGTCCAACTGCGGAATGTCATCCCAAAAAAATCCCAAAGATTGTTGTGGGGCTGTCATTCGGACAAACCAGGTCAGCGGCGGTAAGTCCAGCAAAAACCCAGGTAGACGTGGATTTCAGCGGACTACGGCGGACAGGCAAGAATCGTCTGGACGCCTATGATGGGGCTCATAACCCGAAGGTC
>PLSY01000056.1 GCA_003164275.1 Acidimicrobiaceae bacterium | reverse complement strand
TGACCCGCCTGCCCTACTCGTGCCGTTCCGGGCGCAGGATACTTTCGCGAGCGGCAAGGACGCCGGATGGGCTTCCCCGGCGCACATAACGCGCGCCGGAGGCCGCAGGGACCGGGCGCTTGCGACTCCATCAGGGACGAGCTTCAGGCAAGTCGCTGATGCCGGCAGCGTTAGCCAGGTGTGCCGGAGACTGAGGTCTCGGAAGAAGCCAGCGCATAGATCTTCTCTTCGGTCAAGTTGCGGCGCTTCGACACGCGCTTGTGCCAGTCCTCAAGCCTTGTGAGATCACCGGCGAGGTCGTCAGGTGAGGGGGCTGACGAATTGATCACAGGGCTCTCGTCATGGACTTCGCTGAGTTCCGTGGCGCGTCCGTAACCGTATTGGAGCTCGCGGTTATCATCTGCCGAGAACAGCACAAGCGTCCGGACCATCTTGGGATGTACCTGAAGGTCATCCCGTGTAAGGATTTCGCCGACGACGACCTCCTCGATCGCACGCTCCCACGTCTTGCGAAGCTGCTTGTACCAAGTGCCTGTTCGGGCCCGATACTCCTCAACACGGATGGAGTCCTGTCTGGCTCGAAGATCGGAGAGATCGGCCTTCATCTCCGTGATCCGCTCGGAGACGAGCTTTGCACTGAACTTGTGCTGATCAGTGCAGTGACCGGGTCTCGAATTCAGTCGTTCGATGGTTCTCTCGGTGTAGGCGATGCCCTCGTGGAGAGCATGCTTCTTGAGTGCAAGGACAAATGCAACGTCATGCGTGAACACGATCGTTTGGCGCCCCTTCGCCAGTTGGACGAGGCGCCCGGCAACCTTGTCCCGCCGCTCGTGGTCCAACGAGCTAACGGGGTCATCGAAGATTGCAGTCGACTGTGATGCGTCTGTAGCGAGCTCAGCCAGGTAGCCCGCAAGTCCCAGTGCCGTCTGCTCGCCCTCGCTCAGGACTTCCGGCAAAGGAGCCTCGTGCTGCGCGCCAACGAACCCAGTTCGGTAGAGGAGGACGCCGTGCCGTCCACCCACTGTCCGCAGAACGACGTTTTCCAGGCCGAGCCGCTCTGTCTCGCGAGTGAATCTGTCAACGAGAATCTCCGTGACGACCTCGTCCGTGACCGAAGCAGCCATTTCCGAGATCGCATTGGTGGATGTGGCCCTCTTTGCCTTGGTGAGCGCAGCAAGAGCCCTGAGTCGATCTCGCTCCCTTGTGATAGCTGTTTTGGCGCTGGCCAGATCCTTTCGAGCCTGGAGCTCGATGAGTTCGGTGCGAAGTGCCACGCCCCCGTCGAGACCGGCGGCGTCTCGAAGCTCGGACTCTCGAAGACCGAGCGCTATGACGGTGCCTTCCAGGGCGGACGTGGGGGCGGTGGGGAAATTATCGAGTTGATCATGATCTGGATCGCGCGCAATCAGCTTGAGCGCGACCAGTGCGTTGTTGGCCTCTTCGAGGTAGATCTCTACCGCTGTGGCTGTCTCGGGAGACTCAACTCGCAGATCGTCAATGAAATCAGTCGTGATCTGGTTGCCAACAACAACCATGTCGAGGTCTTGACAGGCATCATTCCAGGCTTTCGTGGCGAGCTCCGATGCTCGTTGAGTGGTGTCGCGGACGAAATCGTCGAACCCGCGGAAGCGGTCAGCCGTGTCGTCATCGATGTCCTGTTGGCAGAGGACGCAGACCGAGTCGTTGACGACCGGAAACTCTTGATTCGGGTAGGCAATGGCGGAGTATTGCCGAGCGGCCTCCCAGAGTGCCCTCCATGCCTGCCCACCAACTCCAGCCAACGGTGCAGTTCCGAGGGCCGCCGTGCGGGCCAACTCCGACGTCGCGGCTTTGCTTTCAGCGTCTACCCGAAGACCGACCAGTACGGTCTGCTGTGCGGGCGACACGACTGCTGAGATTGTCTCGAGCTGCGTCCCAACCCGCTCCAAGCGTTCGCGGAGACGCCTGAGGCGATCGGCATCGGCGGTTGCAGTCCCTGTTGCGATTGATGTGGTGGCCTGTTGAACAACTGCAAGGCGCTCCCTCTGCCTGTCTGAAAGCGCGCATTCAGTGTCGATGACTTCGTTCGGAGTGGATGCAGTGAGAGCGGTCAAGGCCGCGCCAGCTGGAGTCGAATCGTTGAGATCGGGGAAGTCGGCACCGCGCAGCCCAACTGACTGGACTCGCGCATCCAGCACTTCGCGAACGCGCTTGCAGGCTGAGTCGAGGGAATCGAACAAGTCGAGTCCGGCGGGGCTGTACGCGACATCGGTGTTCTTGGATAGGTACGTGTCTGCACACGCTCGATCAAAGAAGCTCGCACGAGCGATCTCATCCGGACCCGTCTGCCCGGAGGCCCAATTGAATGAACTCGGGACGCCGTCGCAGCTGAATCCAATGTCCGCGGTTGGGGTCGGGTCCCCTTCGCTGAAGATGTCGTTGCGGACGTTCGTCTCTGCCCGAGTCCTTGTTACGGACTTCAAGATACGCGCGTAGCCCGACTTTCCACTCCCATTGTCTCCATACACGATCGTGAGACCCGCCTCGGCGAATGTCAGCGGGTCGTCCTGGGCAAGCCGGTTGACATTCTCAGACGAGCTGATGCCCGTGATCGTGACCTTCGGGTCCGAACTCCCACTCGTGCCCAGGTGGCCTGCCGCGATTGGTTCGAACGAGGAGTCGTCGCTTGATTCCAGGGCCGAGGCGTAGGCATTCACAACAACCTCGTCGATGACATCGCCAATGACCAGGCGACGCAGGGCGTCGCGTTGCCACATCGGGCGGGTTGCGGACCATTCGAGGATCTGCTCTACGACGGATGCCATCGCACAAGCGTAGGTCGAGGGTGTGAGAGCTCGCGTGTCGACCGAGGCCATTGGTGGGAACGTCCAGAGGCCACACCTCCCCTTCCTATCGTTGCCAATGGCCACGTCCAGTCCCAAGCATGGGGCCGCCAGAATTGTGGCGCTTCCGATCAAAGCAAGGTGTGATGACTGTGAGTTCTGGATGGTAGCGAGGTGGTCAATCCACAGGGGCCAGCCTTGGCACGATCCAAATGAGCTTTCCGAGAGCGGCAAACACGAGGACCACCACATTCAGCCCTGCCCTGGCCGGCTCCCTGCATCGTCAAACCTACTGGCCCAACATCTACAGGGTAGAGGACTATCCGACGCTCGGACTGACCCGTGCCCGTGGCCAGTGTTGCGTGAGAAGCTCTCACTCATGGACCGCCGACTCGAAGAACTGCTTGCTGGCGCTGACGAGACCGAATGCGATCTGTTCCTGACGGACGTGGAACTCAGCCAACTGAGGCGGGAGGACGTTCCCGAAGATGTCGCGATTCGGCTGGGGCATCGAGACGAGGGCCACGTAGTCCAAGAGTGGGAGGGGTACATCGCACTTGATGAGAACGGTCAACTCGACGTCTCCATTGAAATGGAACTTTGGCCAAAATTTTGGCAGATGTCATTGGGCGCCAGGCAGTACCTGGATCTTCTGCATCGTTCTGCACTTGAGCGTGAACGACGGGTCGGGGACATCAAAGTGGTCGAATTCGATATGAGCGACGACACGTGCATTCAAATGAAATATCGGGTGCGCGTCTCCCAGGCTGAGACTCTCCTGGCGTGTGTTGAACAGGCTCAAGCTGTGCAGAAGGAGATCGAGCGCCCTGTTAACTCCGATCATTCACGCGGCCGCCTGACCCGATAGGCGCGTATCCGCGTACGTGCCCTTCCCGCCTGGGATTCTGATGATTGCGAAGTCGTCAGTATCCAGACCAAGAAGGGCACCTACGAAATGGAAGTTACCAGCACCGTCCCCGTCGTTGTGGAATCCGGGGGCGACCAGGTCGTCGGCCACGTCGGACTCCATGCATTGGGCGATTTTGCCGACCGAATGGGACTCGGTGAGCACCTATCCGCACGCATCCCCATTCCGAGCGAACGGGCCCCTTTGCACGACCGGGGCAAGGTCCTCGTGCATACCTCGTTGATGCTGGCCGGTGGAGGCGAGAGCTGTGCCGACATCGAGCACCTGCGGGCCCAGCGTGATCTGTTCGGTCACGTGGCGTCCGACTCGACGGTGTACCGGACGTTCCATGAGATCACCCCCGAGGTGCGGTCCGCCATCGCCGTGGGGCTGGCTGAGGTGCGTCACGAGGTATGGCGTCGAACCAGTGCCACGAAGGGGAAGGGTCCGATCTACCTGGATATAGATGCCACACTCATCCAGATCCACTCGGAGAACAAGGAGGAGACCGGACCCAACTACAAGGGCGGCTTCGGTTTTTACCCCCTCCTGTGTTTCGCCGACTGCACCGGTGACGCGGTCTCAGGCCTGCTTCGTCCGGGCAACGCCGGGTCCAACACCGTCGTCGACCACATCGCGGTGCTGGACGATGCCATCGCCCAGCTGCCACCGGAGATCGCCGTCGGCCACCGTCCCGGGGACGACTCCTCCCTCGTCCAACGCAAGGTGGTGATCCGGGCCGACTCGGCCGGCTGCACCGAGGACTTCGTGGCCGCCTGTCGACAGAGGAACGTCGGATTCTCGGTGGTCTGCCGCTCGAATAGCCAGATACACAGTGCCATCTTCGACACCTTGGGGTTCGAGGACCTCTGGCACCAGGCCATCAAACAGAACGGTGAGGACCGTGAAGGGGCAGCGGTCATCGAGCTCACCGAACTGGTCAAGCTCAAAGGCTGGCCAGAGGGCACCCGACTGATCGTGCGACGTGAGCCCCTCCACCCCGGCGTCCAGCACAGCCTCTTCCCGAGCCTCGAGTACCGCTACTGGGGCTTCTACACCGACCAGGACGGCGACCCGGTCGAGCTCGACCGCATCATGCGGGCCCACGCCCATGTCGAACAGAATATCTCCCGACTGAAAGACTCGGGCCTCTTGTCGTTCCCCTTCACCGACATCGAAGCCAACCGCAACTGGATGGCCACGGTCCTTATGGCCGCTGACCTCCTCCGGTGGTTCCAACTCCTCTGCCTCGACGGGTACTGGGGAAAGGCCCGACCCAAAGCACTCCGCTGGGGGTTCCTCCACGCGCCGGCTCGGCTGATCCACTCAGCGGGCCGACTCGTGGTGCGCATCCTCGACGGCTGGCCGAGTGCTGATGCCATCATCGGCGCCTACCAGCGCATGGCCGCACTCTGCTGAGCGATCTCACGTCCTCGGAGTCGGCACCAGGTTGACGACGCGCGTCCCAAAGTGTCCTCCACGTCCAAAACCGTCACCGCAGAACGACCAAATCACCGACTTGCTATCGCCGACTCGTCGAAATCAGCCCGCAGACCCCTGAAGCCGGCAAATCAATGGGACGCAAGCGACCTCACGAATTCTCGTGACTGATCGGAGTTAATGACATCGCAAATGAACTGGATCGAACTCTGGCCAGGACCTCACATTCACTGGCCCAAGGGGAGTTCGATCCCCTTGAGGTGTTGCTCGCGAGGGTCGACTCAGCGACGACCCCGCAAGAGAAGGGTTCCGCGCTGGAGCAGCTTGTTGCCGCAGCAGTGCAACAAGTCCCCAACTTCACGATATTGGAGCGCAACTGCAACACCGAGACCGAGGAGATCGACATCTCTGTCCTCAACGGAAGCAGCGATCCCCTTTTCAGTAGAGAAGGCCCTCTCGTGCTGGTCGAGTGCAAGAACTGGGGTAGGAATACACCCCGTGCTGAGATCTCATCCTTCGAGGGGAAAATTAGGAACCGGCGGCAACGTTGCACTTTGAGCTACTTCGTCTCATGGGCCGATCTCTCACGTAAGGCACATCTTGAGTTGCTGCGTTTCTCCCGAGAGGATTTCGTCATCGTACCGATCAACGGATCCTCGTTGCGCGGTGCCGTGGTAGCGGGGCACACCGCCGTGGCAGATCTATTCCGGTCTTCATTCACAGATGCCCTTCACGACTAGGCCGAAGTCAACACCGCGCAGTTTGGTCGTGACGCACGCAGCAGCAGCCGTGGTCACGAAGCCTGCTCTCGCTTGGAGAGATGGGTCGGGCGTTCATTGAGACTGGCCCCTGGATACTCGGTCGCTCGTACGTCACCGACCGAGTCGATCCACTGATCGAGGAGACGCTCGGAGATCACCAGGCGCCGGCCGATCCGGCGGACGGGCAGGTGGCCTTCGCGGGCCAGTCGGTACAACGTCTCCGGGCTCGGGACACCGCCGCAATGGACGGAGGCCTCGGGCATCGTGAGAAACTGGCTCACCGAATCAACCTCGCTTGCTCGCACTCGACACTGACCATGGCGTCATGGCCGGTGGAGAAGGTGGCAGCCGTCATGGCGCACTGCCTGACTCGACCGCCACACCTGGCCCTACTCTGCTGCCCACTCGATGGTGACGGCCCGATCTCAGCACTGAGATCGAGTTTGGCCTTCGTCTGGCGCACCTCAGGCCACCATCCGGTCGATGGCGTTCCGCCTCTGTCGCCGAAGATGATGTGCAGGTATCCCGGCGAGGTCGGCGACCTCACCGAGGGACATGCCGAGCACCCTGGTTGCGTAGAGGATTGCGGCGTCGGCCACGTTCAGGCCATTCCCGGTCGCATCGGCGAGGGCTGCGGCCAATAGCTCCTCGCCCGTGCGACCGCTCCATGCCGAGAGGCTGTCCAAGGCGTCGGGGGTGCCGGTCTGCCGAGAGCGGTGCCGATGCTCACCCGCCTGCAGCGTTCGCATCCGAGTACGGACTGCCGACAACAAGTCACCGGCGGCGTAGGGGCGGTAGGCACCAGACCAGCTCATCGTGACTTCCCAGAGTGCGGAGACGGCATCGGCGTAGAACGCGTCGAGATCGCACCACGGCCCGCCGGCAACGTCGATGCGTCGGGACAGAGCGAGAACACCAGGGATGAGCGCTTGGATGATGGCTCGGGGGATCAGCGCATCGACGTCAGCGCTCCTCAACATCGCTGCGATCACGGCTGCCGCCTCGTGGCGAGACAGCCGGTCCGATGAGAGGGAGAGGACCGAGATCAGATCGGCAAGGTCGCCTACCTCAAGGCGGGCGACCACAGGCTCACTCTCGGCCAGGCGATGACATGCTGCCCTCGATGGGGGAGCAGTCCCGAGGGCCTGCCATTCGG
Organism: Acidimicrobiaceae bacterium; assembly: GCA_003164275.1. The sequence continues at coordinate 3,279 of PLSY01000056.1, read as the reverse complement.
ATCGGAGTCGTTGGATCGTGGGGGAGTCCATGGCTGCCACGATGAAGAGGGACCCTCATGAAAAGCCTCATGGAAAGCCTCATGGTCCGAAAAAGCCCGAGAACTTGTTGTCGCCGGACAAACCACCAGCTCAGCGCCTTGGTGAATCCGACGGCGGACAAACCACCAGCTCAGGGGGTTCATGGTTGTGACCATGAGGGGTTCATGACGCTGGAGCCGATGTTGCCGGGTCGGTTCGCCATGCCGCACGGGTAAGAGAATGGGGACCCGACAAAACACCTGCTCATGGGGTTCATGGTTGTCACCATGAACCCCTCATGACCGCACCTTCACCCGTTGACGTCAGAGATCGCGCGGTGGTAGGTGGCGTAGAGCTTGTGATGGCATGCCGCACCGCCGCCGGCACGCTCGATGCGGTGGGGACGAGCAAAGAACCACCGTCTCTGAGCCACTTCAGCGGCTGGTGGCACACCGCCGCCAGCCCTCCAAGGTCGCTCCGGAATACGCCTCGCCCCTGGAGATCGCCGGCACGCCGGCGCCGGGGTCGGGCTTTATGTCCTCGCTCGGCCAGTGGCCGCCCTTTGACCGCTGGCGCCGGTGTGGGCAATCGGCGCCCATCCGATTGATGACGGACCAGGCGGGGCGAAAAGCGCCCCACCCGCCATCAATCATGAGGAGAAACAGACCATGCCCATCACATCCACCACCATCACTGGCAACCTGACCCGGGACCCTGAAATTCGCTACGCGAGGGACGGCCACGCCACCACGTCGCTGTCGGTAGCCGTCAATCGCCGGTGGCAGAACCGACAGACCCAAGAGTGGGAGGAGTCCACCTCGTTCTTCGACATCGTCTGCTGGCGTGACTTGGCCGAGAACGTCGCGCTGAGCCTGACCAAGGGCGCCCGGGTCGTGGCCACTGGCCACCTGGAGGAGCACCGCTGGGAGACCGAGGACGGGGAGACCCGTACCAAGGTCGAGCTGGTGGCCGAGGAGATCGGGGCCAGCCTCCGCTTTGCCACCGTGGACATCCACAGGGTTCAGCGCCACAGCATCGACGACGAGCTGGCCGGCGAGACCAACCCCGCATGATCGGCCCGGCGGGGTCGGGCTTCCCGACCCCGCCGGGACTGGGCTCCTGGCCTCGTCGCGACATTTCTTTCAATACGGATGTCCACGGTGGCGCTTCGCGCCCCAGTTCTTCTGGTGAGACTCCGACCGGCACCCCGCCCGGGTCGCTCTGGCCGAGCACCACGGGCGGGGTGCCGCAGTTGTAGACGACACGACGTCGCTGGCCGTAGGCGAGGAGCCCAGCTGTTGGCGTCCTCCCACGGGATCAGCCTTGCTCGGTGCCGGCCGTCCACCTGGTTGCGGACAGCGGTACCAACCAGATGCGCCGATGATGCATGGGCGTGCTCCACTCGGCGCCGTCGGTTGGGCGCCGAGTCTTCGGTTGCCGGAGCGAAGCTTCTTTTGCCTGGCCACAACGACGCGCTCTACGTCCCAGACGAATCGCTGGCGCCCTGGCTCGTCCCTGCCCAAGGCCACCTGCCCACGGATAGGGGTCGACGGTCCCGACATGCCGGCGAGGGACAGCTGGTGAGCCAGCTCACTTGGCCAGCTGGTCTGAGAGGTGTCCGATGTCCCTCTCTCGCAAGTGGCTGGCTGCTTGCAAGATGATGCACCGGTCCGTCGGGCGTCAAGGCTGCGGACAACTTCTGGCGGCGCTTGCTGCGCCCACTGACCGTCGCCGGTTCCGCCAGAACTTCTCCTCGGCCCTTCGGGCACCCCTGACGCTCCGACGCTTCCCCGGAGCCTTCTCTTTCCAACAGCAACCCACAAGAGAGGAATCACCATGAACACCGTAACCATCACTGGCCGCTTCACCGCAGATCCGGAGCTCAAGTTCACCACCGGAGCAGGCAAGGCCGTGACCACCGTGAGGGTGGCCATCAACGAGCAGGGCCGGGACAAGGCGGTCTTCATCGACCTCCAGTCCTGGGAGAAGACAGCAGAGTTCATCGCCAGCTACGGCACTAAGGGCCGCCTCTTCGAGGCCACCGCCCGCCTGGCGCTCGACCAGTGGACGGACACCGAAGGGAGCCAGCACTCCAAGCACTACCTGGTGACCGGCCCCTTCCAGTTCCAGTTCCTGGACAAGTCCAGCGACACCAGCGAGCCCGAGGCCCCGGCCGAGGATGCCTGACCGGGAGAGGGGGACCCTTCGGGGTCCCCCTCGTTCCCTACTGTCCACGACGGACTCGCACTGGCGACGATCAAGCCACCAGTTGTGGGATGTCGCGCCGACGTTGCCGCCGGAGATGGACCACTTCCGGCTCACGCCCGGCCAGGCGGTGACATGCAGCTCTCAACGGGGGAGCAGCCCCAATGGTCTGCCATTCCGTCCAGGACCGCGGGATTCCGGGCGAGCCCGTGGCCGCCACGACGAGGGGGAGGGTTCTGGATTCCCTCACGAAGCCCGTCATGACTGGACAACCGCCGAGCCAATGTGGCCAGCGGACAAAACACCAGCCCAGAAGGTTCATGATGAAGCCGGCAAGGTTCATGATGTCGGCACAGGTTTGCCCGGCTTGGCTCACACGGGTGCGTCGATCGGGGCCAGGAGAACGGCAAAACACCAGCCCAGAGGGTTCATGGTTGAAGCGACCGGGGTTCATGATGACCGAAAGGCTTGGGCCATCGCCTGGCTGAGGCCGATGAACCGGAACGCAGCGATTCCGTCGGACCGCTCCCCATCTCCTTCGGTGCGAAGAACCCCTGCCGAACCGCCTGCCGCCGAACGGCGGCCAGAGTGTCCGGCAGTCCCGTGTCTGGACAGACGCGGAACTGCCGAACACTCACCCTCACCCACCTGGTGGGGAAGGCATATGGCCTGCCCACAGCGCGAGAGAGCCGATGGCATCGCCAACGCCGGTTCCCCCTGTCTACGCCACGGTTGTGTTGTCACAGCGTCGCCTCGAAGGGCGACAAGAGAGGCACTGCAGCGAGCCCATCGGGCTCACTCTCCAATGGCCTTTCGCTCGAACCATGAACCTCTCATGACACTCGCTCTTGGGGTTCATGACAGCGGGAGCAAGATAGACGTCCAGTATTACTGGACGTGGCGGCCTCGCCGCTGGCCCACGCCATGGGCCTGTCCCCGAGATGGTCTCGGGTTCGCTGCGCTGGGCGAAAAGGCGTAGGCGATGCCCGTTCAACCAGATGCCGCCATCAGCCCGCCCGGCGGTGAGATTCGTTCCGGAGTCGGAGCCAGCGTCC
>PLSY01000290.1:3296-7089 GCA_003164275.1 Acidimicrobiaceae bacterium | reverse complement strand
GAATATCCCCAAACGCCGCCTTGGGTATCGGTGTTAGGCACGGCCCTGGGGCGCTTGCTTGCTCCAGCAAGCGGTCTAGATTGCTCCTTTCGAGCGGTCGGGCCGCACATCGAGATGGGCCCCAAGTGCGTCAGATCGACGGTTCTCGCATTCCCCGTTCGGATCCTGGTTCGTGAGTCAGATCATCCCGGCGGCACCGAACGCGCGCGCAGAAGTCCGGCGCCGGCCTCCCAATGCGCCGTCATGCATAATCACGCCCCACGTGGCCGCGTCACCGGCTCCCAGTCCACGCGGAACCGGCGTTCTGCGAGCCCGCCGAGGACGTATCCGGCAACGGCGTGACGGTCCGATCGACGGATCGGGTACCACGTTGATTCCAAGGGGACCTGGGGAACGTTGCCGGTCGCGGCCGTAGCCGCTGAGCATCCCGACCTTTCCGGGCCGCAAAGGCCGCCCAACGAATGACGGAAGCTGGCCTGGAGGTCGGATGTCCAATATCCAATGCCACCGAGCCAGGGTCACATCGCGGACAGCGGAGATTCAGTTTCAATAACATACGGCCAGTGCCAGTGGATCTGCCGGACCGAAATCGCCGTGACCAACAGAGTCCGGTCATCGTCGTCAACGAAAGCCGGCGGCGAGTGGATAGGAAGCGTGTTCCGCTCCGTCCTCGTCGCGGAGATGCGGTTGCATCACGGCACGGTAGATCGCTTCGGTTTCAGGGTTCGGTGAGGCACCAGGGGACAGTTCGGACAGCATCCGACGAAGCTCGTCCCACTCCCGCTGTGCCCACCCCAGGTTGCCTGCCACCCCGGCCAGTTCAATGGCCGACCGGTAGAGCTCTTCGGCGTAGGGGGCAACGGCGCGAGCCTGGCTAATGCCATGGCGGGCGACATCGAGGTCCCCCATGGTGTCAACCGTGAGCCTGGCGAGGTTACAGGCGGCGTGGACCGCGGCTCTCTCGGCGATGGCGGCATAGTGGATCCACCAATTCCATGAGTGGTCGATGGGCGATCCCGGAGTCACCTCGATGAGGTCGAGACCCTCGGTGTAGCGGTGGATGGCCTCGGCGGGATTGGCAGCGGCTGCGGCAGACACGGTGTCGCACAGTCGCGTCAGATCAGTGGTGACTCGAGGGGAGAGCGCGAGAAGTCCCTTTGAGCTCGCCTCTGGCAGGAAGAGTTGGCCATCGGAATCGGTGCCGAGCATCTTGCGGGCCTGGGAGGCGACGTTCGTGACGTTCTCGGTGCTGGAGCCTGAACCGTAAATCGCGGCCCGAGCATCCTCTTTGCTGAGACCGCCGCTCAGGGCCAGCAGGGCAATCAGCTCGAAGTGGCGGCCTTTCCCGCCGATGGCCTCCTCGCTTGGGCCGATGATCGTGGCCGCGTTCGTCAGCACCCGCACTTCGAGCTCGGGTTCCACCACGCCCGTAGGGGCCGCAGCGATACGTGGTGCCGGTTCGGCGTCGGTGTCGCGATCGACGGTTCCGCCAATCACCATTTGGTGTTCGGGGATCTCTACGCTCGGGGGAGTCTCTGCGGTGGATAGCGCCTCTGCGACTCCTGCAGATGCCTCTGGGTTCAGGCGACACGCCCGGAGGCGCAGTTGTGTCGGGGCGATCTCGACGGTGCCATCTCCGAGACAGAGCACCGAGAGGTCGCGCCCGGCAACGTCGTCGGAGGTGAGAATGCCGATGGCGGAGCGAACCTCGGGGGCAAGCGCGGAAGGTGACCCGACGTAGAGCACGCGGTCCCGCTGCACGCTCGGGTCAAACGGGCCCGCTTCGGACGCAGCTGTGGCACTGGCGGGATCAGTTGTCACGGTGACATGGTCGGTCCACGACCAGCTCTTGGCGGTCGTGGCCATGGCGGCGAGAACTTCGGTGGCGCCGGGGCCAATAACCGGGAGGACGGTACCGGGCTCGATCGGGGCGAGATAGGTCTGGCCATCCTCGTCCTCACCTACGGGCACGAGCGCCGAGAACCATGCGGCGGACTCGCTGGTGCCTGCCAGGGCGGCAAGGTCGCTCGTAGCGGGAAGGATCCAGGCCCATCCGTCCTCTGCTACCTCGAATGCGCCGGGCGCTACCCCAGCAGCTTTGGCGAGGATCAGGTCCACACCGTCTGCGCCGACTCGAACTAGACGGATCGGTGGCACCGACCCCGGATGGTTCTCGGATACCTGGGTCAGATGGCGCATGGCGAGGTCCAGCCAATCGACGGCCGGGGTCTCGATGAGGGCAGCCAGGGCTGACTCAAGGTTGCGGATCGGAGCGGAAGAGGCAGCGATCATCTCCCCGGGACGGAGGGTGATGCGGGCAATCCGGCGACGCCGTCGCAGCGAACGAGCGATCACTGCAGCAGCGAGGACGCCGAGGCCGCCGATGACCACGGCGGGTAGCTCGGGGTTTCCTCTGTGCTCTCCAAGGTGGTGCGCAACCTTCGAGGTGCCTGGTTCGGGGGGGATCTGGTTGCGCTGATGGGATGAAGCGACAGGCGGAGTGCCGGCAAGCGGCGGCGTGACGGCAGAGAGGTGGGAGCGCACGGTTGGGCCGTCGGTGCGATGACCATTCACCTGCGGCTGGTGCTCCGGTGCAGTGTGCGGAACGGCTTGCGAAATAGAGTGCGACGCAGAGTGTGGTGTCGGTAAAGGAACCGAAGTTGGGCTCGCCGCGGTGGCTGGCGCGAGAACCGGCGCGGTTGGAGGCAGGGGAGTGGGCACAGACGGGGCCGGGGCTTGGGCTGGTGCTACCGCCGGGGGGGATGACGCGGGTTGCGGAGACGCGGCCTCTGGGATCGTGAGCGTCCAGCCGGGGTAGATGAGGGACGGGTCCGACAGCGCCCTACCACCGGGTTGGGCGACTCCGACGTTGGTGGCGTAGATGGTGGGCCACTGCTCCCCATGGCCGTAGTAGGTCTCCGCAATGCTCCACAGACTGTCCCCGGGGACGACGGTGTAGGTGATGGCAGCCGGGGTTGCGGGAACCGAAGTATCGGCCAGCTCCGCTATCGGCCCCGTCGCCGGTGCCGGGCCATTAGGAATGGCGAGCTTCCAACCGGGGTAGATCCAGTTGGTGGCATCCAACGCGCGCCCGTCGGGCTGTACGACTCCGACGTTGGCGTCATAGATGGAGTGCCACTGTTCGCCGCTTCCGTAGTGGGATTCAGCGACGTCCCACAGGCTGTCTCCGGGGACGACCGTGTAGGTGGGAGCTGTGGGGTACGAAGCCGACGGGAGGATGCCAGGGGTGGGGGAGCCGTCAACTACGGCGGTGACGGCCGGCATCGGGGTGATTCGGTGGGCCGCGGCCGACCCTCGGATGGATGCAAGGACAATCACGGCGGAGACCAATGCTGCCATCGACGTTCTTCCAGCGGCTCGTCGCCATGTCCCACGGCGGCGGCTCCGGATCACACCGATCGTGGCGGTGAGGAGTGAGAACACGAAGTACCCCCACGCCAGCCATGCGATCACCGCAAGCGCCTTGGGCCAAAATGCGTCGGGGATCTGTGAACCGGCTGCCGAGTGCAACTGACCGGTCGTCGGGAGGTGGTGGGGCAGTGGCCAACCGACGATGATGGCGAGGAGCAGGGGGATGCCGAGAAGCCCTGTGGCAATGACGAACAGCGCGCCGAGACCCTCTGCGATCTCCGTCCGGCTGGGGCGGATACTTGAAGACATGGCCGATCCTCTCTTCGCCGGTTAGCTGACGCCAGCGACGTTGGTTGCCTGCTCGGTGACGTCGACGTGCATGTTGGTGACGCCGATAATCGAAAGGAGCTGGGTGGGCTGG
>PLSY01000290.1:0-3268 GCA_003164275.1 Acidimicrobiaceae bacterium | reverse complement strand
CTTCGGTTGCCGCTGCCTCGTTTGCGTTGAGATAGCTGCCACCGTCGACCACAAGCCCGGCGAGCGCGAGGAACATGGTCATGAAGATCACCGCCATGACGAGGAACTGGCCGTGCTCGTCGAAGTGTCGATGTCGCCGTGCGTCAGTGAATACTCGGATCGTGCTCATGAGACACCACCCAGGGGTCGGATCGAACCCGAGGATGCTTCGGAATTGATGAACGCGTTGGTGATCACTGTGTAGGGGTCGATAGGCGCGGTGGAGGTGGCGCTGAACGTCTTTGCGCCCGGGATCCCTGGGGCCGCTACGTCTGCGAGGTTCGAAACGCAGGTAACCGTGACTGATACCGAGCCGCCGGAGATGAAGTTCCCGACGTTGGTGGCAACCGTGGGGGACGGGCAAGCCACGTGGTCAGAGGCCAGTGTGGCAGTGACCGCCGCGGTAGCCGATGACTGGGCGAGTGCAGCATTGCTCTGGACGACCGCCGCCTCGGCCCCGGCCCGGGCGGCGGCCTCGACNNATCATGAGAAGGGCCACCAACAACAACACAGGCAGAACAATGACCAGTTCGGCGAGGGCCTGGCCTTCGTCGTCCCAACGGCTCGGGGAGCGCGGGTTATCCGCTGACACGGAACTTCTGGACCGGCTCGACGCTGGTTTCGGACACCTGCATGGTCAGCCAAGGAATGATTACCTGGGCCTTTCCGGTGATCGTCACCTGCACGGTGTCCCCCGTCCCGGTCGTGGTGGTCACCTGGGGTGCTGTGAGCGAATTGGCACCCGTCGTGGCGATGAACTGGTACGCAGCACTGGTGCCCGCTGCCGGCGTGGAGCCAAAGGCAGCAGCGGTGCTTGCTCCTTGCTCGGCCGCCGCCCGGGCGAGGTGGCTGGCGTGTGACCAAAGAGCGAACTGGACCGCAAGGAGCACGGCCAAGAAGAACACGGGGATCAGCACGACGAACTCGGCCAGACCGTCGTCTCCTCGCACGCGTCGACTACCAGGTCCCCTGCGAACTTGGGATGACAATGTAGTCCGGATCGGCACTGTGGTCTGGATCGGCACGGTGGTCTGGATGGGCAAGCGGAGACGAGGGCCTTAGGGCGTCTGGATGTTGTGGGCGGTGGTGGTGAGCTTGGTCACCACGATGCCGACGATGGCGATCGCTGCGACGACTACGAGCGCGGTCACCACGACCCAGGAGGCAATCTCTCCCCGTTCGTCGCCAAGCAGTGGCGCCATCCGGGCCGCCACCATGGCTCGAAGGAAGCTGACGAAGGTGGTGGCGGTATCGCCCACCTCCACCAGGCGTTCTTTGATGGTTTGCATTAGATGTCCTTCCGGTTGGTTGGTGGTCGGTGGGTTGAGGCGGGTCTGTTCAATGGGACGGATCACAGGTGGGATCCGGTGAATGAGGCGAGCGCGGGGTAGAAGATGAGTACGCCATAGCCGGCCATCAGGAGCACGCCGGGCAGAAGCATCTTTTGGGTGACCGCCTGAGCGTCGTGTTCGAGGGCAGTTGTCTCTGACAGTCGCAGCGAGGAGGCCTTGGTCTCCAAGGTGTCGCGGATTCGAGCCCCTTCTCCCGCCTGGTTCATGGAACGGGCGAGGTCCGAAAGATCGGGTAGAGTGAACCGCTCGGCGAGCCGGTCGAGGCCCTCCCACGGAGGCCGGTGGTAGGCCTGTGACCAGAGGAGCGCCTGGGCAATCTCGTCCATTGCCCAGTCGGTGGTCGACACTGAGGACGCGGCCTCCAGCGCGCTGGACCAACCCATCGATCCGGCCATGGCCATGGAGACCAACGATGCGTAGGTGGCCAGCGAGTGCAAGAAGTGTCGGCGGCGGCGCTCGGCTGCCGTATGGAGGTCGAGGAATGGCATGGCCGCACCGCCAACACCGAGCACGAGGACCCCAAGCAAGGGGATCTCGATCCCGACTTGGATGCCAGCCGTAGCCGCAGCAATGGCAAGCAGGGGGACCATGAGTGCCATAGCGATCGCGTACCCAACCACCTTGATGGCCAAGGTTTCGGGTGGCGTCCCGGTGATGGCGAGGTCAGGGATGACTATCTCCGCCAAGCGTGGAACCCTGGCGACATTCACCTCGAGTGCCCGCGCGGCAAATCTCCGTGCGCTGCCTGCTCCCTCGCTCGCTGCCTCACCAAATCCGTCAAGGGACAGGTCACTTCGTATGCCACTCAGATTGTCGAGTGCAGCTTGCAAGGTCAGTGGGGCGGGGAACAGCCCTTGCAACACGAGTACAAACCCGCTGCCGACGCCGATGCCGGCCAGGATGATCAGGATCATGACGGTTGTGCCGGACTCTCAAAGAGTCTGGGCATTGGCTGGGGTCGGGACAGCCGATTCATCATTCCAAAGCCCACCGCGAAGAGCCCGGCGATCACGACCAGGACGATCTGGCCGGTCGTGGTCGAGAATGGGGTGAAGTAGCCGTGCCCGATGGTCAGGGTGGCCAGCACGAAGCCCAGAGTCACCACCACGACCAGGCGCATCTCCCGGCGGGGCTTAGCCCGTGCCACCTCGGTGCGCTGGACGAGGGCCAGCTGCTCCCGGGTGTTGGCTGCCGCTGTGCCGAGCAGATTCTGGAGGTCTGCACCACCGAAACGGGCAGCCAAGATGAGCGGAGCGATCGCCTCGTCCGCCGATGCGTCGGCCAACTCAGACGCAAGGGCGGCGAACGCCCGATCCAGTGGTGTGCCCGACTTGATCCGGATGACCAAGGCTTCGATGTTGGCCCGCAGGCTGGCGGGCGCGGACGGCACCGTGGACTCGATAGCTGCCACCAACCCACGGTGGGCAGCCACGCTGTCACGCAGGGTTTCGATCCAGGTGGCCAACGCGTCGAGGCGATTGGTCACTCGATTGGGGGAGGAAGAAGACAGCGCAGACCGCAACGTCCATCCAACTGCTGCTCCGATGAGAGCTCCGACCGGCCAACGGGTGATGAGCCCGACCACCGCGGCGCCAATCAGGGCAGCGGCTGCTGATTGGCGGGTCGCCGCGTCGATTCCTTTTGCGAACGACATCTTCTTTGGCACCGGGGTGGTGGCAAACAGACCGGCCACGATGAGGGCAATGCCCACACCGATGCCGGTGGAGCAGAGCACGATGAGCACCGTCATCGACCGAAGATCGCAATCGGTGCTTCGTAACCGACGTCGGCCAGGCGGTCCCGGAGGCCAGGTGGCACGCCGAAGCGGGGGATAGCCGGGCCTCCGCCCTCTGGCTCGGCGAAGATCTCGGTCGAGA
>PLSY01000402.1 GCA_003164275.1 Acidimicrobiaceae bacterium | reverse complement strand
AGGACCTCTACGCCGCCGTCGACGCTGCCTTCTCGCAGGGCTGGAAACGGGTCAAGCTCTACTTCCTCATCGGATTGCCGACCGAGACGGACGAGGACACGCTGGGCATCGTCGAACTGGCCAAGCAGTGCGTGGCCATCGGCCGCAGGTATCACAAGGGGGTCACCGTCACCGCCTCGGTCGGTGGCTTCGTCCCGAAGGTGCAGACGCCCTTCCAGTGGTTCGGCCAGAACACCATCGAGGAGCTGACGAGGAAGGTCCATTTGCTCCGGGACGCCGCTCGACCGGTGCGGGGCCTGACCATTCGCTGGCACGATCCGAAGGCCACGGCCGCCGAGGGCATCGTCAGCCGGGGAGACAGGCGAATGGGAGCCGTCATTGAGCAGGTGTGGCGGGGCGGCGGCACCTTCCAGGAGTGGTCGGAGTACTTCGATCTCGACCTGTGGACCGACGCGTTGGCCAGCCACGGGATGTCACTCGAGGACAGCGTCTACCGGCACCGCTCCGAGCACGAGGTGTTGGCTTGGGACCATCTGTCAGCCGGCCTCCACCGGGACTTCCTCTGGCAGGACTGGGTCGACTCTCTGGCCAGCTACGGCCTCGAGGACTGCCGGTGGACGCCCTGCTACGACTGCGGGGCCTGCACCGGCTTCGGCATCGAACACGTGGTCGCTTCGGCCGTTCCACCGGCGGGCGGCAGCCAGGGCACCGGGCAGGATCTCTCGACAGGGGGCCAGGTACCGGTACGATTTCTGACCACGGCGCCATCCGGTGCCAGTTCGGCGTCGAGGCCGAAGGAGTCAGCCGCCGGACAGGTCGGAGAGGGGAGAAGCTGAGATGCGAATTCGCCTTCGCTTCACCAAGCTCGGCAAGATCCGCTTCACCAGCCAGCGGGACGTGGCGAGGATGTGGGAAAGGGCACTGCGCAGGGCCGAGCTTCCGTTGGCCTATACCGAGGGATTCTCGCCGAGGCCTCAACTCAGCTTCGGACTGGCCCTGCCGACCACCTGTGAGTCCCTGGCCGAGTATCTCGACGTCGTGCTCGACGAGCATCGACAAGAGACGACATCGGTCAGGGTCGACCACCTCCCCGACCAGATGAGCGAGCTGCTACCCGAGGGACTGTTGGTGACTGACGCTGCCGAGGTAGAGCGGCGCTCGGGCTCACTCCAACAACAGGTCACCTCCTGTTCGTGGACGATGCGGTTTCGTGGCGTGTCGCGCCAACAACTGGAGGAGTCGGTCACCGCGCTGCTCGAGGCGGAGACCGTGCCGATCACCCGAGAGCGCAAGGGCCGCCAGGAAGTAGACGACATTCGACCCTCCGTGCTAGCTCTCGCCGTCTCGAAGAACCCTGATCCCATGGCCGGACACTGGGACCAGGTCGATTGCCTGTCCGGCACCGTTGACCGTGGTGGCGCGGAGAGCATCGGCGTAGTTGCCGAGTTCGCCACCCAACCTCGGGGCGTGCGCCCGATCGAGCTGATTCGAGGCCTGATCGCCGTGTCCGCTCCGGGGTCCGTGCAGGCACCCGAGGTAGGGACCTCCGAAGACAGAGCAGCGACACCAGGCCCGATACTCGATCGGGCATGCAGAACTCAACAATGGATCGAGCGCGACGGTCATCGGGAGGAGCCCCTCGAAGCAAGGGGCGGCCCTTCCCGCGCCACCCGCGCCCCGCACGCCCTCGAGCGTGCCTCATGAGCAGTATCAGAAGGGATTTTGATGTCAGAAGCAGAAACCGGGCAGCCGGTGGAGGTGTCGGCGGAGCTGCCGCGCACTCCGAGCACCAAGCCCGGCACGAACAACGACAACCAGGCGGCGTCGGAACGGACGAGGCCATCGGGATCAACTGACTCGGGTGGTGACGTCGTCCCGGGAGACCGGACCGCCGGCCCCCGCGAGGCCGCCTCTGGGGATGGGGCGAACCGTCGCAGAAGGGGGTCCCGGGGGGGTCGGGGGCGTAGCCGTCCGGCCGGCACCGGGTCGGCGTCCGAGGACGACATGACCGAAGGCGAAGGTCCGGCCGCGGACGTCAATGCGACCGTGGTGGCTGTGGGCGTCAGCGGTCCGTCCGGCTCGGCTCCTCAGGCAACGGCTGAGCGGCCGAAGATCGGGGACAGCCGTCCCGCCCGGCCAACGGGCAACGACGTGCCCGTCGTGCCCGAGGCCAGATCGAGTGGTGGGACTGGCAACGCCAATGAAGGCCAGAGCGGCACCCGCGGCCAGCCCCGTCCGACCGCTCAGCGCTCCCGGCAAAAGGCCGCAACCGGTGGAAGCCCCGAGAGCGACACGGCCGCGCCGGTGGCCAAGGGGTCCCTCCCGACCGGCCGACCGGCCCCCACGGCCACACCGCGAGGCGACGTCAAGCCGCGAGCGGAGGGACGACGAGGCGGACGCGAACGCCGGGGCAAGGCCGTCGGGCGCTACATGATCTGTGTCCATGTCCGGCCCGAGATGACCCAGATCGCCCTCTTGGAGGGCCGCACCCTGGTCGAGCACTACATCTCCCGGGCATCCGACGATGCCACCCAGATAGACGGCAACATCTACCGCGGTCGGGTTCAGAACGTGCTGCCCGGCATGGAGGCGGCCTTCATCGACATCGGTACGCCGAAGAACGCCGTCCTCTACCACGGTGACGTCCGCTACGACACCGATGACATCGAGTCGGGCAGCGGTTCGGGGCAGCCCCGGATCGAGCAGCTCCTCCGTCCGGGCCAGATCATCTTGTGTCAGGTGACGAAGAATCCCATCGGGGCAAAGGGCGCCCGGCTGACCCAGGAGGTGTCCCTTCCCGGACGGTTCGTCGTGCTGGTGCCGAACAGTACGGCCTATGGGATCTCCAAGCGTCTGGACGACGCAGAGCGAAAGCGTCTGCGGCGCATCGTGGACGCCATCCGACCCCAAGGCCATGGCCTCATCGTGAGGACGGCGGCCGCCGGCGCCAGTGCCGAGGAGTTGGGCAACGACGTCGAGCGGCTGGTCTCCCAGTGGGAGTCGATCGCTGCCGAGTCCACCAAGGGGCAGGGTGCCGCCCTCCTCTACCGTGAGCCGGCGATCGCCGTCCGAGTCATCCGCGAAGAGCTCAACCGGGAGTACCGGGGCGTCGTCATCGACGATTGGGCCCTCTACGAGCAGGTTCGCGACTATGTCGGGGCGGTCAACCCGGAGCTGGCCGACCGGGTCGAGTACTTCGACCCCGAGGTCGAGTCACTCCCCGTCTTCGAGCGCTATCACGTCCATGAGCAGCTGCATAAGGCCCTCGATCGCAAAGTCTTCCTTCCCTCGGGCGGATCGCTCGTCATTGACCGGACCGAGGCCTTGACGGTGATCGACGTGAACACCGGGAAGAACGTTGGCACGACCAACCTCGAAGAGACCGTCTACCGCAACAACCTGGAGGCNNCCGGGAGAACCGGGACAAGGTCGGCAGCGCCCTGCGCTCGGCCCTGGCCAGGGACAAGACCCGCACCCAGGTCTTCGACATCTCCGAGCTCGGACTCGTGGAGATGACCAGGAAGCGGGTCTCCGAGGGCCTGATCGAGTCCATGTCGACCACCTGTGAGGTGTGCGGCGGGCGTGGAATAGTTTTCGACGACCCAGAGCTGTAGACTATGACTCCTATGTACGCTGTAATTAAAACCGGAGGCAAACAAGAGCGGGTGGCCGAGGGCCAGACGCTGCGAGTCGAACTGCTGGGGAGCGCCCCCGGTTCGGAGGTGACATTCGCCCCGGTGTTGCTGGTGGACGGGGACACCGTGCTCGCCACCCCCTCCCAGCTCGTGGGCTCGTCGGTGACGGCCACCGTGGTGGGAGAGGAGCTCGGACCGAAGATCCGGGGCTTCACCTACAAGAACAAGTCGAACCAGTCGACCCGGTGGGGACATCGCCAGAAGTACTCGACGATCTCCATCACGGCCATCAGCCCGGCCTGATCCACCAGGCCCCCATCGACTGATGGCGGCCGACAAACTCATCCGAACTGGGTAGCCGGCGTGGCCTGACCCAGTGAGCACAAGGAGCACCCTGCATGTCCAAGACCAAAGGTGGCGGTTCTACCAGGAACGGCCGCGACTCGAACGCACAGCGACTGGGCGTGAAGGCCTTCGGAGGGACCACGGTACAGGCTGGCTCGATCATCATGCGCCAGCGTGGGACCAAGTTCCATGCTGGACTGAACGTCGGGCTGGGTGGCGATGACACCTTGTTCGCCCTGGCGCCGGGAACGGTGAAGTTCACCCGCCGCAAGGGTCGCAAGCTGGTCGACGTCGTCCCCGGCGACTGATCCAAGATCGGCCCGAGCCCGGGCCTGATGGGGAGCACGCCAACCGGTACGCTGCCGGCGTGAGCTGGCCGGCCTTACCCACCGACGAATCGATCCCGTTCAGTCGGGCCCTCCACTTCGACGGCTGCGTCAACTTTCGGGACATGGGCGGCTACGGGACGAGCGATGGGCGTCACCTCCGTTGGCGCCGGCTGTTCCGGGCCGATGGCCTGCACAAGCTGAGCGAGGCGGACAGACGTCAGCTGAGCGACCTCGGCGTGGCCACGGTCATCGACCTGCGCACCTTGGACGAGGCGGAACAGCGGGGGCGGTTCCCAGTCGACCAGGTGCCCGTCCGCTACGTGGCCCTCCCGCTGACCGACGTCCTACCGGCCACCGAGGAGCTGCCCTCTTGGCGGGAGTCGTCCTATGTGGCCGCCCGGTACGTGGAGATGGTCTCCCGGGGCGGTGCCGCCTTGAGCGCCTCCATCGAGGCCCTGGCCTCACCGGACGGCCTCCCGGCCGTGTTCCACTGCAGCGCCGGCAAGGACCGGACCGGAGTCCTCTCGGCCCTGGTCCTCGCGTTCTTGGGCGTGCCCGATGACACCATCATCTCGGACTACGCCCTGTCGGCACTCGCCATGGAGCAGCTACTCGAGCGCCTGCGCCTGGAGTACCCGGACTCAGTGGAGGCGGTCGACCGGCACGCCCCGGCCATACTGCGGGTGATGCCCGAGACCATGGAGGAGTTCTTGTCCTTGGTCCGGTCGGAGTTCGGTGACTACGCAGGTCTCGCCGAGCACCTTGGCGTCACTGCGGCCGTCGCCCGTCTGTCGGCCACCTTGATGGAGGACGACTGAGCCGGCCAAGCCCGTTTCCGGCCCGGTGACTACCTGTCAGTAGGATCCACCTATGGCCGGCTTCGTCGATGAGGCACAACTGCATGTGAAAGCGGGCGACGGGGGAGCGGGCGCGGTCGCATTCCGGCGGGAGGCCCACGTCGACAAGGGCGGTCCCGACGGGGGGGACGGCGGTCGGGGCGGCAACGTCTGGCTGGTGGCCACTACCAACCAGTCCTCACTGCTCGGCTTCCGGGACCACCCTCATCGCCGCGGCGGCGACGGCGGCCACGGCGGTGGCAAGAAGAAGCACGGGGCCAACGGTGCCGACCTCGAGGTGCCCGTCCCGGTCGGCACCCGGGCGAAGGCCCCCGACGGCACCATCCTGGTCGACCTGATCAACCCCGGGGATCGCTGGATGGCCGGTGAAGGGGGAAGGGGCGGCAAGGGGAATGCCGCCTTCCTGAGCAACCGGCGCCGGGCCCCGGCCTTCGCCGAGCAGGGTGAAAAAGGCCACGAGCAGTGGTACGACCTCGAGCTGGCGCTGGTGGCCGACGTGGCTCTGGTGGGATTCCCGAACGTGGGCAAGAGCACCCTCATCTCCCGCATCTCGGCGGCCAAGCCCAAGATCGCCGACTATCCGTTCACGACCTTGGAGCCACACCTCGGGGTGGTGCGGGCCGACGACGAGACCAACTACACCGTGGCCGACATTCCCGGCCTGGTCGAAGGGGCGGCCGAGGGCAAGGGGCTCGGCCACCAGTTCCTCCGCCACATCACCCGCTCCCGGGTGCTCGTCGTCCTGGTCGAGCTGGACCCGGTCACCGGCGTGGCCCCCGAGGAGCAGCAGCGCATCTTGTTGGACGAGCTGGAGCGCTACCAGCCCGACCTGATCGATCGGCCCCGGCTGGTGGTCGGGTCCAAGGCCGACATGGCCGTGGACTTCGACCAGCGGAGCGATTCGTTCCGCCCCGACCTTGTCATCTCGGCGGTCACCGGGCTCGGGATCAGGCAGCTGGTCGGCAGGCTGGCCCAGCTGGTCAGCGAGGCGAGGGCCGTCCAGCCCGAGTCCGAGGGCATGATCGTCATCCATCGCCCCCTGCCCGAGGGCTTCGCCGTGGAGCGGATCGAGCCCGGCGTGTACCGGGTGGTGGGCAAGGTGGCCGAGCGGGCCGTGGCCCTGAACGACGTCACGACGGACGAGGCTGCCAACTACGTCCAGGGACGGCTCCACCGCATCGGGGTGGACAGGGCCCTCGCCCGGGCCGGGGCCCGGGATGGCGATCTCGTGCACATCGGCGAGCTCTCGTTCATCTGGTACCGCGACCAGCCCGAGTTCACCGGCGACTCGAACGCCCGTCGCCGCAGATCGTGAGCCAGGGCAGCACCGGGCCGGGGGCTCGGGCGCCGCGGACCTTGGTGGTCAAGATCGGTTCCTCGTCGGTGACCACCGATGGGGGCTGGGTGGACACCGATGCCATCGACAAGCTGGCATCCGAGGTGGCCACCGGCCGGGCTGCCGGCCATCGGGTGGTCGTCGTGAGCTCGGGAGCCATCACCGCCGGTTGGACCAACCTCGCCCCCGGACAGCCCCGCCCGTCGGATCTCGCCACCCTCCAGGCGGTGGCCGCCGTCGGCCAGCACCTGTTGATGCGGGTGTGGAGCGACGCCCTCGGCCGTCACCAGCTGACGGCCGGGCAGGTCCTGCTCGCCCCGTTGGACTTCGTCCACCGCAGTCAGTACCTCCATGCCCGCCAGACCCTCACCCGGCTGCTCGACCTGGGCGTGGTCCCGGTGGTCAACGAGAACGACGCCGTGGCCGACGANNAGATCCGCTTCGGGGACAACGACCGCCTGGCCGCTCTGGTCGCTCATCTGGTCAGGGCGGAGCTCCTGGTGCTCTTGACCGACACCGTCGGCCTGTTGACCGAGGACCCCCGCCGGTCGAGCGGTGGGTCGCTGATCGAAGAGGTGGTCGAGATCGACCGTGAGCTCGAGCGCATCGCCGGCGGCCCGGGCACGGCGGTCGGCAGTGGGGGCATGGCCTCCAAGCTGGCCGCGGCCCAGATCGCCACCTGGTCGGGCATCGAGGCAGTCATCGCCGACGCCGCCCGCCCGGACGTACTGGCGTCGGTCGTCGGGACGGTGCCGGGGGTGGGCACCCGCTTCCGGCCACGAGAACGCCGACTCCCGGCCCGCAAGCTCTGGATCGCCTTTGCCATCGGCGCCACGGGGACCATCGTGGTCGACGCCGGCGCCAAGGCGGCCCTGGTCGACCGGGGCCGATCGCTGCTCCCGGCCGGCGTGGTCGCCGCCCACGGCGAGTTCGCCGTCGACGACGCCGTCGAGATCGCCGGCCCCGACGGCGCCGTCTTCGCCAAAGGCCTGGTCCGCCAGTCCTCGGCGGTCGTGGCCCGGTGGGCCGGCCAGCACTCTGACGAGCTGCCCGACGAGGTGCCGGCCGAGGTCGTCCACCGGGACGATCTGGTCGTCCTCGGCTAACCGGTACTCCGGCGTTCGCCGGGGTCACAGACGCGGGAACTACGCTGACGTGGTGCAATCGAGTCCTGCCACCACGCTCTTGGAGCTCGGGACCAGAGCCCGTGCAGCCGGACGGCTGGTGGCCCGGGCCTCATCGGCCGTCCGCGACGAGGCCCTCCAGCGCTCCGCCGACCTCTTGGAAGAGAGGGTCGACCAGGTCCTTGCGGCCAACGCCACCGATCTCACCCGGGCCGCCGGCCATGGGGCCGATGCCACCTCCCTCGATCGGCTCCGTCTCGACCGGGGCCGGGTGGAGGGGATGGCCGCGGGTCTGCGCAAGGTGGTGGGCCTGCCCGACCCGGTGGGCGAGGTGGTCGAGGGCTGGGTCCGGCCCAACGGCCTGCGGGTGTCCCGAGTCCGCTCCCCCCTGGGCGTCATCGGCGTGATCTACGAGAACCGGCCCAATGTGACGAGCGATGCCGCCGGACTGTGCCTCAAATCAGGCAATGCGGTCCTGCTCCGGGGCTCGTCATCGGCCATTGCATCGAACACCGTCATCGCCGCCGCCTTGCGCGACGGCCTGGCCAAAGCCGGGCTTCCGGTCGACGCCGTGGGCCTGGTGGAGGACACCAGCCGGGAATCGGCCGTGGCCTTCATGCAGCTCGACGGGCTCATCGACTGCCTGATCCCTCGGGGAGGCCCATCCCTCCTGGCCTCGGTGCGCCAGCACGCCACAGTGCCGTATGTGCTCGACGGGGCGGGTAACTGCCACATCTACGTCGATCAGGCGGCTGATCTCGGCATGGCCGAGTCCATCGTGGTCAATGCCAAGTGCCATCGTCCCGGAGTGTGCAACGCGGCCGAGACCCTGCTCGTCCACCGCTCGGTGGCCGACACCTTCCTGCCCCGGGTGGCAGCCGCCTTGGCCGGTGTGACGCTGGTCGGCGACGCCGCCACCCGAGCCGTCCTTCCCCATGTCGAGGCGGCGACAGAGGGAGACTTCGCCACCGAGTTCTTGGGGCTGAAGCTGGCCGTGGCCGTGGTCGAGGACCTCGACGGGGCCATCGACCACATCACCAGGTTCAGCTCGGGGCACTCCGAGGCCATCGTGACCGGAGACCTCTCGGCCGCCGAGCGATTCTGCTCTGAGGTGGACGCCGCGGCCGTGCTGGTCAACGCGTCTACGCGGTTCATCGATGGCGAGGAGCTCGGTCTCGGGGCGGAGATTGGCATCTCGACCCAGAAGCTCCACGCCAGGGGGCCCATGGGCCTCCGGGAGCTGACCTCTATCAAATACATCGTCAATGGCAATGGGCAGGTGCGAGCATGACTACATCCGAGCGGGCAACCAACGAGATCACGACGGGGTTCCCGGTGGCGGGCGCACCCCGGTTCGACTCCATCGCTGCCGTCCGAGAGGGCCTGGCCGGAGTGGACTACCTGGCCGACGAGGGTATCGCCGGCGTGGTGTTCCTGGCCGACCGGCTGGCCAAGCCCGTCCTGGTCGAGGGGCCGGCCGGCACCGGGAAGACCGAGCTGGCGAAGTCGGTGGCCCGATTGACCGGGTCCCGTTTGATCAGGCTCCAGTGCTACGAAGGACTCGATGAGTCCAAAGCCCTCTACGAGTGGAACTACAAAAAGCAGCTCCTGCGTATCCAGGCCGATTCCGGCCAGGGGTGGGAGCAGCTCGGAGAGGACATCTTCTCCGAGGAGTTCCTCCTCGCCCGACCGCTGCTGGAGGCGATCCGCTCCCCTGAGCCGGTCGTGTTGCTGGTCGACGAGGTGGATCGGGTCGAGCTCGAGACTGAGGCGCTGTTGCTCGAGATCCTCTCGGAGTACCAGGTGTCCATCCCCGAGCT
>PLSY01000303.1 GCA_003164275.1 Acidimicrobiaceae bacterium | reverse complement strand
GGGAGGTCTGAGCCTCGACCGGAAAGCGCCGCTGACGTCGCCATTGGCCGCCACGTCCGCCCGATCGCCACCGAAGGCCCCGAAGTCCCAGCTGGCCGATGAGAAGCCCGACAACACGGATCCGCGTCAAGAAGACCTCATGTCCAAGGGCCGGATGGAGAGTCGACCCGAAACAACCTCATCTGTTGTGTCCCTTTGTTGAGGCCCTATTCCGGGAGCCTTGACTCTCCGCAGTGCTCACCTGTCGGCCCCCCGTCGACCACGCTCACTTTCTCAAGGAGCCAAGTGGTCGACCCCCATTAGGCTCCCGGCCATGAGGGGCGAAGGTTGGCTGTCAGCCCAGTGGCAGTCGGTAGGACAGGCTCGCCTCGTCACTCTCCGTGCCGTCGAGCTCAGAGTGGTGGAGATCCCCTTTCTCGGTGCGGTGTCCACCTCTCGGGGGATCCACCGCCACCGCCGCTTGGTGATGGTCCGGATTGTCGGCGAGACAAGTGGGCGGAGCGTCGACGGCTGGGGCGAGTGCGCAGCCCTTGGCGACACCACCTACGACCGAGAGGATGCAGCCGCCGCCTTTTCGGCCCTCGAGGGCTCGCTCGTTCCTCGACTACTGGCACAATGCTCGGCCACCGGAGGTCTACTGGCGATGCCCGCCCGCCTGGACCGGCACCGGCTTGGCGCACGTGACTACCCCTTGGCCTTCGCTGCCCTCGAGATGGCCGTGGCCGATGCCCACCTACGGGCCGAACGTCGTCCGTTCGCCACTCTCCTCGGCGTTGCTGGCCGGTCGGTGGAACCCGGAGCCGTCCTCGGCATCTCGAGCTCGATTGGAGCGCTCGTAGCCAATGTGGAGGCCCTGGCCAACCAGGGCTACACCCGCGTCAAGATGAAGATAGGGCCAGGTTGGGATTCCACTCCCTTGCAGGCGGTGCGGGCGGCGGTGCCGGAGTTGCGGCTCCAAGCCGACGCCAACGAGTCCTACGGGCCAGCCGACGAGGACCACCTGGCCAGCCTCGACCGATTCGGGCTCTTGTGCCTGGAACAGCCGTTTGACCGCGACGACCTCGACGGTCATGCCCGCTTGGCCGCCCGCATGGACACGCCCATCTGCCTCGACGAGAGCCTCACCTCACCCTCACGGGTCTCTTCGGCCCTCGACCTGGGCGCCTGCTCTGTCGTGTGCGTGAAGCCATCCCGTCTTGGCGGAATCGGATCCGCCCTCAGTGTCATCGAAGACTGCACGGCCTCAGACGTCCCACTGTGGATGGGCGGCATGTTCGAGAGCGGATTCGCCCGTGGCATCAACGCCACCCTCGCCGCCCTGCCGGGCTTCACCTGGCCGGGGGATCTGAGCCCCGCCCGGTCCTATCTAGCCGATGACCTGGTGGAGGCGATTCGCCCGCACCAGCGCGGGGAGGGTGGCTTGGTCATCTCGGTGCCGACGGCGGACGGATTCGGCGAGCACCCCGACCACAAGGCTCTCGTACGCCTGTCGTCGAACGTGGTCCGCCAAGACGTCGACCCCGGTTGAGGGCGTCGGGCGGTCGGAATCGGAGGCTCGACTTCGACATGGTCCTGATGGGCCTGCGGCCATGCGTAGAATTGCCCTCCCATGCATCGCACCACCCTCGAACGACGCCTCAGTGATGCCCACGACCGGCTGATGCGCGCCCGGGCAGAGCTGGCCGTCCTCGATGAGCAGCTAGTGGTAGTCAACGAGATCGCCGACGACACCCGACTCCGGGCGCTGGTGGCTGAGACCCCGATCGCCTCTCGCGAGTACGACGAGGCGAACAGGCAGGCTACCGTCATGCTGCAGACCCGATCGGTCCTGGTGGACCGGATCGCTGAGCTCGAGCGTCGACAGGATGAACTCATGGACCAGTTGGTGGTCGGGCCCGGTTGATCGACATCCGCATGCGGCAGATGGGCAAGGTCCATGTCTGCCGTCCGCAAGAACCCTCGGTGCCCGAGTTGGAAGGACGTGAACAACCATGACCAGGCGCGTGGTCATCGCCGAAGACGAGGCGATCATTCGACTGGATCTGAAAGAGATCCTCCTCGACGAGGGCTACGACGTCGTCGGCGAGACCGGCCGCGGCGACGAGGCGGTCGAGCTCGTTGCCGCTCATCGCCCCGACCTCGTCATCCTCGATGTGAAGATGCCGGGATCCGACGGACTGGCTGCTGCTCGTGCCATCAAGGAGTTGGATCTGAAGGTGGCTGTGCTCATCCTCACCGCCTTCAGCCAGCGGAACCTGATCGACGAAGCCCGTGACGCCGGTGTCGCCGCCTATCTGGTCAAGCCCTTCCAACGGATCGAGCTGATTCCGGCCATTGACCAGGCCGTGGCCCGCTGCGAGCAGGAGTGGGCCATCGATGCCGAGGCACAAGAAGCGGTGGCTGACGGCACCGAGGGCCGACCGGCCAGCGCAGAGGATAAACTCGAAACCAGGCGACTGGTCGATGGGGCGAAGAACATTCTCATGGAGCGGTCCGGCATGTCCGAATCGGAGGCCTTCGGGTTCATCCAAAAAACGGCCATGGGGACGCGCTCTCGGATGATCGATGTGGCCCGCCAGGTGCTCGAAGGCGCACTGGCGCCCTGAGCGGGTCGCCTCGGTCATGGTCACCACAGACAAGGGCCCGACGCCGGAAAAAAGCGGTGCTCCGGTCGAGGCAGCTCACGCGGGCAACGATGGGGTGAAGAGCGCTCCATCCGAGCCCCTGTTTCTGCTCGATGGGATGTCACTGGCCTATCGCGCCTACTTTGCCCTGCCGCCGGACCTCGCCACCACAACCGGTGTCGTGACGAATGCCGTGCACGGATTCGCCTCGATGGTGCACAACCTGATCCGCGACCACCATCCCGTTGGCTTTGCCGTGGCCTTCGATCTGCCCGGGGCAACCTTCCGCGATGAGATCGTCTCGGACTACAAGGGTGGGCGGGCGGCCACCCCGCCTGATCTCCTGCCCCAGTTCGAGATGATCCGAGAGCTGCTCGCCTCGTTGGCCATTCCTGTACTAGAAGCCGAGGGCTTCGAGGCCGACGACGTGCTGGCCACGTTGGCCACCGAAGCCCGGGACCGCGGCCATCCGGTGATCATCGTCACTGGCGACCGCGACTCGTACCAGCTGGTCGAGGACCCCTACGTGCGAGTGCTCTACAACCGACGAGGGGTGAGTGACTACGCCCTCTACGACGAGGCCGGGATCGAGGAGCGCACCGGGGTCCACCCGGAGAAGTACCCATTCTTGGCCGCCTTGCGCGGGGACCCATCGGACAACCTTCCCGGAGTGCCCGGGGTGGGCGAGAAGACTGCCGCCAAGTTGGTGAACGAGTACGGCGACATCGACTCGCTGTTTGCCCACCTTGACGCCTTGTCGCCCAAGCTCAGAGAGAACCTGGGCCTCCACGAGGCGAGGGTGCGGACCAACAGCGAGATGATCCCGCTCGTGAGGGACGTGCCGCTCGATGTCCATGTCGATCAGCTGACGCTCGGCGGCTGGAACTACGACGAGGCCCAGGCCTTCTTCGAGCGCCTGGAGCTCCGTGCCCTTTGGGCGCGCTTCTCCTCGCTCATGTCCGAAGGAGCACTCGGGGAGCCCGGCGACGGCGGAGCTCCCCCCGGCTGGGGCGGCGGCGACGACCCGGGAGAGGCCCACCACGGCCAGTCACCGGCCTGGCTGGCTTCGCCGGAGGTGGACATCCCCGTCACCGTCGACGCAGCCCTGGCGGAGGTGTCGGCGTTGTTCGACGTGGCTCGGGCGACCACCGGCAACGTGGCTCTGTTCGCGAGGTGGGAGGGTGATCCGGGGCGATCCCCGTTGACCAGCTTGACCTTGTCGTGCGAGCCGGTCGACGGCTCAGACCAGTTGGCGCCCTCGGTCCACCTGGCACCGAAGGCAGAAGGGACGTCGGGGCTGCTCTTAGACGAGCGAGTGCTCACCATGCTCAGCGCCGCCTTTGCCCTCGGCGGCGTCGGCGTGGTGGCCCACGACGCAAAAGAGATCATGCGGTCTCTGCTGCCACTCGGGGTCGACATCTGCTCGCTGACCCTCGACACCGCGGTGGCCGCCTACCTCCTCGATCCCTCGAGGGACCACTACCGGTTGAGCGACCTCGCCTCCAAATACCTCGACGTCGAGGTCGAAGACGGCTCGGGACCGAAGGGGCAGGGAATGTTCCTCCTCGACGGTCCAGATGAGGAGGAGCCCAACGACAGTCCGGCGATCGATCCCGGCATCCTCGCCGCCGCCCGACTGACGTCGGTGATCGCCCGACTCCGACGCCCACTGATCGAAGCCCTCGAGGCGGTCGGGGAGGAGGAGCTCTACCTCGGCATCGAGCAACCCCTCATCCGGGTGCTCGCCCGCATGGAGGTAGTGGGAATCCCCGTCGACCAGGTGGTGCTCAGGGACATCGCCTCGGGCCTGGCCGAGGAGTGCCAGGCCCTCGATGCCACCATCCAGGAGCTCGCCGGCGAACCGTTCAAGGTGAACTCGGTGCCGCAACTGCGGTCTGTCCTCTATGAACGGCTCGGCCTGACCCCAACCCGCAAGACCAAAACGGGCTTCTCCACCGACGCCCGTACCTTGGAGTCGATCCGGGACCAGCACCCGATCATCGAGGTACTGCTGCGCTACCGCGAGGTGGAGAAGCTCCGTTCGACCTACGGCGAGAGTCTGGCCGCTGAGGTGGCCGAGGACGGGCGCATCCATGCCACCTTCCGCCAGACGGTGGCCCGGACGGGCCGTCTGTCCTCTGACCGCCCGAATCTCCACAACATCCCCGTCCGCACCGACCAGGGTCGGCGCTTCCGGGAGGCCTTCGTTCCCTCTCCCGGCCGGCGCCTGCTCGTCGCCGACTACGACCAGGTCGAGCTCCGAGCCATCGCCCACCTGTCCGGCGATCCCGGACTGACCGCTGCCTTCGAGGCCGGCGAGGACATCCACCGGACAGTCGCCTCTCGGGTCTTCGGCATCGACCGCGAGGCGGTGACAGGTGGTCAGCGGTCCACGGCCAAGATGGTCTCCTACGGCTTGGCCTACGGCATGGAGGCCTATGGCCTGTCCCAACGCCTTGCCGTGCCCGTCGAAGAGGCCCAGGGCATCCTGCAGGCCTTCTTCGCCGCCTTCCCCTCGGTGCACGACTACATGGACCGGGCCGTCGCCGAGGCCCGCAGCGCCGGCTACACCATGACGGCCTTCGGGCGGCGCCGACCGCTTCCCGACCTCACCGCGTCGAACTACCAGGTGCGACAAGCGGCGGAGCGACAAGCCATGAACGCCGGCATCCAAGGCCTCGCCGCTGATCTGTTCAAGGTGGCACTGATCCGTCTCGACGTCGGACTCGAACAGGGCGGTTTCGCCTCCGACCTGGTCCTCCAGGTACACGACGAGGTCCTGGTCGACGTGGCGGCTGGCGAGGAGGACGAGGTGGCCGCACTGACCGAGGACGCCTTGACTGGGGCAGCCGACTTGAAGGTGCCCTTGAAGGTGGCCATGGCCTGGGGCGACTCGTGGGCCGAGGCTAAGGGCGCCTGACTACCCGGAGCTACCCGCTCGGGCGAATGTTGCGGTATCGGCTCCCAAGGCAGTCGAGTACCATTGATTCCCGGTCACAACCGTGTGGCCCCTAACTCACCGCCGACGTCCCTACGGACGCGGAGATCTGTCCGGAAAGCGAGCTACCTACATTCATGTCTGACACTCAAGTCGTACCCCAGGGCACCGCCCTACTGTCGCCCGAGGCCATGGGCACCTTCGACGAGAACGGGGTGTACATCCCGCGCTCGGTGACCGAGGACGACCTCGGCGGCGCATCCCTGGAAGACGCCATGGCCGGCACCATCGTCGAGTTCGAAGATGGTGACCTGGTCGAGGGAACGGTGGTCAAGATCGACCGGGATGAGGTCCTCCTCGACATCGGCTTCAAGTCAGAAGGCGTCATCCCCGTCCGGGAGCTGTCCATCCGCAACGACGTGGACCCCTCGGAGATCGTCACGCTGGGCGAGGCCATCGAGGCCCTGGTGCTCCAAAAGGAGGACAAAGAGGGCCGTCTCATCCTGTCGAAGAAGCGGGCCCAGTACGAGCGGGCATGGGGAACCATCGAGAAGTTGAAGGAGAACGACGAGGTCGTCAGCGGGCCGGTCATCGAAGTGGTGAAGGGCGGTCTCATCGTCGACATCGGGCTCCGCGGCTTCCTTCCCGCCTCCCTCGTCGAGCTCCGCCGGGTGCGCGAGCTCCAGCCCTACGTCGGCCGCGTCATCGAGGCCAAGATCATCGAGCTCGACCGAAACCGCAACAACGTGGTCCTCTCGCGGCGGGCATGGCTGGAGGAGACGCAAAAAGAGCAGCGTGGCGAGTTCCTCACCAACCTGAAGCCGGGCGAGCGCCGCAAGGGCGTCGTCTCCTCGGTGGTCAACTTCGGCGCCTTCGTCGACCTCGGTGGGATGGACGGACTTGTGCACGTCTCGGAGCTGTCCTGGAA
>PLSY01000153.1 GCA_003164275.1 Acidimicrobiaceae bacterium | reverse complement strand
CAGCTGGTCGACCGAGAAGGTGGTGGCCTCTTCCATGGTGATGAGGTCCGGCCGTTGGGCTTTGATCTGCTGGATGTACCCGGCCATCGACGGGTTGGCGTAGTAGACGTTTGCATCGAGCACCCGGATGGTGGGCGCCTTGGTCGCCCATGACGGGATGGGCTCAGCGGCGGTGAGCTCGGGGAGCATGAAGACGACCTGGAGCGCCACGATGACCAGGGCAGCGAGTGCCAGGTAGAAGCGGCGGCCGATCAGGGCAACGATCAGGATGATCCAGGCCGGCAGGTAGACGAAGGCGGTGACGTCGTTCAGGACGGCGAATGGTTGGTAGGTGTCCCAGGCGAAGAGCCGCATGGCGGCCACGATGGCCAGAGCACCGACGATCAGCCACAGAATCACGGCAATCCAGTCCGGGAGCCGACGTTTCGGTTGGCTATGGCGGCGCGGGGCGGATGCCGTTTGCGCCGGGGAGTCCAAGACCGTCATCGGAGCAGGTTACGACGGGTGTGTTCCGTCGCGGTGTCAGCCCCGTGAACAGATGGTCCTGCTGCCCTTCGATCGTTCTAGAGCCCTCAGCGTTCGCCTGCCGGGGTGGAGATCGGGCCCCGACGGGGCCGGTCAGGCCCGGAGACGACGGTCATGGTCATCCCATCAGGCACCGGCGGGCACTGGTCCATGGCGCGGACCCGCTCGGCACGATGCCTTACGAGCCAGTGGCGTAGTACTGGGCATCGCCGAAATCGAAGATGCCGCCGTCAACGGCGACAAACCGGTATCCCTCGGCGCTGGGCGTGTCGGTCATGCCGACTATGGGCTGATTCAGCCTGATGTTTCCTGTTGACCCCAAGAAGGGGGCATTGAACGAGAAGATCCCGCCGTCGGCGGCAACCTCCCAGTACCCGCCGGTCATTGGATCTGTCGCCAACCCGACGACGGGCTCATTGAGGTTCATTCCGCCCAACGAGCCTTGGAAGGCCGCATCCCCGAAGGAGAAGATGCCGCCGTCGGAGGCGACCAGCCAATAGCCCTTGCCGTCGGGGGTGGAGGCCATGCCGACGATCGGTCTGTTCAGGGTCAGTGCACCGGTTGACCCATAGAAGCTCGCATCTCCGAAACCGAAGACACCTCCGTCACTGGCAACGAGCCAGAAACCATCTCCGGTCGGGGTCGCCGCCATTCCCACTATCGGCTGGTTGGTGGCCAGGCTGTTCGTATGGGTGAGGTGGGCAGCATTCCCGTAGTCGGTAACTCCACCCCAGGAATCCACCTTCCAATAGCCGTGGCCGTCCGGCGTTCGGGCCATGCCCACCACCCTCGGAAGTTGTGAGGTGACAAAGAAGCTACGAGCGAGGATTCGGGTCGGGGCCAGGCTGAAGGAGCCGTTGGCGTCCGTCCAGGTGGCCGACACGGTGTAGACCGCGCCGAGGGTGAGTTCACTGTCGAGGTTCAAGTACTGGCAGCACTGCGCAGATCCTCCGGTGGTGGTGAAGGGCCGGTTTTGGATGTTGAGCCCTGGCCCGCTCACGTCTTCGAATCCGTTCACTGCTCCCTCGGGACCTCCATAGAACCCCCAGACGAGCCCAGGATTGCCATCGTGGCCGATCGACTCCATGGTGACCTCCACGCTTCCGCCGGCGGCACCAACCAGCGAACCACGTGTGGCTGCGCTCGCCACCGGGGGCGCGAGGACAAGCATCGACACCGTCACGATCGATGCAGCCATGACTACGAGAACTCTCCTGTGTCTCCGCACTACTGGAAGTTCCTCTCTCTACGTGAGCACTGCCACGCCCCGAGGGCGGCGGACCTTCGCCTTCGACAACTCGAGGGTGGTTGGGTCAGGACTTCTGACTGGCCACATGTGCATTCACGATCGTTGGTAGTCCGGTGCTCCTCTGTATAGGCATACGGCACGACGTTGTGACAGTCCAGTATCCACCTGTCCGCGCTAGTACTCGAACCAGGCGGAAATTCGGGCTCGGACCAGAGGTGCCTTCACCGCCGATCCGGCCATCGGCAGCCGTCGAAGTCGTGGGTGCGCGATCTCCGTATGATCGGCTTACCGAAGATGAGGAGATGACCATGGAGCTTGGGATTCACTATGCCAACTTCACCCTTCCTGGAGGACCCGAGGCCCTGGGCCCGACCCTGGCCGCCACTGCCCGGGCGGCCGAGGACGGCGGGTGTTCGACCTTCACTCTCATGGACCATTGGTTTCAGATGGAGTCGATCGGGGTCTCCGAGGACCCGATGCTCGAGGGCTACACCTCGCTCGGGTTCCTGGCCGGTCAGACCCGCTCGATGACTCTCGGGCTCCTCGTCACCGGGGTCACCTACCGTCACCCAGGTCTCCTGGCCAAGATCGCCACCACGCTGGACATCGTCTCGGGCGGTAGGGCCATGCTCGGGCTCGGTGCCGCCTGGTACGAACGGGAGCACTTGGGCCTCGGCGTTCCCTTCCCGCCGCTCAGCGAGCGCTTCGAGCGCCTAGAAGAGGCCCTCCAGATCTGCCATCAGATGTGGAGCGACGACAACGGCCCCTACGAGGGCAAGCACTACCAACTGGCCGAGACCATCTGTTCGCCGCCACCCATCCAGCGACCGGCGCCGAAAATCATGATCGGAGGGAGCGGCGAGAAAAAGACACTTCGCCTCGTGGCCCGCTACGCCGATGCCTGCAACCTCTTCGCTCCTGACGCTGCCTTCGTGGCCCACAAGCTCGACGTCCTGGCCCGGCACTGCGAGACCGAGGGCCGCGACCCAGCCGCCATCAAGAAGACCATCATCTCGGGAGATGACCCCATGAAGGACGTGGATGCCTTCATCGCCACTATGGGGGAGATGGCCGAGTTGGGCATCGACATGGTCGAGGTCGGCCCCATGGTCCCGGACCCGGCCGGGTGGGTCACCGAGCTGGGCGAACAGGTCGTGCCCCGGCTGGCCGAGCTTGGCTAAGGAGCCACGGCCGGCTGCATCGACCGGGACCGCCCAGCGGTGACGGCGGCCACATCGAGGACGGCGAAGAGGGCACCCCAGAGAAACTCGCTGGTCATTCCGCTCGGCGCCTCCCGCTGGATGGCGCGGTGGAAGCGGTTCACCACTTCGGGGAACGGGTCGAAGTGCAAGTAGATCGAGACCGGCTTGTCGAGGTCGAGGATGACGGCTCCGGCAATGGCCGACAGGGTTGCCACCCGAGACGGCCGGTCGACCAGCAGCGCAGCTGCAGCAATGGCGGTCAGACCGAGGACGCCGTCGCGCTTGGCCATCCGCATGAACTGGCTGTGACCGGCCGACCCCCAGTGGGGAATGGCATCGAGGACCAGGTGGGAGCCGACCCCGACCACGAACGCGCTAAGAGGTCGACCCTTCAGGCCTTGGCCGACAAGCACGCCAGACAGCACATGATTGGTCACGAACACCCCCACACTCTCCCAGAGGATCAGTCGGGTCAGGCACCGGGTTGTGGGAGGGGGTCGCCTGGTTCAAGGCAGTTCCCCGCCTTCGCACCCACGTCAGACCTCGCCCACAAATCCCTGAAAATCGCGGGTATGCCAGAGAATTGTTACCAGAACGTGAAAGTATTTCCGACCGAAGTCGAGATAGCGATATTGCAGTTAAGCGCAGGGGCAGATCGGTCGATAGGGACGTATGGCCTCAAGGGATGCGAACACCATCGGAATCCTCTACAAACAGCGATACGGCGCGTGCCATTGCTGCGGTTGGAAGGGCGCCGTGTCCAAGGTCGGACGCACTGACCGCAAGCGACTCCACATCGATCGTCAGTACGGACGGCTGTGCGAGGACTGCGCCGCCGATCTGGCCCGAAGCAAACACGGCGGTCACTCGGTCACCCAACACTCCCAGTCCAACATTCGGGTCATCCGGGACAGCGACGTCGCCTGACCCAGTCGCCGGCCGCGCCCGGTCTGGCGTCGAGCGTTGGTTTGGCCGTTTGTCCTACAGCAGCCGGTCGGTGGCCGTGTCCGGCTCGCCCCTGAAGTACTGATCGAGTACCCGAGCGAAGGCCGGATTATCCGGATCAGCCCTCGAGAACAGGGTCATCGACGACCTCAGCTTCTGGGCGTCGATTCCGCCGAGCACCTCGGCGGCCGTCGCCCCGCTCAAGTCGAGGAGCGCCTCAGCGCAGGCCAGCAGCCGGGGTCCGAGCACCTCGTGATCAAGGTAAGCCTTCGCCTCGTCGATCGATCGGATGGCGTACCGCGTGGACGTGGGGCTCGTGCCCAGTCCCGCGATCTGGGGGAAGACGAACCACATCCAGTGCGATACCTTGTAGCCGGCTCGTAGCTCGGCCAGGGCCCGCTCGTAGGTTCCACCAGCATTCTGGGCGATAACGAAGCGCTGCAGATCGAACGGGTCGGACTGCGTGGCTGGTGCGGTGTCCGTCGGCATGACCCCTGCCTACCCGCTCCCGTTGCGGCCAACCAGCCGGAGTCGGGGTCGGTCCCGTGCCAACGGCTACTCGGTGTAGTCGACTGTCAATAGTCGGTTGACAGCGGCCACGGTCTCCGCCAAGGCAGCATGGTCGGGCCGCCGGCCCTTGACCGTGGCCACCAAGGAGTCGGTCCCCTCCCGCCAATCGACCGACGATCCGGCGTTCCTCCTCACGATGACCTCGTCGACGCCGTCCAGCTCGGACACCTCGGCCACACCGGTGATGGACCTGACCGTGCGGGCCGACACCGGAGGCTGACGCATGAGCCAGAACCCGACGCCATCGCAGGCGACAGGCCGGTCAAAGCGCACGGGCGTGCCGACGGCAACCGCACAGGCCGCCTTGAACAGGTTGACTGACGACACACTCATGAGGACGAAGGGTGGCCTGCCCCCGAGGCGGCCGTTGATCTCGATCAGCCTCGGTCCATCCGGGGTGAGCTTGATCTCGGTGTGGACGACGGCGTCGCGGATGCCGAGCGCCTCCGTGGTGGCCTCCACCATGGCGAAGACCTCGGGCTCGAGCTCAGGGTCGAGGAGTCCGGGCACGAAGTTGCCGGTCTCCCGGAATGGTTCGGCCAAAGGGAAGCGACCGCAGATCGCGGCGTGGCTGATGACCCCCCCACTGACCACGCTCTCGACCGAGAAGTAGCTGGCGAACCAACGGTCGTGGAGCTCATCGACGAGGTACTCCTCGACCAAGTAGCCATCGGAGCCCGGCTCGGCCTCGACGGTATCGACGAGATCGTCGGGCCCGGAAAGGCGGATGATCCCCCGGCTGCCGCTTCCCTCGGCGGGCTTGAGCACGGCCGGGTAGGTGATGTCGTCGGCCATCTCCTTCACCTCGGCCCGACTGAGGCCAGCCGGCACCGTCCAGAACCGGGGNNGGCGAGTGGTAGATCAGGCCCAGTCGTGCGGCCAGCTGTGCGGCCAGCTCGACGTTGTCGTCGACGAACGAGACGATCCCCTCGGGGCGGTGCTCAGCTAGGACAGCTGAGGCTTGGTCGAAGTCGAGGCCACCGATCTCGACCACGGTTCCGAACTTGCGGAGGAGTCGCATCATGGTGACGTCCGCTGCCGTTTCCTCGTTGACCGCCCACAGCAGCTCGAAGTCGTCCCGCACCATCTGATGGAGATCCAGCGGGAAAAACGACCGGGAGTGATGCAGCACGGCCACGAGGGGGCGCATCACAAGTCTTTCCGGAGGAGCAACGCCTGGGCAGTCGCCATGAGGGCACGATCGTTGTTGACCATCAGGGGTGCGGCCGCGGCGTCCCTCATGATGCGGGCCAGGGTGAACTCCGAGTTGTTCTTGAATCCCTGCAGACCACAGATGGCCATGGCCTGCTGGACCACGGCCAGCACCAGCGTCGACGATGCCAGTTTGATGTTGTCCATGCGTCCCGAGCTTCGAAGCGTCGCCACCTCGGGTGTGTCCTTGACCCGCTCGTACTCTTCGGCCCCACCGGCGAGCACCTCGCGCATCTCGTGGAGGACGACGCTCAGCTCGGCGAGGCGAAGGGCCGAGGTGGGCGGTGCGGCATCAGGTGAGGCCAGTCGCTGCTTGCGGGCCTGGGCTCGAACCGAGCGGTGGGCCTGGCGTCCGGCCGCCTCGGCCAGGCCCAACCACACCGAGCTCAAAAGGACCGAGCTGACCGGGAGCGATGTGCGTTTGAACACCTCGGCGTACTCAGTGATGACCATGGATGTCGGCAGGTCGGCAATGAGCAGGCACGGCCGGCTGCACGTCCCCCGCAGGCCCAGCGTGTCCCAGTCCCCTTGGGGCTCGACCTTGAGTTCGGGCAACAGGCAGACCGCCATCACCTGGTCGTGGGCCGCGCTGTCCGCGTCCTTTCGCGCCGTCACCAAGATGCCATCGGCGTACTCGCCGTAGGAGACGGTGGATGCCTGCTTCTCCAGATGGAATCCACCGTCGATGGCCTCCAAGGCACAAGAGCTGGACCGCCGGTCTCCGGCCAAACCCACCTCACTGGCCCCATTCCCGAGTAGGAGATCGCCAGACACCAGCCGTGGGAGCACCTGGTCGTGCATGTCCTTCGAACCGTGACGCAGGATGGAAGCCACCTGGATCTGGTGCATGGCGAGGATGAGCCCGCTCGACGCACAGTGCTCCGACAGGGCCGTTACGGCCGCGGCCATCTCGACCATGGTCGCCCCGCCGCCTCCGAGCTCGGTGGGCACGAGTGCTCCGAGGGCACCTGAGCTCCGCAGGGCGTCAATCGTCTCGGCTGGAAATCGTGACTGCGTGTCCACGTCGGGCGCCCAACGACCTGCGATCTCCTCGCCGATGCGCCTCGTTTCGTCAAGCAGCGAACCCTCGTACATGAATGGACAGTAGCCCTCACGCCGCACAAATCGCTATACAGGCGACCTAGTTTCTTCTGCGGATTTTGCCGCTGAAGTCGGCCCTAACTCGTGCCGATGGAACCAGGGGCTCTCTGAGTTCCACCTGTGTCAGGGCAGGGAGAGCACCACCTTGCCCCGGGCGTGGCCGGCCTCGCTCACCCGCTGCGCCTGCTCGGCTTCGGCCAGGGGAAAGGTGGCGGCAACCGCTGTCGAGATGCCCCCGACTGCCGCCCGGTCGAGCAGGTCAGGAAGGTTGGCTACGGTCGAGTCGCCTCCCCTCGAGAACGGCACGCCGANNAAGACCGCGTCCACCCCATCGGGGGCGAGCTCTCTGACCCGTTCCACCAGCCCGGGACCGTAGGTCGTGGCGATGGCGCCAAGGGAGCGGACATAGTCCTGATTGTCCGGCCCCGCTGTTCCAATGACGGTCGCTCCCCTGCCCACGGCCAGCTGCACGGCAACGGTTCCGACCGCACCTGCGGCGCCATGGATCAACAGTGTGTCGCCCGCAGTCACGCCGAGCTCGTCCAGAACACGCTCCAACGTCCGACCGGCGACGGGGAGCGTCACCGCTTCTTCAAATCCGAGAGTGGCGGGCTTCGAGGTATAGGTCGAGGCCAGTGCGAACTCGGCGTAGGACCCGTCTGGCTGGTCAGCCCAACCCACGACGGCATCGCCTAGCTGGGCACTGTCGACGCGCTCGCCCACTGCGTCGACGATGCCTGCGAACTCGGTTCCGAGGATGGTCGGCAGCGGGGTGGGGAAGGCGTCTTCCATGGCGCCACGAATCTTGGAGTCGGATTCACGCCCACCGCCCGCACTCGGACACGGACCCGCGTCGGCCCAGGCTCTGGGACCCTCACCTCGGTCAGGTGCAGTTGTTCTGGACCGCCGAACGACTCAAGCACGATTGCCTTCACGTTGCCTCCTCGAGTGCTGCCTGTTCTCACGGTTTCCAACACCGAAGGCCGCCTATTGTTCCGCCTGCGGCGCTTAGGGCTCTAGGACCACTTTGATAGCGCCGGCTGATCGATCTCGGGCGGTGGCGAAAGCCTCGACAACACCATCGAGGGGGAACCGGTGGGTGATGATCGTCCTCGGGATGAGGGGACGATCAGCGAGGATCCGGGCGGCGACATCGATGTCACGCGTCGATCCCGACGTCGAGTACATACTGGCGGGCACGAGGTCGATCTCGGCCATTGCCATAGCCATGCCCGGCATCGTCACCTCACCCCAGTAGGTACCGAGCAGGACCACCCGTCCACCGGGACGACACAGCTCGATGCTCCGCAGGAGCGCGCTCTCAGTGCCAGCCGACTCCAGGACCACGTCATAGTGCTCGGTGACCTGGCCCGCCCCGAGGGTTTCTGCAGCCACCCGCTGATGGTCGTGTCTCGCCTCTAGGTCGACCCGGGCTCCGATATCCTGCGCGGCACAGAGAGCAGTCTGGCCGATGGTCCCGCCCCCGACGACTGCCACCCGGTCCCCCGCTTGCAGGCGACCCCGGCGTACGGCGTGGACGGCGACGGCCAACGGTTCGACCAGGCATGCGTCCTTTACCGACACGCCCTCGGCGATCGGGACGAGGGCCGAGGGCGGCACCAGGACTTCGTCGGCCATACCCCCGTCCCGCCCCACACCCAAGAGCACGGACGTGCCCGATCGGCAGTGGTTGTAGTTACCCGACAGACATTCGTCGCACCGGCCGCAAGCGGCGATCGGCTCGACGGCAACGGGTGTGCCATCGAGAAGGAATCCGGCCATCTCGTGGCCCAGGGTCACCGGAAGGTCCCAGGGCTCGAGATGAAGATCCGACCCGCAGATCCCCGCTGATGCCACCCGCACCCGCAGCCCGTCGCCCGAGGGAACGGGAACCTCGGTGATGGAGGCTTTCCCACCAATGCATCGAACTGCTCGCATAGACCCTCCCTATTAGCCGGCTTTTGGCGTCGCTCTCATTGGCGTCCACGGCACTGGACCCTGAACGCAGAAGCTGCAACCTACGCCTCCCGTCGTCACCTTGTCGTGACTGGAGACACCTGACGCTCGTTCGCCTTCCCGACCAGCGGGGTGCCATAGCATCGACGTCAGTTCGCCACTTGAGAGGAACGGCCATGAGCAGCATCCCCGCCTCCCACCAGGACCTGCTGGCTGCCCGCACTGCCGTGTTGGCCACGGTCGGACCTGATGGCCGACCGCAAGTATCGGCTGTCTGGTTCCTGGCCGAGGGAGACTCGCTCCAGATCTCTCTCAACACGGTGAGGCAGAAGGTCAAGAACATGGAGCGTCGCGGCGGCTGCACGCTGTTCATCTTGGATCCGGCCAACCCACAGCGGTACTTGGAAGTCCGTGGCGATGCCCAGATCAGTCCAGACCCCGACTACTCCTTCGCCGACAAGGTCGGTGCGAAGTACGGGGTCGATCTCCGGGTCCACGACCGTCCTGGGGAGGAGCGCGTTGTAGTCACGCTGCTACCCGTCCGCGTCAATGCCGTTGACATGTCGGCCTAGAACTCGCGTAGCGCCTCAGGCGGACTCATCGAGGAGCTCGCCGTCCGAGAGGCCCGCCAGCGGGCCGATCAACTCCTGGCGAGACCGAATGCCGAGCTTCTTGAAGACCCGAGCGAGGTGGCCCTCAACGGTCTTCGGTGCAAGATATAACTCCTCGGCGATGACCTGGTTGGTCTTGCCCCGCGCCACCAGGCGAACGACCCGATATTCAGCCGGCGAAAGGGAGTCGAGCTCGTCATGGCCGAGCCGTCGCGACCGGGCACCGGCGGTTCGGAGTTGGACCCAGGCCACATCCATGAGAGTGCGGGCGCCACACGTCGAGGCGATCTGGCCTCCGCGTCGCAGGAGATCACGGGCCTCCTCTTTTCTGTCGGCCCCGACGAGGATGGCCCCGAGTTCTACGAGGGCGCGAGCGGACTCGAGGCGAGCCGGGGACGACTGGAGTAGATCGACCGCTTCGTACAGCAATTTGATCTTCTCGGAGACATCGGCGGCGGCAGCGGCCTTGGCCCGGAGCCCCACGCCAATCATGCGTGCCGTCCCGTAGCGGCGAGCGAGCTGCAGGTGCTCGTCAGCCAGATGCCGCGCCTCGTCGTGTTCACCAAGAGAGACAAGGGCCATCGCCGCGTCAGCCCGC
The DNA here is from genome assembly GCA_003164275.1 of Acidimicrobiaceae bacterium. The sequence goes on along the minus strand of PLSY01000153.1, from coordinate 15,543 downwards.
CAAGAGATGAGGGCTGGATTGGGGATGCCTGTCCCCTGCTCGTCCCCAGCCCGGTAGAAGTCCTCCAGAGCGGCGCCTGGATCGCCGCCGACGAGGATCAGGCGCCCTCGCTCGACCAGAGCGCATGCCCGGAATGTGGCGTCGTCGAAGCTCGGTGGTCCCTGGCCGTCGAACCGCCGAGTCGCCTCATCGATGCGCCCCTGTTGCACCAGCGTGGCGACGAGACCGAGCGTATGGAGGGCCTGGTACTTGGCAGCCGTCGACGTCCCGCTGTAGCGCCCGGTACGGAACTCCCGCTCCGCCGCTTTCAGGGAGCCCCGCCAGAGCAGCGATGTGGCCAACAGGTAGGAGATACGAATCTCCGCGGAAGGCCTGTCCTCTTCTCGTGCTCGGTCCCGGGCGACCTCGAGGTGCACCTCGACGTCGTCGAACCGATCTGCGCATAGGAGCCCAACTACCGCTGCCGTCTGGATCTTCTCGACCACGGGATCAGTGCTGAGAAGCCTGTCGACATTCACCTCGGCCGTGAGTCTGGCTGCCTGGTCGGAGGCGCTGAGAGAGGGAAGGGCACTCTGGTCGGTGATCTGAAGGAAGGTCCGCGCATGGTGGACGACATCGCCCGGAAGCTGACAGTCCTCGAGCGCTTGCTCCAAGCGACTCGCGCCGTTGCGTTGGTCAGGGCTCGCAGAGATCATCTCCAAACCGAGTTCGAACTCGAGGAGCAGCCTGCCATCGACGGCTGACCTTCGCCCGGTCAGGTTCCGAAGCGTCTCGCCCGCATCTCTCATCAGGTCGGGCTTGTCGATCACGCTACCGATCAGCCCAACTCCCGCCTCCACCACTCGAGTGTCGTCGAGGCCGCCGAGTTCGAGGGCCCGGCGCAGATGCAAGAGGGCGGATGCCGGCTGATCCAACTGTGCTGAGACGAGGTCGAGATAGGAGGACCCGGTTCGTTGGGCCGGCGGAAACTCTTCCAAGGCACGTTCGAAGCAATTCCGAGCCAGAGTGGCATCGCCGAGGACAAGGGCGCTGCGGCCGATCTGTTGCAGTTGCTCGGCTACCTCTGCATCGCCCAAGGGATCCGTCCGCAACAGATGACGGGCGACATCGTGGACGTCAGCCCCTTGGTCCATCAGCAGTCGGGCTGCGTTGGCATGGAGCGTTGATCGGGTTGCGGTCGGAATGTTGTGATAAATCGCCCATCTCACCACCGGAGCGATGAAGAGCACCGGGCGGCCCGACCGAATGAGTTCAAGTCGCTCGGCCAACTCTGTCGCCCGCTCAGCCGCGGCCAGGTCGATGCCGGCCAGCGGTCCGGCGACACCCGGGTCGGCTTCATCCCCCAGGACCGCACACACCTGGAGATACCGAATGGCCATGGGCGGCAACTTGCTTAGCTTGTTCAGCACCAACCGGCTGATCCTCGGGGCATGGGTCTGCTCGATAGACACCGTCGATTCGGCGGTGGGGCGAACATCCAGTCCCCGAAGCGACGTGACGAACGCCTTCAAGAACAGGGGGAGCCCGGCGGTGGCGCCACCACATGCCCTTACTAACGGCTCATCGGGCTTTTCGCCGACCAAGCCGTCGAGCATTCGGCGGACACTGTCGACTTTGAGCGGGCCCAGGATGAAATACCGGGAACTGGCACCGGCAAGCAGTCCGTCGACGGCACGAGGTCCCATCCCATCACTGGGAGAAAGCCCACTTCCGAGCAGCCACACTTGCCGGTCGTTCATCCGACGGAGCACGAACTCCAGGACGGCAAGGGTGGCGGTGTCGGCCTGGTCGGCATCGTCAACAGCAAGAACCACTGGGGCATGGTGCCTGACAGACGACAACAGACCGACAAACGCGCACCTTACGGCGGCGAGCGTCTGATCGTGTCGGTTCTCACTTGTCAGGAGGTTCTTCACTTCCATCGCCATCTGCCGCGAAGGGGATGTCGCGGGCACGAGCGCCACAGCCGAATCCACCAGGTCGCCCAACACCGCGTAGGGAGTCTGCTCCTCCATCTCGCCACCCTTGGCACGCAAGACGAGGCATCCGTAGCGACTGGCTATGTCGCATCCAGAGTTGAGTAGCGCAGTCCGACCCGAGCCCCAAGGCCCCTCGATGTAGATGCAGCCACTGGGTACGGCTTGCACTCGTCCGAAGATCGCCTCGAACTCGCGCAGGTACTCGCCTCGCTCGAAGAGGCGAGGGCCGCCGCTGCTGCGACTCCGACGGTCAGTCGGAATTGAGGTCGTCACCGACTACCCCTTTGAAGGCTCCGCGCCCCTTGACCACCGACCAGCCCCGATCGCACCGTTTCGGCCGTCTCCGCCCAGCGGAGACGACGAATAGGCACCACGCTCAAATAACCAACTCCACCGACTGTGAGGTTGCGCGTAGATGCGACCTGCGACAGAGGCGTGTCGTCTAAAGGTCGTCGTGCGGCATCGGCGATGACGCCAACGGCCACGGTTGATCCTCGCTTTTGCATCGATGGCAGCCCTGCCCGCTGAATCGTTTGCTATGTCACGGCATCACTTCGCCGGTATGTGATGAGGTCTCTGATGGCAAATAACTCGCTAGAGAGCTCTTCCTAAATCGTACGGGGTTGCGTGTATTTAGCGCAATGGTCAATGAAGGAATCTCGCCATTCCCCTCGGTTCTTCCGAGTTCACAGCCACTTTCCTTGCTCTCGCCATCGGAGGGTTAGCACCAGGGTCAATGACCTGAAGTGCGGGGGTTGATCATTTGTAAATCGCGTATGCCAGGGGTCTTTTGAGGGTGTTGCCATACCGGAACCCACTCGTACCATGCCCTCATGGCACCACCGCTCAGCGGGCCGGCCATACCAACACAGCATTCACCGAACGGACACTCCGACCTTCAATCAACCCTTGGAGCACCCCATGGCATGTGCAGACCAAACCCAGGCTTCTAGCGATCAGGAACTCCAATGACCTACAGCAATCTTGAACTCAGCCGCTCATTTGGCATGGAGCCCCAGCGGCGTCAGGTGATGTTGTCGATCATCATGCCCGCCTACAACGAGGGTCGGACCATCGCCCGGGCCCTTGAGCAAGTTCTCGACGTCCCCTACCCGTGCCCCATCGAGCTCATCGTGGTCGATGACGGAAGCCGGGACGACACCGCTGACATCCTCGACTCCATCCTCGATCCTCGGGTGATCACCCATCGACATCCCAAGAATCGTGGGAAGGGAGCGGCTCTGCTCACCGGGATCGCCATGGCTCGTGGTACCCACATCGTACCCTTCGACGCCGATCTCGAATATTCGCCTAACGACCTCGTTGCTCTGTTGCAGCCGATCATCGGTGGCCGCGCAGACGTTGTGTACGGGTCCCGGCTGTTCGGCAGCAACACCGTCTACCAGTCCTATCGCTACGCAATGGGCAACAAGGTGACGACTTTTGTGGCCAACGTGCTGTTCGACTCGTACATCAGCGACCTTCACACCTGCCTCAAGCTGGTGCCGACCGATGTGCTGCGCCATCTGTCACTGAGCGAGCAAGGTTTCGGGCTGGACACAGAGATCACCGCACGGCTGCTCAAGGCCGGACATCGTCCCTTCGAAGTTCCGGTCTCCTACCACTCACGGACCCACGCACAGGGCAAGCACCTGGACTGGCGTGACGGCGTGACCTGCCTGCAGATCCTCTTCAGGGTGCGCTCGCAGCGCGACGGTTCGAACATCGAAATCGAGAGCGCCGACACCACCGATCAACTCGCTGAGCTACACCTGCTGGGTCGGTTCTAGTCGCAATGAGCGCCAGATCCCTGCGATCCAAAACGGGTGCCTAACACGATGTCAGTCACCGACGACGTGATCCTGGTGGATGAGCCGGCTACCCCCTGTTCGACTCCTGGTCCCCTCCAGACCCCCGAGATCTCGATTGGTCCGAGGTATCGCCACGGCAAACCGTCCGGCCGCCTGGTCGCCCACCTGAAGCAGAACCACATGGTGCGCAACTCCATGTACCTGCTGTTGAGCTCTGGACTCCAAGCTGGCCTCGGGTTCGCCTTTTGGATCCTTGCGGCGCGCCTGTTCAGCGCTCCAGAAGTGGGCAGGGCGACGTCGCTCATCGCCGCAACCACACTCATCGGTTTCATCGCCCTCTTGGGGCTTAACAGCACGCTCGTGCGGTATCTGCCCCGGTCCGAGCACAAGAGCACCATGATCACGGTCGCCGTGCTCTTGGTCGCCGGCTTCGGCGCCATCCTGGCGCTGGCCTACGCGCTGGCCATTCCCGCCATCGCCCCACAGTTGGCCTTTTTGGCGCACCGAGCGCTGTTCATACTCGGCTTCGTACTGCTGAGCGCCCTAGCCGCTGTCAACCTGGTCACCGACGCGGTCTTCATCGCCTGTCGACGAGCCGGCATCAATGCCTTCGTCGACGGCGGGATAGGTGGGATCGTCAAGGTACTCCTCGTTCCCCTGCTCGCCGGCTCAGGGGCCTACGGGCTGTTTTGCGCCTCGGCGGGTGGATTCGCGGCCGCGGCCGTCGCCAGCTTGATTCTCATCTGGACCAGTCTGCACAACCGTCCCCAGATCAAAGGTGCCGTCTCGGCCATGAAGCCGCTCCTGCGGTTCTCCGGTGCCAACTACATCGGCAACGTCTTCAGTCTGGTCCCCACGCTGGTGGTGCCACTCATCGTTCTCGACCGACTCGGGGCCACTCGCGCCGCCTACTACTTCGTTGCTTTCCAGGTCGCCAACCTCTTGTACGCCGGGATCTACGCCGTCGAACAGAACTTCCTCGCCGAGGGCGGCCACGGCGAAGAAGATCTCCCGAGCCTGATGCGGCGCTCAGCCAAGGTGCTCGCCGTCCTGGTCGTACCGGCCTGCATCGTTGTGGTGGCGATGGCCCACCCGATCATGTCCCTCTTCGGTGCCAACTATGCCGCCCACGGGACTGGAGTCCTCATCGCCATGGCCCTGGCCGCCATCCCCATCGCCGCCCAGAACTGGCTGATCACCGTGCTCAGGCTGTCCGGCCAGTTGGTCGCCGTCTCGGTCTGCAATGTGATCTACGCCGTGGCCATCTGCGGGCTCGCCTGGGTCCTTTCCGGCCACGGACTCACCTCCCTCAGCGCCTCATGGCTCGTCGGCGGTGGATTTGGCCTCGTGGCCGCCGCCTTCGCCGTCTGCCTCGGCGCACGCCGGGGGACCCTCACAGGAGTTGTCCCAGCGTGAACGTCCTGATCGTCTCTACCTTTGCCCCGCCCCATGTCGGAGGCCTCGAAGTCGTGGTCGAGCAGCAGGCCAAGAGCCTCGCCGACATGGGACATGACGTCACCGTGTTCACCGGCCGCCACAACAGGAGCCTGGCCAAAGACGAACGTGTGGACGGCTACCGGGTGGTGCGAACTCCGGTGTGGAACGCCATCGAGGACCGCACGTCGGTGCCATACCCCATCTGGGGAGTCCGCACGCTCCTCCCACTGTTCCGCCTCATTCGCCAGGCCGACGTCGTTCACGTCCATGACGTCTACTACCAGCCGACCGTCCTGGCTGCTTTCTTTGCCCGACTCGCTCGGCGACCTCTGTTTGTCACCCAACACGTCTCGGTCGTCCAACACGACAGTGCGCCGGTCATGTGGGTACAGCGGCTGATCTATGCCACTGTTGGAGCACTCCTTTGGAGGTGGGCTAAGGGGATCGTCGCCTACAACGTGATCGTTCGATCCTTCCTGCTGGAGCGGGGCGTGCCGGCCGACAAGGTCCACTTGACCTACAACGGTATCGATACCGACATCTTCCGGGCCGCCGATGACGTGGTCCGCAACTCCGTCCGCGAACGCTACGGCCTCCCCCCGGACAAGCCCATCGTGCTGTTCGTCGGGCGGCTGGTCCCGAAGAAGGGCTACCGCGAACTGGTCGCCGCCCATGACGGCGGCTACGAGATCGTCCTCGCTGGTCCCGGGGCAGTTCCGGATGAGCTCCCATCAGGGGTCACGTTCCTTGGGCCCATCGACCGGTGCGACCTGCTCGGCCTCTACCAGGCCAGCGACCTTTTCGCCTTCCCGGCCGTCGGTGAGATGCTCACCCTCTCCATGCAAGAGGCCATGGCCTGCAGCCTGCCTGTGGTGGCCAGGGAGGATGCCGCATACGACCAGTACGGGCTTGACGAGTCGGCCATCTCGTTGGTGTCGGCCGACCCGGACATCCTCCGAAAGACGTTCAACTCCATCTTGGAGGACGAGGATCGATACGCCAAGATGGCTTCCTACTCTCGGCATCTGGCCACCACCCGCTTCGACTGGCGCCACAATGCTGCCGATCTGGCCGACATCTACCGTGCGAGCGGACTGTCCGACGGACCCGGATACCGCACGATGGACACCGACGTCGCGCCCCTTATCGGAATGATCGCTACGGAGGGCGAGGCATGCTGAGCGCCGATGGACTGATCATCCCGGCGATCTCCAAGTACGGAAAGGTAATGCTCCCGGGGCGGCGTGCCGATAGAGACACGATGCAACAGATCGACACGCTCGATGCGCCGGTCCAACCTGTGGCGGCACTTTCCGAGGTGCCCGAGCCGACCGAGGTGCCAGAGTCGACAGACCGTGGCCGTCGATGGTGGCCTATCGGTGTCGTCGCGCTCATCGTGGTGTCCATCAGCTTCGTCTTCCCGGCCGTTCGTCATCAATGGGCTCTCTCGTTCGTTCGCCAACCCACCCACTACACGGCCTTGTCGTTCGACGGCGCCGCCGATCTGCCTACCACGACCACAGCCGGGACTCCTATCCATCTGACCTTCAATGTGGCCAACAACGAGGGACGGACGGTCACCTACCCCTACGTCGTCACCAGCTCCGGCACGAAGAACGGCACCACGACAACTGCGGCTTCTGTCCTGCACCGCTCCACCGTCACCGTCCCCTCCGGCGGTCAGCGCTCTGCCTCGGTCGCTGTGGTGCCGGTCTGTTCCACCCCCGTCTGCCAGGTCACGGTGACGCTGCCCGGCCACGGCGACTCGATCAACGTCCTGTTGCACGTCAAGACACCGGCAAGCTGAGCAGAAGGGCTAGGCGCAATGGATACCGTTTACGTCACCACGAGCTGGGATGACGGGCACCAACTCGATGTGAAGCTGGCATCCGAGTTGGCGGCTCACGGGATGACCGGAACCTTCTATGTCTCTCCCCGCTGCCGCGAGCTGCAGAAGTCGAAGCGCCTGGCGGCGGGGGCCATGGTCGAGTTGGCAGATCACTTCGAAGTCGGAGGCCACACGCTCACCCACCCCCACCTCTCGGCCATCGAAGACAGCGCAGCACTCCGGGAGATCACTGACGGAAGAGATGCCGTCGAGGACGTCATCGGGAGGCAGATCACGTCGTTTTGCTATCCCTACGGCGACTTTTCCGAACAGCATCCCGACATGGTGAGGGCGGCCGGGTTCACCTCGGCTCGAACCGTCGAGCGCTTCTGCACGGGGCTGCCCGACAACCTGTTCCGCATGGGAACGGCCATGCACGGCTATCACCACCTCGTCGACGGACCCCAGATCCTGCGGCGCACGCGTTCCCCCCGACACGCGTTCGCCATGTGGCGCAACTGGGAGACCCTCGGGCGCCAAGTCCTGGACGAAGTCTGCGCCACCGGCGGCATTTTCCACCTGTGGGGCCACAGCTGGGAGATCGACGACAACGACGACTGGGGCCGCCTACGCCGCATGCTGCAAGACATCTCCGAGCGGGACATCGTTTTCCTCACCAACGGCGACCTGGCCGAAATGCTTCAGGGCCTGGCCAGACCGTCCATCTGCTCGTTCGACCGTTCGATCGCCTGAGAAGGTCCGCCCCAGTGTCCGACGTTCTCGAGCTCCCGCCCGCCTATCAGGCACACCCAACGACTAGTCAGACCTCAGCCGGACCCAGTCGCGACCCGTGGTTCTACCTCACTTGCGCACTGTTGGTTGCGACCAATGTCGCGGTACTGGCGGGCCATCGGCTTCCCTTCATCGGCGCTCTGCTCGGTTGGTGGCTGATCGTCCTCCACCCGACGTACCTCGTCTCGACGACCCGTTTCCGCACGAAGGTCTCAGGAGTCGAACGGGTGGCCTACAGCCTCGGAGCCGTTCTCTTCGTGCTCATCGTCGGTGGACTAGTGATCGATGTCGTCCTCCCCGTGGTTGGCATCGCACGGCCACTTGACCGTGTGCCTGTCCTCGTCGCCGTCGACATCTTGAACGTGGCCCTGATGGGCTGGCGCTACCGGAAAGGGACCCTTGCTGCTCCCTGGCTCTCGAGCCTTCGCCAGCTCAACCGGCGGGAGTGGCGAGTCATCATCCTGAGCGCCTGCTGCGTTCCCCTGGTGATCGCCGGGGCCAATCGCCTGAACAACAACCAAGGCGATCTCGTCACCCTGATCGCCCTCTCGGGCGTGGTCGCGTCCTTCGTGGTCATGCTGTGGTGGAGGACGCGCTTGCGAGACTCGGTGATCGCCGTCTCGACATACCTCTTGGGCCTCAGCCTTCTCTTTTCGACCTCGCTGCGAGGATGGTTCGTCACCGGGCACGACATCCAGCGTGAGTATCGCGTATTCGAGTTGACCAAGGCACACGGGGTCTGGAACATCGACTCGTTCCGAGACGCTTACAACGCTTGTTTGAGCATCACCATCCTGCCCACCGCAATTAGCCAGATCGTCCGAGTCGACGACCCTTACGTCTACAAGGTCTTCTTTCAGCTCCTCTTCGCCGTCTGCCCTGTGCTGGTCTACTTATTGGCCCGCCGGTATTGGTCGAAGAGAATCGCCATTCTCGGCGTGGTCTACTTCGTCGGTTTCCCGACCTTCTTCTCCGACATGCCGTTCCTCAATCGCCAAGAGATCGCCTTTGTCTTTCTTGGTCTGGCCTACTTGGCCATGACCCGAAGCCGAGGAACCGCCTGGCATCGCAACGTGGTTCTCGCCCTTTGCGGCATCGCCATCGGGCTGTCGCACTATTCGACCATGTACGTATTCGTTGGAACGCTGGCCATCGCCTGGGTGGCCGATCGAGGGTTCCAGTTGCTCAGCCGGCTAAAGCCTTCGAAGACCCGGCCGCACCGAAAGGCGACTGCAAACTGGGCAGACGGTACACGGACCGTCGGACTTGTCGTCATCTTGGTCTTTGGACTCGTCGCATTCCTCTGGGGTGGCGTGGTCACCAAAACATCCACCGGCGTCACCGCCACGGCAGAGCAGGCCCTTCCGCAGTTCTTCGGCACTACCAGCACCGCCACGCGCTCCAACGACAGCTCCTACAGCTTGTTGTCATCGAGCGAGATGTCCCCCCAACAGGTGCTCAACCAGTACCGCAAGAGCACGCTGCAGATACGAAAGATCGATGATCCGGGGACGTACTTTCCGCTCGCCTCTGTGAAACGCCTGCCAGCCCGCGCCGTGGTCATTCCGCCACTTCCCGTGTCCGATACCGGCAAATTCCTGGAAGAGGCCCACATCCCGGTCGCCACCGTCAACTCGGTGGTTCGAAGTCTTGCCGCCAAAGGGGAGCAAGTCTTTGTCGTAGTTGGCCTCTTGGTTGTCGGTCTCGTCGGCTGGAGGCGTCGTCAGGTTGGGCGTGCCTACTACTTCTTGTCAATCGGAAGCGTGATCATGGTGGGAGCCGTCACCGTGCTTCCCGGTCTCTCGGTGAGCTATGGCCTGCTTCGAGCCTTCCAACAAGCCCTGTTCCTTATCGCTCCCATCTTGGTGATCGGATCGATATCGATCTTCAGGCCTCTCGGAAAAGTGTGGGCCCCCAGGGCTGCGTCAATCTTGGCCCTTTTCTTCATGTTCTCCACCATCGGGATCATGCCTCAGATTCTTGGCGGATACGACGCCCAGTTGAACCTGAACAACAGTGGGGCCTACTACAGCGACGTGTATCAGCACCCCCAAGAAGTCCAGGCCGTCGACTGGCTAGGCACACAACCCGACACCCTCCCGACCGGGGTACAGGCTGAGACCCCGCCCTATGACCGCTACGCCTTCACGTCGCCGGCCTCAGTGAGTGGCTCCCAGGACATCACTGATGTCTTTCCTACGCTTCTGCGCAAGTCGACCTGGGTCATCTTGGGCTACAACACCGTGAAGAACGGCATCGCCACTACCAACTTCGACGGCGATGCCCTCAACTACACCTACCCGCTCGCTCCCCTGCAGAGCACCGACGACCGGGTGTATGACAACGGCGGGACCTGGATCTACAAGTGAGTCATGACGTACCCCGACCAACAGACTCCCGCCGACACCTCGAAGGGATGGCGACCGGCGTCGGCTATGCCAGCTCCCTCGTGGTACTGGGCGTCTTCCTCATGGCCAGCTTCCGGCCCCGAGGGCTTCCAACCCCCTACTGGGAGTGCATCGATTGGCTGCGCACCGACACCTTCGGAGTGCTCTGCTTCGCCGTCGCCATCTTGGGTTTCATCTCGAGCGAGTACCTCAGGATCTCGAGGCGCACGAGATATCCGAGGGCTGGAGACCCGCTTCCACGCGGGGCGCGTTCCATGTTGACGATCTCGACGGCACGGACTCTGGCGGTGGCCGGAACGGCGTTGGTCATCTATCTCTCCGTGAACGCCGTAACCCACCCACTGACCATGACCCTCCCTGCCACCCATCTCGTGGCTTGGCCGAGCGAAGAGACGCTCCGGGCGGCGGCGTTGATCATCGTTGCGACCGCCGTTTCGGTGACACGCTCCCTCGGGATCTCCCTCGACCTGACGGAAAGAGGATGAGAACATGAACGAGCAGACCAGACGCACTGTCCTGATTGTGACGCCGTACTTTCCACCCGATGGCGGAGGGCTCGAGCGCTACGCAAAGACCATCGCCACACAGCTGGTCGACGCCTTCGGCTGGCGAGTCGTGTTTGTCAGCTCGGGAACTGACTCGAGACTGTCCGTCACCGAACAGGACGGCTTCCGGGTCTATCGAGTGCCCACCCAGTTCACGCTGTCGAGGACCCCATTGAGCGCCGCATGGCCGCGGATGCTGGCCAAGATCGCGCGGAACGAGAAGGCCGTCTTGATCAATGCCCATGCACCGGTTCCGGGACTAGCCGATGCCGCCTGCTCCGCGAACCGTGCAGTTCCCTTCGTGCTCACTTATCACGCGGGCCCCATGCACAAGGGTCGGCCGCTTCTGGACCAGGTGATCTGGCTGTACGAACAGACTCTGCTCCGCCGGATGGCCAAGCGATCGGACACGGTGATCTGCAACTCCAGATTCGTCCAAACGGCGTTCGGTCGAGAGTTCGCCGGAAAGTCAGTGGTCATCCCACCCGGTGTCGACACGACCCTGTTTACCCCAGGCGGCCAGGGCAGTCCCGGGTCGATCATCTTCGTCGCCCAGATGGACTTCGGCATGGAGTTCAAAGGTCTCGACCTCCTCATCAAGGCAACCAAGGCCCTCGTCGATCGGGGCACTGACGTGAACCTCGAGGTCGTCGGCACCGGAGACCTCGTTCCCGGGTATCAGGAGCTGGCAAACCATCTCGGTATCGCCAGTCGGGTGACATTCAGTGGCTATCTCACTGGACCGGACCTGGTCGATGCGTACAGACGGTCGTCGGTCGCCGCGTTGCCCAGCGGCAACGAGAGCTTCGGCATGTCGCTGGCCGAAGCCATGGCTTGTGGCCTGCCGGTCGTTGCCTCGCGGACCGGCGGCATCCCCGACGTGGTGGAGGACGGCGTGACCGGGCTGCTCGTCAGCCACGGGGTAGTCAACCAGCTGGCGGACGCCCTCGGTGCCGTGATCAACGACTGTCACCTAGCCGAGCGCCTCGGCCGGGCCGGGCGTGAGCGCGTCGAGCGCGAGTTCGACTGGTCCATCCGCGCCCGGGCCACCCATGAGCTGTTCGAAGAGACGCTCGGTGGGCGGGAGGCCAAACGGACGGTTGCCATCGTGACTCCCCGATACCCGCCCGATGTGGGCGGAGTCGAGCGTTACAGCTCCCAGGTGGCCGAGGGACTGCAGTCGTCCAACGCCCTCTCGCCCCTCGTCATCTCCACCCGGCGGGGGCTCAGAACGACCTACACCTATCGCAACGGGGTACCGGTGGTCCGACTCGGTGCATGGTTCAAGGTGGCCAATACACCCTTCAGCCCGCTTTGGCCGCTGCAAATCCGCCGGCTGCTCGCCAATCGACGGGTCGAGCTCATCAATGCCCACTCGCCAGTTCCCGGACTGGCCGATGCGGCATCGACTGTCTCGGGAGGACGACCCATGGTGCTCACCTATCACTCCGGTTCGATGCTGAAGGGTCGACGGATCGCCGACTTGGCCATAGGAATCTATGAACGCCGAATACTGCCTCGCATCGCCCGACGAGCCGACGCTCTCGCCGTTGTCTCCCCCACCACCCAGATCTCCGACTACGAAGGGACGATCATGGTCCCCCCGAGCGTCGACCTTCAGTCCTTTACCTTCGCCGACCAAGGCGACCTCGCCACACTCAGGCTGCTGTTCGTCGGACGCATCGACGGGAAGGCGACGTGGAAGGGCGAGCGCGTCCTGTTCGACGCCCTGGCCATGGTGGCCAAGGACATTCCCGGCATCGAACTCGAGATCGTCGGCGACGGGGATGGGAGGACCGGCTGGGAGAAGGAGGTTGCCGAACGGGGGCTGAGCGACCGTGTCCGGTTCTCGGGAATGCTCAGCGGCGGCGAGTTGGTGGCCGCCTACCATCGAGCATCCATCGTGGTCCTCCCGAGCACCACGGAGGCGGAGTCCTTCGGGATGTGCCTGATCGAAGCCATGGCCTGTGGCCGGGCCGTCATCGGCTCGCGCATCGGCGGCATACCGTTCGTCATCACCGACGGATCCGATGGGCTCTTGGTGCCCGCGGGGGACGCGATCGCCCTGGCCCGGGCGATCGTCGAACTCGGGGCGGATCCCGACCGCCGTGCGGCTATGGGACTCCGGGGCCGCGAAAAGACCCAAGCACGCTTCTCCATCAACGGACTCCAGAACACCTACGAGAAGCTCTTCGAGGACATGCTGGCATGAGCACATCCATGACGTCATCGACATCGTCGGCGGCACGACCGGATCGCCGGGATACGAGCACGGAGCCGATCGGGCCGATCGACGGGATCGTCCAGGTGACGTCCCGTTACCCCCCCGACCTCGGGGGCATGGAGCGGGTCGTCCAAGAGCTGTCCGAGGCACTGGCCCGGGAGACGGGCTCCCAGGTAGAGGTGGTGACCGGCGCTCGACGGGGCCCCTTCGGGCCAGTAGTTGAAGGCCCGCTGCTCGTCCGTCGGCTGCGGTCCTTTGACGTCTTGGTCACCCCCGTCATCCCCGGGCTGGCCTGGCAGCTCATGCGCCAGCCCCGACTGAAACTCCTCCACGTCCACGTCGCCCACGCCGGCGTCCCCGAGATCGTGGCCTTGGTAGCCCGGCTACGAGGGATTCCCTTCATCGCCCATGTCCACATCGATGCCGGGCCGACCACCTGGCTCGGGCGGCTGCTCGGCGTCTACCAGAGGGTTCTCCTCTCCAGGGTGCTGAAGCGGGCGAACATGGTGCTGGTCCCGACAGACAGCTATCGCACCCTGCTCGTCGACAAGTACGACCTCGAGCCCGATCAGGTACGCGTCCTGTCGAACGGCACCAACATGGCGAAGAGGGATGTCGACGACACGCCGACCGGGCCGCTCGGGACCACCATCCGTCTGGTGACGGTTGGCCGCGTCGCCCGGGAGAAGAACGTCCCGCTCCTTATCGACACGGTCCGCTCCCTCGTCGAGGACGAAGGGATCGACCTGCAAGTCGAAGTCGTGGGCGATGGGCCCGCACGAGAAGAGGTGGCCCAGCGCATCCGAGACGCCGGGCTCGAGTCACGGGTCCATCTGGTCGGGCGCCGCAGCGGTGACGATCTGGCCTCCTCCTACGACGCGGCCGACATCTTCGTCATGACCTCCCTCAGCGAGTCGTTCGGCACCGTGCTGGTCGAAGCCATGGCTCGTGGGGTCCCGGTCATCGCCCCTGACATCTCGGGAGTGCGCGATGTCGTCATCGACGGCGAGACCGGTCTGCTCGTCGACCATACCGTTGCCTCAGTCAGTGAGGCCGTCCTCCGGATCATCCGTGAGCCCGGCCTCCGGGACCAGCTGGTCAAAGGCGCCCGGGCCCAGGCCCACCGCTACGAGTGGCCGGAGATCGCCATCGAGTGCACAGCGCTGTACCAAGAGGTGCTCAATACAGCGGAGATCGAGGATCGATGACCACCCGCGTCTCCCGTATGGCACCGGACACCAACGGCCAGATCAACCGGGAGCTGATCTGGCTGGTCATGTCGCACGTGTCGATCTTCCGGTCCATCTACCTGAGCATCGCCTCCCGGGGCTTCTTCCTGGTCGCACGGGGCACCCGGTTGAAGTTCGGCAAAGGGGCAAGAGTGCGGCTCGAGCCCGGTGCCTTCCTCTTTTTGGGGTTCGCCCACTTCACCCCGGCACCCACCTCAATGCACCTTGGGAGAGGGGCTGAAGTGGTCGTGTCGGGAACCGCCCAGATCCTGCGGGGGTGCCGGGTATTCGTCAACGACGGGGGCCGACTGAGCCTCGGCTCTCGGACGTACATCAACGACTGTTCGACGCTCACCTGCTTCGACGAGCTGTCGATCGGGTCGGCGTGCTCGATCTCGTGGAACACCAACATCTTGGACACCAACATCCACGAGATCATCGTCGAAGGCACGCCCCGACCACGCAACGCTCCCGTGCACATCGGGGACGGCGTGTGGATCGGTACCGGGGCAACCATCCTTCCCGGTGTGACCGTCGGCGACGGCGCCGTCGTGGCCGCCGGGAGCGTGGTCACGGCCGACGTCCCTGCCGGCGCGCTGGCGGCGGGGAATCCTGCCAGAGTCATCCGCCACCAAGTCGAGTGGAAACAGTGATGCAACACGCGGCGGTACCAACAGCAACCAACGACAAGGAGTCGACATGATCGTCAAGGCACTCCGAAGCATTCAGCGAGATCTAACCCTGGCCGGATGGATGATTTTCCGCACGTCCATCGCCGGGTCAGTCCTGGTCCCACAGATCGTGAGGACCATGCTGTACCGGCTGAGCGGACTCGACATCCGCTCGTTCAACGTCCGAGAAGGTCAGGTCTTCGAGAACGACCACGTGCACATCGGCGATCAGACCTACGTCAGCCGGAACTGCTCGTTCGAAGGGAACGGAGCCATCGTCATTGGATCCCAATGCCAGGTCAGCGCCGAGACCATGTTCATCACCTCCAATCACAAGCGATTGGCCGACGGCTCGATCGACCACAACACGACGGCCCTCGGCATCACCGTCGGCGACGGCGTATGGATCGGAGCGCGATCGGTGATCCTCCCCGGCACCATCATCGAGGACAACTGCATCATCGCCGCTGGTTCGGTCGTGCGCGGTCGGTGCCTGGCCGACAGCACCTACGGCGGTGTTCCGGTACGGCTCCTCTCATCGCCGCTCAGACTGGTTGATTCTTCGAACGGTTGAGGCGCGCCGCCAGTCACTCGGCAACGACCAGCAACGACCAGCAAC
>PLSY01000075.1 GCA_003164275.1 Acidimicrobiaceae bacterium | reverse complement strand
GAACCCAGAACCTGCGGATTAAGAGGACGCATTTTCTCGGTTCTCGTTCCGGCTGCCTCGGCAGTCGAATATCGATGGCAAACGTGACTGATCCGAACGCCGGTTCGGCGTGCGCCATGAGCCGGGCAGGCGGCCGAGAGGAGCGTCATTATGTGTGGCTGCATGACGGGAGGCCGGCGCCCATCCCGATCGCCTGAACCCCCAAGCTGATTGTCTGACACAATTCTCCATCGTGAGCCCAAAATTCCGGCGCGGCGAGGTCGAGCAGCCCAAATCAGAAAGCCCGGAGCGGCTATTCGACGACCTCCCGCGTACCAANNCAGTACCACGCCGAGCATTTGGACACACTCGATGTCGCCTTGGAACTTCCCACGGGATCGGGCAAGACGCTCCCTGCACTGTTGATCGCCGAATGGAGGCGAACTGCCCTAGCGAACCGGGTGGTGTATGCCTGCCCAAACGTCCAGTTGGCGCACCAGGTGCATGCCGAGGCAGGCCGGCAAGGGATCGATGCTGTGGCTCTCCACGGATCCCACCGCAACTGGGACGTGGCGGACTCGGCGAAGTACGAGCGTGGCGACGCCATCGCGATCTCAACGTACAGCACTCTCTTCAACTCCAACCCTGCGCTGACTCCACCCCAAACACTCCTCTTCGACGACGCTCACGCGGCGGAGCAGTACGTCTCGTCAGCGTGGAGCGTCTCGGTGCGGCGGCTCGACGAGCCTGATATCTACCGTCAGTTGCTCGGAGCTATCAGTGACGAGCTTTCTGGCCTCCTCGTGCAGAGACTCCAATCGAGTGATCCCGACCCGATCACACGAGGCGACGTGAGAATGCTGCCGGTCAAAGCCATGCACCGTCGCTTACAGAAGATCGACTCCGTGCTGGCATCAGCGTCCGGGGACATGAAGTACCGGTACACCTTGATACGTCCGGCCCTCGATCGATGTCTCTTCTACCTCGGGTGGGATGGGTTCTTGATCCGACCGTACATCCCCCCGACGAACTTCCATCCTCACTTCATCGATGCCGTCCAGCGCGTCTACATTTCGGCGACGTTGGGCGATGGAGGGGAGCTTGAGCGAGCCTTCGGTAGGGCCCCCATCGTGAGTCTCCCTGTACCCGCGGGTTGGGACCAACGGTCATCGGGTCGCCGGTTCTTCGTCTTTCCCGAGTTGATCAAGGGGAACGTGGCTCGCACGCTGACGCGTTCCCTCATTGACGGTCAAGACAAAGCGCTCATCATTGCGCCCAGCAACAAGCTCCTGGAAGCTAGCAAGGCGACGCTGGTTCCCGAAGGGATGACTGTCTATGGGAAAGGTCAAATCGAGAAGACCCTCGACGGGTTTCGGAATGCAGATCGTGGCGTCCTCGCTCTAGCGAATCGGTATGACGGCATCGACCTCGCCGACAACTCGTGCCGGATGACCGTGCTGGACGGCCAGCCGATTGGCGCACACCTCCAGGAAAGATTCCTAATCAGTTCGCTGCGCGCAGGACGAGTCCTGGAGGAAAGACTCCGTACGCGTGTGATCCAAGGGGCCGGCCGATGTACCCGGGGCCTCAAGGACCATTCGGTCGTCGTCATCCTCGGCGAAGATCTCACCCGGTTCCTCCAGCGCCGCGAGGTTCGGGCCGCCTTGCGTCCGGAGACTCAGGCTGAGATTGCCTTCGGTATCACCAACAGCGAGGTGTCGGTGGCCGAGCTGAGGGACGCGGTGACAAGCTGCATCGACCAGGACGACGACTGGCAAAGCGACGCCGAGCCTTACATCGCCGAATTGCGAAGGGACGCCCAGCGCTCACTCCCCGCTGGAACCGAGGCACTCGCTTTGACCGCCGCCAAAGAGGTCAAAGCGTGGGGACAAGTCTGGAAGGGTGAATTCGAGAACGCCAGTCGGACGGCCGTCGAGGTCGCTCAGGCGTTGACTGACGGAGTCTTATCGCCGTATCGAGCACTTTGGCTCTACTTCGCTGCCGCATGGCAGGACCTTGCGGCGGAAGAGACAGGAAGCCATGCCCTCGCTGCTAGTGCGAAGGAGCTCCTTCGAAAGGCTCATGCTGCCGCCAAGGGAACGAGCTGGTTAAGGGAGCTGGCGCCACTCGACTCGGGCGAGCTCGCCCTAGATCCTCTCGATGAGTTTGCAGTGGCAGCCGTGACCGGCCACCCGGCTCGCACTATGGAAACGGCCAAGTGGATCGGCCTGTGCAATGACCTGCATCAGGGATTGGCTGCACCGGAAGCCGAGAAATTCGAACCAGCGCTGAGCACTCTCGGAAAGTTACTCGGAGCAGAGGCGTTCAAACCGACGGGCAAAGGTCGAGCTGATTCGGTTTGGCTCTACGGTCAGCATTGGTGCTTGACGATCGAGGCCAAGACCGACGCAAAAGCTATCGGGCTAATCAGCATGGACTACGTAAGACAGACCAACACCCAGCTGGCAAGCCTCAGCGCGGACCGAGGCGAGTCTACGCCGGATGGCAGCGCGTCTGTGATAGTGACTCCGAAGCAACTCGTCGACCCCGACGCCGCGGTGATTGCCGGGCCCCATGTCTTTCTCACTGGGCCGGAGGATTTGCAGGTGCTAGCACGGCATGCCATCGAAGCTTGGCGAGGAATTCGGGCTTCTGCCACCNNACCAATTTGGAAGGGTCGGAGGCCGAGGCGATTGTCCGAGAGAAGCTCGCCGACTACCGCCTGCTGCCCACCTCTGTCAGAGAGCGCATCGTTGACCGAAGGATCGCCTCCTAGCGTCGCGACCTGCAACGTTTGCCCGCATTTACCCGAGCCCGATGCCGCGGTGGCGTGCGCCTGAGCCGTCAATCGGGGTGTGCTCAGAGTCTGGGATCGAATCGTTGTGCGGGCTCCACGGATGGAACGATCGGTTGCGCATGCGGGAAGCAAGTGACCCCTGCGTCAGGCGGGCAGAGAACCCGACCTGAATCCAGCGATCAAGGAAACTACGGGTGTGTCATACGCTCTCAGAGTGAGCGAGCACCGGAGCTTCTGGACAGCAGTCGGAATCACGCTGTTGACGATCGGCCTGGGTGGAGCGATCTCGTTGCAGATCGCAGGACTCTTTGCACCCGACGACAAGCACCTTCATTGGTACAGCCCACTCTCCTTGATCTGCATCGCGCTGGTCGTTGGTGGCGCGGTGATGCTCTTCCGCGTGCTGACGGAAATCTTGCGGCTTCGCACAATCAAGAAGGTCCTGTCGAGTAAGACGGTCGCAGGTCAAGAACTGTTTCATCAGCTTCGGGTCATCCCAGACGACTCCGAGGAAGTGCCGGGCTTAAAGCAGCAAGCGATCGTTTGGATTGCAGAGACCGGAACATGGATCGGCGTGTGGCTCCCGGAGTTTGAGGGACACTTTGGCAACGTCTCTGGACTACTCATTCGAGAGCAGCTTCAGTTGACCAGTGAACGTAACGTCGTTCTCGTATCTTTGGAGACGCACTTAGAGCGCATTGGCGAGATCACTCTGAAGATCTGAGAATTATCGGTTGCCAATGGCCACGGTGCCGCACTGTCCTTGTGATCCGGCATGTCACGACTTCCGAGGTGCTTTCCCCTGACCCGGCCTTCGTCAATGGTCCACG
>PLSY01000060.1 GCA_003164275.1 Acidimicrobiaceae bacterium | reverse complement strand
TCATCACGTGCACTCTGCCTCCGAGACAACACGCTCTGTGCAAGGCAGTCGTGAATGACTTCGATGCGAGGAACTGGCCATCAACAGGTGCAGCAAGTCCCTCATCGACGACCACGACAACAGCCGACCCCGTCGCATCAATCATCGGCGTACTCCCACCCTTCTTCGCCAACGGTTGCAATGGGGCTTGTGTCGACCTCACGGAACCCGCTTCGGCTTTCACGGTGGGCATAGANNCAACACTGGGCACTCAATATGGATTCGCACAATATGTCAGCGGATCTTGGCAGATCGTCGCTGGCCCCGGCACGGGCCCTAGCTCCGATGGACTTGGTTGCAGCAGTGCCTCATCGGTACCAAACCAAGTCCTGGCCGACTTCGGATGGACTTGCCCGACTCCGGCAGAGTCACCAGCCTCCGTAGCACCCACACCGACACCGTCCCCTGCCACTACGGCGACAACAACTCCCGCCTCAATCCTCATCACTGCGCTCGATCAGGCAGCCCAGGCACTGATTGGTCAGGCCCCAACTCAGCAGCAGATTGACGATTTTGTGACGAACTATCAAGCTGACGAGACACACTCTGGCATGTTGTCACCTACATGTGCAGCGGCGAACTACATCAGGCAGAACTACCCCGATGCGTCGGGCGCAGGACAAGCGGGCGCCGGATGCTGACTCGCTGGGCTCCGATCACCACCATCCCACTGAGCCAAACGATTCCATTCACACTTCCGGAAGTCCGGTGCTTCTATGGACAGGAATAGAAGGTTGACTGTCGGTACCGTTCTTATGGCCTCAGTGGCGATGCTTACAGGCTGCGCAGGACGCTCTAAGTCGTACCAAGATGGGTTCACAGAGGGTTACGCAAACCAGTCGGGAATCGGCGCTGTCGAACTCATCCATCCTGATGTTGAATGCTATTCCCAGTGGGTCAATGGGGCCGGGGTGCTGTCAGGTGACGTTTCCGGGGATTGGCAGCANNGACGACTGCATCGCCACCTACTTTCGTTCTTCCAACCAATACAACGACGACGACGACGCCAACCACGACCACAACTACGACGATCCCCCTAGGCCCCGCAGTTCCTGTCGGGACTGTTGTCGACGGATGCACCGTTGAGCCGAATGCTCAATGCCCTGGCGCCGGAATCGGTGCTGCACAACTCTCAGGAGCGAACCTCTCGGGTGCGAACCTCTCGGGCGCAGACGCTTACCTTGCAGTGTTGACCGGCGCCACATTGAGTGGCGCAGATTTGTCCGATGCAAATGTGGGCTCTGCCAACTTGTCCGGAGCCAACCTATCGGGAGCCAATCTGACCAGTGCCACTTTCGGCTACTCCAATCTGTCGGACGCCAACTTGTCCGGCGCCAACCTGAGCGGAGCTTCCCTGGACGACGCCAACATGGAAGCAACGTCGCTCACCGGAACGCAATGGTCGAATACCACCTGCCCCGACAACACCAACAGCAACGATGATGGCGGTACGTGCGCTAACAACCTCGGCTAATCCTCGCCCGTTGCGAAACGGCAGTGATTTGGCGGTGCTAGCGCTAATCCAGGCTCTGGTCGACCAGGTAGAGCGCACCAAGGCTGAACCCGACGCCGAGGAGCGCCTCGTTCCTCCTTGACGTGAGCATTTGGTGGACTGCGGCCACCTCACCGATCGTCGGGGATCTCCCCCACTCTTCTTCCAGATGGGTGGCGATCTCTACGGGTGAGGGGACTGGTGTCGATGCCACCTTCATCTCAGCACTGATCGCACGACCCCAGGCGAGGCCGAAGGCGATGGCCCAGTACCCGATGATGACAATCAATCCGCCGCCGATGAACCACCCGCCAATCGTGGCGTCACTCCCCCGGTGAACGCTCGTGATCGCCACACCGATGGCTATGGACGAGAGCCCGGCAGTCGTCAACTGCCTAGAGAACGAGCGGGGGGAGTTGCTCTGCAGCTCACCTGCGGCGGTCATGTCACATCTCCATCAACTCGACGACCTATCAAGTGACCAAGCGCCACTCGGCCCGGTATGACGAAGCCGCCACGGGTTGCCAACTGTTCGGCCAAGTCCTCCGGGGTTGCCGCTGTGGCCGGAGATGCGCTGCACGGCCGTAACTCGTCCCGGTCAAGTGCAATGCAGAACATCGTGGTCGCTCCTCGTGGCCCTGGGATACCCAGAGTCCGGAAGCTCTCGCAAACGATCACCCCATCACCAGGCTTGGCAATCCGGCGAACCCGGCGTGTCGAATGCGTCCGGTACCGAACGATGTTGCCGTCGGCCAGCGAGACAACGATGACGCCGTCGGCGGCCACGACCAGGGTCGCTTTGGTCCGGTCTCCCGCCGCCGCATCCTCCATCGCCTTTCGGGTCTGGATGTAGTGGACCTGGTGGCCGGGGAGGTATAGGTCGCAACCACCGCTGGTCGACTCTTCCTTGTCGGCACTCATGCCCCACCCCCGAAATCGAACGCCTGCTGACCGGGACCGGGGAACGCTCCAGCCCTGAGGTGATCCTCCAGGCCCGCTTCCTGCAGGAAGACTGCGAGGTCCTCCAGCGCCACTACGAGCTTGTTCGCCTGGTGGTGAGTGAAGGGACTGAAATACCACCCGCTGCAGGCGGGGGTGACCCAGCTCGTTGGGACCTTCTCAACGAGACCTAGATCCCAGAGGGCCCCATTTAGCCGTCTGCCCAGGAGTCGGGCCCGGAGGAGTTCGGGTGGGACCTCTCGGGGGGCATCAGTAGGGACGACAATGCCAGTGGTAGTGCTCATGCTGTGCTCCTTCATCGAACATGGCATTCCCACCGGTGCCCTCTTGGGTCCGGTTGGGGCAGAGTCGCAGGCCCATGTGCCTCGTCGGCTCTGGATGATTGCAATATCCATTATACCGGACGGCGGTCAGCGATCGGACCTACAAGGATCAC
>PLSY01000220.1 GCA_003164275.1 Acidimicrobiaceae bacterium | reverse complement strand
CCGAGCTACCGGGGGCGGCCCGCGCTCTCGACAGTCCCGTGGCTCCCCACGTGCCGATCACACCCGCCCTGAGCGCTCTCACCCGCCGCGTCCACGGCGCGGCGCGGCGGAATCTCCACATCGCCGAGGGACCGACGGCAGGTACCGGCCGGGGAGTCGGGCTCTAGTCGCGTGGCCGCTTTCACCAGACAATGGCACGCTTGCTCGGCGACGCTCTCGAGGGCAACTGCAATACGTCCGGCATTCACACCATTCAGGGGACTCGTCGTCCGACGTCCGTGAAACTGTTGCCCGTATGTCGCCGGTGCCGCCTTCGCCGGCGACCGACGTCAGACGGTCCATGAGAACTCTTATGCGTTGCTGCACGTCCTCGGGCAGGTAGTCCTCCTGGCCAGATTCGTGAACAACGTGGATGAATGAATAAGTGCAGGCGGCCTCTAGGCGAGCCTGCAGGGTGCCCGTTCCGGTTGAGAGTGCGTTTAGTGCTCTGGCCGGCAATCATGCGCGTTCTCGATAGCCTTAGCTCAGTCAGCTACCAAGTCCCTGGGCGGCATTGATCCGGCGCGCCAGCTCCTCAAGTGCCTCGGGCATCCTTTCGGAGATGTATCGGGCGGCTTCGCCGTCGTCTCCTGCGGCATCCATGGCTCGTAACAGCCGGCCCATTGCGTGTGCTAGCTCTGTGTCTGCGGCTTCGATCGCATCTGTCTCATCGCTCATGGCGTCCGCCTTCTCTCGTTGCCCAAGGGTAACGCCACGGCGAACGATACGGCGCCCGTCACTCCCCTGCCTGCTCCGCCCCTCCCGCCCTGCCGTGGCCCCATGGGCCACGGCAGGCCATTACGCCGACGCAAACCGCTGCCGGCCGGGGGAGTCTGCTGGCGCTGATCGACGGCCCAGGCGACCCCTATGCAACGCCCACGGACAAGCGTAAGTTGTGCTGTGGAGGTGGAGAGCTATGCACGCAGTCAATGGAGATCACATCGTCGTCGAGTCGGCCAAGGTCGGCTCCGCTCGGCGAAGCGGCCAAATCGTGGAGGTGCTGGGAGGACCTGCCGGCGAGCATTATCGGGTGCAGTGGGAGGATGGCCATCAGACCGAGTTCTTCCCCGGTCCAGATGCCAAGGTGGTTCCATCTGCATCATCCTCCTGAATGGCGGAGGTTCCAATGAACCAGGGGCGGTGTGCTTCTGAAACCGTCGGCGTGGGGGTCAGGTGCGGGCGAAAGTGCCGGGTCCGGAGTATCGGGCGGCGGATCCGTCACTCGACGGGCCCAGCAGTCTGGTATCAACTTGGCCGACTTCATGGAGCGAATTCAATCGGAACTCGACCGAAGAGGATACCCAGGCAACTCAGCCTCGTGAGTACTCCATCGAAGGATCGAGTTATCGCGTTACTGACTGAGCATCTGCACCGTTCAACCCTTGACCGCACAGACCCGATTGAGATGGATTTGGCTCTTAACGATCCAGCTGTGGCCGGTGCCTGTCTGGATCGGATCGCAGTAGAAGGGCAGCTACTCGCAGATATCGGAGACCTTGACAATGAGCTTCCCCCGGTCCAGCGGACAGGTTGGTTGTGTTGATCATGCCGCAACTGCGGCGGGTGTGTGGGCTTGTTAGTTGTCGACCGGGCTGAGCATTCCGCAGTAGGAGTGCCGCCTCGTCGGGTTGTACCAGGTCTCGATCCAGTCGAACATGGTGAGTGCCAGCTGCTTGCGTGTCTCCCAGCGGTGTTCGTCGAGGAGCTCGATCTGCATGGTCCCAAAGAAGCTCTCTATAGCGCTGTTCTCGAATCAGTCCCCGATCGTGCCCATGGAGCCGAGTAGCCCTGCTGCCCGTAGCCTGCGACCGAATGCCCACGACGTGTACTGGTGGGACCCGTGGTCGGAATGCGCCACGGTGCGGCCCTTGGGCGGTTGTCGTCGCCAAACGGCCATCTGTGCGGCATCGACCACGAGTTCGGACCGGATGTGATCGGCGATCGACCATCCCACCACCCGGCGGCTCCAGGCATCGAGGACGACGGCCAGATAGACCTTGCCCTCACCCGTTGGGTGTTCGGTGACGTCCATCACCCAGAGACGGTCCGGCTCGGTCGGGTTGAAGTTCCGCTTCACCAAGTCCTCGGCGGGGGTGGCGTTCGGAACACGTCTCGTGCAGCCCCGGAACTTCCGCCGGTGGATGCCCACGATGCCGGCCTGGGCCATAAGCCGGGACACCCGATTGCGGGAACAGAGCAGGCCCTGGCCGAGGACCAGCTCGGCGTGGACCCATAGGAACGCCCGGACATCTGGTGGATGTCGAAGGCCGTGTTTGTGAGCACGGCGTTGTCCCAGTCCCGAGCAGAGACCGGATTGGCCTGCCAGGCATAGACGTGGACACCCCCATGACCCGACAACACACGGCCACCGGCAGGTCGGGGCAGCGTTGGGCGATGAAGGTGTACGTCATTTTGGGAGAACGTTCTCCCTGGCGAAGTACGCCGCTGCTCGCCGGAGGATCTCGTTCTCCATCTCCGAGACTCGGAGCTTGCGGCGCAGTTCCATCAGCTCGGACCGCTCGGCGGAGCTGACTCCCTCCTTGCGGCCCTCGTCGATGTCGGCCTTGGCCACCCAGTTACGCAGGCAGCTCTCCGAGATCCCGAGGTCGTGGGCCAGGGAGGCGATCGGTTTGGCTCGCTCTCGGGCCAATCCGAAGGCTCGAGCGCGGAACTCCGGCGGATGAGGTCGTGGCATCAAGGACTCCGTCCCGAGGTGCACCACCTCAGTTCAGGTGTTCGTCAAACCGGGGGATGCTCAATGCCATCTTCTTCGACTTCCCGAACGGCCGGAGGGCACAGAAAGAGCGATTCGGAGGGGAGCTTCTTCCGAATGTCGTGGAACGGGCGAGCGAACTGGTCTTTGCCGAGTGCTTCCAGAACGAGCGGGACACAGGATTGAAGGGCATCATCGTGATCGACCCAAGGAGGATCGAACAATGATCACCAACCAAGTGCAGTACCGGGCCACGAAGGCCCACCTGGCGAAGTTCGAAGAGGCGATCGCCAACCTCGGGAAGGAACCGATCAGGGCTCCGGGCGGCCGCAAGCGTCGTGCATTGGAGCTTGCAGCGCTGCGTTCCCAGGCCGCCGACCTCGAAGCGGAGATCGACGAGTACGAACTCCTCCGATCCGGCACGCAGACCACAGTCGAAGCCGCCTCGCTGGCGGCACTGGCCGGTGCCCTCGTAAAGGCGCGCATCGCCAAGGGATGAACCCAACGTCAGCTGGCAGATGCGCTCGGGGACGGTGCAACATCACGACCCGGTGACCCGGCCGTTCCATGAACCTCTCGACCCGTGTTGGACAATGATCCTAACGATCGGGACCTTCGGCCCTATGGGCACCCTCGAGATGGTGCCATGATCTGGTTATGGGATGCATAGACGGAGGGCGCACAAGGCAACTTGGCGGGCCGGAGCACCATGCTGGAGGCGACGGCTGATGAGTCTTACACTCAACCATCTGGAGCTACGAGAGTCGGATACGAGGCCGCTTGCGATCGACGTCCGGGGCTTCACCAAAGACTACGGCGACCTGGCCGCCGTCGACGGCATCGACTTCTCGGTCGGCCAGGGCGAGGTGTTCGCTTTCCTGGGTCCGAACGGCGTTGGCAAGGCGACGACCATCAAAATGCTCTGCACCCTGGCCCTCCCGACGTCGGGCCGGGCCACGGTCGCCGGTTTCGATGTGGCCACCCGGGCCAAGTCGGTCCGCCGCCACATCGGGCTCGTCTTCCAGGAGCAGACCAGCGATGGAAAGCCGGAGTCATGGGTCCACCCGACGACAAGGTCGCACTGACCGTGCAGGAGCGAAGGGTGTCGGCTTTCATGGTGGACTCGGCCGGTCGCGATCCTGCACCTCCAGGCGCGCTCACCGCTCGCTCGAGCCGGACCCGGCTTTACTTCTGGCGTGTCACCTCTTTTGCAGACTTCCTGCTGTTTGCGGCTGGTGCAGCGCTCATGTGTTCGCCCTTCGCCACTTGGCGGGTCATCGTTGTCTTTGGGGTCGCCATCCAGGCGATCGGGCTGTGGATGGTGGTCTTCCGCTGGGCTCCGACGATCGGCGTCGTTGACCGCAAGTTGAGCAAGTACCCTCAACTGCCCGCATGCTCCGGGTCACGAGTATGAAGATCGGGTGGCCGGTGACCATGATTGCCATCATGGCGACGGGCCTGGTCGCATGTGGTTCACAGGGCGTGAATGCGAAAACTGCGACCGGTGCTACCGGGCCGATCAGCATCTGGTATTCCAACAACGCCCAGGAGATCGCGTGGGGTGAACAGGTGGTTGCCTCGTGGAACGCCGTCCATCCCACGCAGAAGGTGTCTGGACAGCAGATCCCGGCGGCCGAGTCCTCCGAAGAGGTCATCGGCGCGGCCATCACCGCGGGGAGCGAGCCTTGCCTGATCTACAACACCGCTCCGGCGGCGGTGCCGACGTTCGAGCAGGAGGGCGGCCTGGTGCCACTGAACGACTTTCCCGGCGGCGCCGCGTACATCGAGGCTCGTAGCGGGGCGACGGCCAGTGTGTACAAGTCACCGAACAACCTCTACTACCAGCTGCCGTGGAAGACGAACCCGGTCATGATCTTCTACAACAAGACCGAGTTCGCCAAGGCCGGCATCAGTACCTCTGACCCGCCCCTGAGCACCTACGCCGATTTCCTGGCCACGGCCAAGAAACTGGTCTCTTCGCACGCGGCCGAGTACGCCATCTATCCGGCCCCGTCCAGCGAGTTCTACCAGTCGTGGTACGACTTCTACCCGCTCTACGTGGCCGAGACGGGCGGCACGTCGCTGGTCGAGAACGGTAAGTCGACCTTCGCCGACGCGGCCGGCGACGCTGTCGCTACGTTCTGGGCGCAGCTCTACGCGGACCACCTTGCCGGCAAAGAGACCTACAACGGTGACTCGTTCGCGGATGGGACCGCGGCGATGGCCATTGTGGGCCCGTGGGCTATCGCCGACTACCAGGGGAAGGTCAACTGGGGTGTCGTGCCGTTGCCGACCGTAACGGGTAATACGTCCGACACCGTTCCTACGTTCAGTGATGCCAAGAGTATCTCCATGTACGCGTCGTGCCAGAACCGGGCTACGGCGTGGGCGTTCATGAAGTACTCCACCAGCGTCGCGGAGGACGGCAAACTCCTGTCGATGACGGGGCAGATGCCCATGCGACAAGGCCAGCAGCAGCTGTACGCGGCCTACTACAAGGCTAATCCGGCGTACGCGGAGTTCGGCGCCGAGGCTGCCCACACGGTCGAGGTTCCCAACGTGGCCAACTCAATCGAGGTCTGGCAGGTCTTCCGTGACGACTGGTCGAAGGCGGTCATCTTCGGTCAGCGCAGTCCGGACTCCGCGCTGTCGGCTGCCGCTAAGGCGATCAACAATCTCGTCTCGTCGAAGTCGGCCGGCGCGGATCAGGGCTCATGACCGTCGTGGCGACGCCGACCGCATCACGGCCGGAGTCACCCGATCCGCACATCTCCAGAGCAAGGCTCGTCGGCCGGGTGCTCCTGGGGCGTCAGCCCATCGGGATCCTCTTCGGCGGCCCCTACCTGCTGTTTGTCACTCTGCTGTTCGCCTACCCGTTGATCTTGGCGGTGTGGATCTCGTTTCACAACTACTTCTTCACCGCTCCTGGGGTGGCCGTGGCCCGCCCGTGGGTAGGGCTCGCCAACTATTGGGCCGTGCTCCAGGATCCCGAAGTCCGTCAGTCGTTCGTCAACGTCGGAGTCTTTCTGCTCATCAACGTACCGCTGACCGTCATCCTGGCCCTGCTGGTGGCCACGGCGCTCAACGCGGTAATTCCGTTCAAGACGTTCTTCCGCACAGCCTTCTATGTCCCCTACGTCACCGCCAGCGTGGCAATGATCGGGGTGTGGCTGTTCATGTTCAGCTCTGGTGGGATCGTCAACAACGCGCTCGGATCGCTGGCGCCGGTCCCGTCGTGGCTCGTCAACGAGACATGGGCAATGCCGTCGATCGCCATTTACGTCACCTGGAAGTCCATGGGCTTCTACATCCTGCTCTACCTGGCCGCCCTGCAGAACGTCCCCAAGGAGCTGTACGAGGCGGCCGAAATCGACGGGGCGTCGTGGTGGCACCGGTTCCGCTCCGTCACCGTCCCCGGCGTGCGGACGGTGACCACGCTGGTCCTTCTCCTCGCCATCATCACCGGCGCCAACCTCTTCACCGAGCCGTACCTACTGACCGGAGGGGGCGGCCCTAACGGTAAGTCCGTGTCGCCCGTTCTGCTCATCTACCAGACCGGCATCGAGCAAAACCGCCCGGCCTTCGCGTCCGCCCTCGGCGTCATCCTGACCCTCGGGGTGCTGGCCGTGGCCGCCGTCGTGCAGTTCGTGCAGAGGAGAAACGCATGACCATGACCGAGCAGGCTCCCCCGCGGGTTACCGAGCCCGCCGTCGAGGTGCCCGGCCCCCGGAGGCGTCGTCGCCTTTCCTGGCCGCGGTTGATCCCTTTGGTGATCGCGGCGATGGTCTTTCTCTTTCCCTTCTATTACATGATCGTGGGATCGCTTCAGAAGAAGGAGAACACCTCCCTGAGCGGGGTGCTGCCGCAGCCGCATAATTTGACGCTGCACAACTACAGCCAGATCAATGCGGCGCTGCAGCTGGGCAAGGCGCTGGTCAACTCGGGGATCTTCACTGGCGGTGTCCTGTTGGGCACCGTGGTGTTCGGCGTGCTCGCCGGCTATGCCCTGGCTCAGCTCCACTTCAGAGGGCGCGGCCTGCTCTTCGCGGTGATGCTGGTGTTGCTCATGGTCCCCTTCCAGCTGCTGATGATCCCGTTGTACGTGCTCGTTGTGCGCAACTACGGCTTGGGCGACTCCTACCTGGGAATGATCGCACCGTTCGCCATCAACTCGACAGCGGTATTCATTTTCCGGCAGTTCTTCATGCAGCTGCCCCCAGAGCTTTTCGACGCGGCGCGGATCGACGGCGCCAGCGAACGCCAGATCCTGACCCGGATCGCCATCCCGCTGGTTCGCCCGGCACTGATCACCGCCATGCTCCTGACCTTCATCGGCCCCTGGAACGAATTCCTGTGGCCATTCCTCATCACTAAAAAGCAGAGCCTGCAGCCGTTGGCGGTGGCCCTGGCCAACTACATGAGCACGGTGTCGGCCACCGCAACCAATCCATTCGGTGCAGTGTTGGCCGGTGCCTTCGTCCTGGCCTTCCCTGCGGTCCTGCTGATCATCGTATTCGGGCGGTACTTCGTGTCCCCCGATATCGGCTCCGCCGTGAAAGGCTGAGATGACCGACCCGCCGACAACGGACGTGCCGTACCGGCTGACCCGCCTCGGCGTGGTGATGTCGGCCGACCCGCACGCCGAATTCGAAGCCGAAGGAGTCCTCAACCCGGCTAGCGGGCGCGACCGGGCCGGCCGGCTCTGGCTGCTGCCGCGGATGGTCGCGGCCGGGAACGTGTCGAGAATCGGCCTGGCGGAGATACTGGTTCGCGATGGCCGCCCGGTCGGGGTCCGCCGTGACGGCCTAGCACTATCCCCCGATGAAGGGTGGGAACGGTCAAACGACCATGCCGGCGTCGAGGATCCCCGCGCTACCTGGATCCCCGCCCTCGAGATCCATGTCATGGCCTACGTGGCCTTCGGCCCGTTGGGGCCGAGACCGGCGCTGGCCGTCTCAGAAGACATGAGGACATGGAGGCGTCTGGGGCCGGTCCACTTCGAGCACGACCCGCGACTGGGCGTCGATCTCAATCTCTACACCAACAAAGACGCCGTGTTCTTCCCAGAGCCCATACCCGACCGAGACGGTCGTCCTTGCCTGGCGTTACTGCACCGACCGACGTGGGATCTGGGGATGATCGTCGGATCCGGCAACGTTTTCCCCCCTCCGGGAATCGAGGATCCGCGACCGGGCATATGGATCTCTTACGTGCCGGTCGAGGCCGTCCTCAACGACGTCAGAGCTCTGACCCATGTCGGCTCTCATCGCTTGGTTGCGCTGCCCGAGTACGATTTCGAGATCCTCAAGATCGGAGCCGGGCCGCCTCCTCGGCGCGTAGCGGAGGGTTGGCTTCTCATCCACCACGGCGTGTCCGGGACACTGATCGAAAGGTGGGGACCCCAGCACGACGCGCGCTACTGCGCCGGAGCGATGCTGCTCGACGCCGCCGACCCGGCGCATGTCGTGGCCCGCAGCGCGCAGCCAATGCTCGAGCCGACCACAGCCGACGAGTGTATCGGTGCGGCGTCGAACGTGGTGTTCCCGACGGCCATCGAGGAGATCGAAGGCGTGCCGTACGTCTTCTACGGCATGGCGGACTCGAGTATCGGTGTGGCCGCGCTCGAGCGGGTCGGAGGCGAGAGATGAGCCCGTCGCGCTTCCTCGCGAACCAGCCAACGACTCCCAACGACGGACGCGGATCCCGCGGCCTTCGGGACGAACAGGCCTTCGGGACGGACAGGTAGGAGAAGCCAATGGCCAAGATCAAGTTGGACAACGTCGTCAAGGCGTACCCGGGCGGCGTCCAAGCCGTGGATCACGTGAACCTGGAGATCGCAGACGGCGAGTTCATGGTTCTTGTCGGGCCGTCCGGGTGCGGCAAGTCGACCGTGCTGCGGATGATCGCTGGGCTGGAGGATGTGACCAGCGGGACGATCCGGATCGGGGAGCAGCTGGTAAACGACCTGGCGCCCAAAGACCGCGACATCGCCATGATTTTCCAGAACTACGCCCTCTACCCGCACATGACCGTCGCCCAGAACCTGGCGTTCGGCCTGCGGATGCGCAAGGTCCCCAAGGAGGAGATCACTCGGCTCGTGGCCGAAGCGGCCAAGACACTCGGGTTAGAGCCGTACCTGAAGCGGAAACCTGGAGCGCTCTCCGGCGGCCAGCGCCAACGGGTGGCCATGGGGAGAGCGATCGTTCGTGTCCCTCACGCCTTCTTGATGGACGAGCCGCTGTCGAACCTGGACGCNNACCCACGACCAGGTCGAGGCCATGACCCTCGGTGACCGGGTGTGCGTCCTGCGCGAGGGCATCGTGCAGCAGGTGGACACGCCGCAGAACCTGTTCGACCACCCAGCCAACCTCTTCGTCGGGGGTTTCATCGGATCGCCAGCGATGAACCTGGTGACTGCCGAATTGGTCGCCGACGGCGATGGCGGAGCGGCCACCTTCTCCGGATACCGGCTGGCGATACCGTCCGAGCGGTTGCAGTCCAGTCCAGAGCTCAGGTCCTACTTCGACCGTGAGGTGATCCTGGGAATCCGGCCGTCGGACATCGAGGCGGCCGACGCGGTCGACGACACCTGGGCCCGCATGGCGGTCACGACCCACGTGACCGAAGCTCTCGGCGACGAGATCCAGGTGATCTTCCCCCTCGACGCCCCTCCCGTGCGACACAAGGACGTGACCGATCTGGCCCCCGGTGAAGACGAAGACGTAGTCACGGTCCCTCTCTTCGAAGGCAAATCTCTGTGGACTGCCCGGGTCAACCCGCGAACCAAGGTGAAGGCCGGCGATCGCATCGAACTCGGTGTGGACAGCCGCAACTTGCACTTCTTCGATCCGGTCACCGGCCTCACGATCGCCTCCACCAAGGAAGCAGCCAGGATCAGCGCGGCTTTGAACGCAGCGCCGACCGTCGCCCCCACCGTTCCCGAGCAACCGACGGATGTGTCCGCAACCGCTGGAGCCGACGGGACGCAATGACGTCGCTGTACCCTCTGCGCTTCGAGCCGATCTACCAGTACCGCCCGTGGGGAGGACGCAGGTTGTCCGACCTGATGGCGGCACCTCTGCCCGGGACCGGGCCGATCGGCGAGGCCTGGATACTCAGCGACCGCGAAGATCAAGCCAGCCGGGTGTCCAATGGGCCACTGCAGGGGCTGACCATCGGTCAGCTGCTCGAGCAATACCCGGCGCAGATGATGGGAGATGGCGACTGGACCGGCCGATTCCCGCTGTTATTGAAGTTTCTCGATGTGTCTGGGGCGTTGTCCATACAGGTGCAC
Source organism: Acidimicrobiaceae bacterium (assembly GCA_003164275.1). The sequence continues at coordinate 4,338 of PLSY01000220.1, read as the reverse complement.
CCCTCGGATCGACAGTTCGCCCATCTCTCGACGGGTGAGACCGGCAAGACGGAGGCCTGGGTGGTCCTTGCCGTCGGCCCCGACAGTCTTGTCTACGCCGGCCTCCGACCCGGCGAAAACACGACGACCCTCACCCAAGCCATCGCCGAAGGCGCGCTCGTCGACCACGTGAGTTGCTTCAAACCAACACCTGGAGAGGTGGTCTTCGTGCCTGCCGGCGTGGTGCATGCGCTGCGAGACATCGTCGTGTTCGAGGTGCAGCAAAACAGCGACGTGACGTTCCGTCTCTTCGACTGGGACCGGGTCGATGCCCGGACCGGGAAGCCCCGGACCCTGCAAATCCGGTCCGCTCTGGCCAGCATCGACTTCCAGCAGGTTGCCGTCAGCCCGGCGCTCGGCGAGTTGGAAGCGACCACACCGGCCCGACGTGAGCGGTTGTTGATGGCCCCCCAGTTCTCGATGTGGCGTCTCCAAACAGACGTACCGTGCTCGGTCGGCGCTGACCGGGAGCCCAGGGCAGTGATCTGCATCGAAGGTCAGGGTGGAATCGGCGGACCGGACGCTTCAGCGGAGGTGCGCGCTGGCGACGTGTGGTTGCTGCCCGCAGAGGTCGGCTCCACGCTCCTATCGCCGAGAGAACCCATGACGGTGCTCGAGGTCGCGTTGGGCACGGGGTGACACGGTGAAGCAGCTTGTCGTGTTCGACCTGGACGGCACCCTCGCCCCTAGCAAGTCCAAGCTCGAAGCCGAGACCGCCGAACTCGTCCGCTCCCTGCTGGGCGTCGTCAAGGTGGGGATCATCTCGGGTGGCGACTGGCCTCAGTTCTCCAAGCAGCTCCTGGATTCGCTACCTCGGGATGACCGCCTGGACAACCTCTCTCTCCTGCCGACCTGCGGCACGAAGTTCTACCGCTACGAAGAAAGCGAGTGGACCCAGCTGTACTCCGAGGAGCTCACGGTCGAGGAAAAAGACCACATCCACCACTCCCTGATAGCGGCGGTCAGCGAAGCCGGCTTCGCCGGCGAGCGGGCCTGGGGCAAGACGATCGAGGATCGAGGCAGCCAGATGACGCTGTCCGCTCTAGGCCAAGACGCCCCGCTGGCCGAGAAATCGGCGTGGGACCCCGATCTGAAAAAGAGAACGAAGATCAAGGCGCTCCTCGAACCGCTCATCCCGGAGTTCTCCGCCCGGCTGGGCGGGACCACATCCATCGACATCACCAGAACCGGGATCGACAAGGGCTACGGGATGAGGAAGCTCCGCGACGTCCTCGGCATTCCTCTGAACGACATGGTCTTCGTGGGAGACTCACTGTTCATCGGAGGCAACGACCGTCCGGCCATGCAACCCGGCGTCGACGTCATCGCCGTGCGCTGCCCGGCCGAGACGAGACTGGTGATCCAGACCCTCATCGTGTGCCTGGGAGCCAACCGGCCCTGAGTCGCAGGGATGGCCAGACCCTCACCACCACTGCCGCTCACAGGCGCGCCCGATTCCCCCGGTGCTGTCGAGGTCGTCGAGCAGCCTCAGCTCAGATCCTCATCCGAAACTCGACACCCCAACGTTGTGCCCGATCCGGTCGCGATCGGGACTCCAGGATCACGACCCCTTCGCGCTGAGGGCTCCAGCAAAGGAGCACCCGCGCCGAGGCGCGCACGAACCGCTCCGCCACCTTGGCGACAGTCGGGTCGTCGAGATGCCCTCCGGTGCCGAGCGGGATGCAACCCTCCAAGGCGGTGGACTGCCAGGCGAAGCCGTCGAACAGGGCGCGCCAAAACTCGAACAGGGCTGAATCGCACCTGACTGACGGGAGAGTCGGTGGCCACGCCGAGCACTTCGGTGAGCTCCTCCACGCTCAAGACGGAGAGACCGATCGAACGCTTCAGCCCTCCTGCCCGGAGGCGTGCTCCATGCCAGGCCACGCCAGGGTGGCCCTGCGCTGCGGCAGGTACACGAGACACAGGTCGACGTGGCCGACGCCGAGACACTCGAGGCCGCGGTCGCCTCCGGCCACCGGGATCACTCTGGGCCGAGGTCGAGCTTGGTTGCCGGGAATACCTCAATGCGCAGCACACCACTGGCCTCCAGCGGGCCCGCCACGCTCTTCTGGTTCTCGTCGACCTGCGCCGGTTTCGACACCCGATCTCGACGCCCGCCGGACTGGTGTTCTCTGTAACTAGACCAGGCTATGTCTGCCACACGTCGACGTCGAGCACCGGCATCTCTGCGCCATCAGCCAACAGGATCCAAGAGATCTCAACCAACGCGAGCACCGCCACATGATGGCCGTCGCCGAGCCGAGCCGAGCCGGCGCCGACGATGCGTCACGGCACGGCACGGTACGGCACCGTTATCACGTAACCGCCAGGGCGGCGGCCCGGCTGTCGGGCGGGATACCGTGAGCGGACCGCACCCGCAATCCTTGACTTCGTCGAGCTCGGACGGCGGATCGATGACAACCTGGCCAGGATCCAAGCCCGAACGCCAGGTTTTGGGTAACAGTCATATGGGAAGAGAGGGCGTAGCTCTGGAAAACCATCGCGACGTCGGCAAGGTAACGTAAACAGGTTCATGCGCAGGACGTGGAGAGGCCGTACGAATGGGCAGTGAATCTGACCGTCAGGTGCCCTCCACCGAGGGGACCCTCGAGCGTACGGTCACCATGACCCCGGGTGCCCGAGGGACCGTGTCGTTGCACCGTCCGGTCCTGCGCTACCCCGCTAACCCGCTGCTCGCCCCTGACGATGTCAACCGGGGGTGGCAAGACCCGGGGCTGCAGGTCGTCACCGTTCACAACGCCGGAGCGGCAATGATCGGAGGGCGTACCGCGCTGTTGTTCCGGTCGCATCTCCGCTGCGGGATCAGCGTCCTCGGGGTGGCACGCAGCGTCGATGGCGTGACCGACTGGCAGGTGGATCACCAGCCGGCACTGTTGCCGGCGACGCCAAACGACCGTTACGCCGTGGAGGCGGACATCGCCACGATCGTCGATATGGAGTCGGGTGGAGTGGAGGACCCCCGGCTGAATCCGATCGACGGGACCTTGGCGGTGACCTACAGCGCCTATGACGCCCGTGTGAAGGACCGGGTCCAAGTAGCCCTGGCCACGACCGACGACCTCGCCAGCTTCGTGCGTCATGGGCCGATGGTCGAAGGGGATATGCGCAACGTCGTCATCTTTCCCGAGCGCGTCGGGGGTCGCTTCGTCGGCCTCTTCCGGCCAAACGATCAACTGCCTGGCGATGTCGGCGGCACGTTCGCCGAGATCCGGGTGGGGCACACCGACGACGTCCGGTCTGGAAGGTGGCAGCTCGACGACCGGCCGATCATGCGGACCGGAGCCGGGCCGAGTGCCTTCTCCGACAAGATCGGCCCGGGCGCCCCGCCGGTCCGGACCCGGCACGGATGGCTGAATCTTTTCCACGGGGCGCGGGCCACGATGGACGGCAACCCCTACGTGCTCGGTGTCGCCCTTCACGATCTCGACAACGTGCGGCGGGTCCGCATGTCGGCCATCCCCGTCCTGTTTCCCTCGCCCGCTGATTGCCGTGTACCCGAGGATGCCTACGTGCACGTCCCCAACGTCGTGTTCAGCTGCGGGATGCTGCGCCGCGGCGACGGCACGCTGGTCATCTACTACGGAGGCAACGACACGGTGCTCAACGTCGGGTTCAGCCATGAGGATGTACTCGCTGAGCTGTGCACCAGCTACGGCCAGGACCCGCTGACGGGCGAACTGCTCTATTCGCTCCGATCGCCGTCGATGACGTCTCGCCGTCGTCGTTGACGGCCCGGTTCCCTGCCAAGGCGCGCCACCCCTACCTGCAGTTGTCCCATTGCCGACCGAGGATCTCTTTGCATGTCGGAGTGGGGCGACGTACCCACAAGGCCCTCGACCGCAGAATACTGGCTCTCCTGCTTGATCCGTGGGTCGATCAGGCGGCATGACGACCCGGTAGGGGTGGGCAGTAGCCACCTCGGTCGAGCAGGGCGAGTGCAATCAGGTGCTCGGGTTCCCTGAAGCCGAAGGCCATGCGGTGAAGGACACGCAGCTTGGTGTTCGTGGACTCGACGAGTGCATTCGACAAGTTGTTGAGCATGGCGGCTTCGATGCCGGCGATGTTCCTCTTGATCTTGCGGCCGAGCTCGACGAAGACCGGGATGCGGCATCGCTGCACCCAGACCAGCCACTCGTCGAGCATGGTGAGGGCCAGCACCCCCTTGGTGCGGATAGCGATCCGGAGCTGCTCCTTCATCAAGTAGGCCCGGTAGAGCTTCGTGTTGACCTTGGCCACCCAGGCGAGCTTGCCGGCCTGGCGGGGGGTCAGGTCTTCGGG
>PLSY01000191.1 GCA_003164275.1 Acidimicrobiaceae bacterium | reverse complement strand
GCACAGTCGGAGTCCCGACAGATCCACTTCCGCTTCCTCCATACAAGCCGGACTGGTCGGCCGCCGGAGGGAAGATCACGCATCTGGATGACTGAGCGGCCGTGTCCAACCGCTCGGACACCACAGGTCCCGCAACCCACCACGTTGGCCGTGGTCTCGACGGAGATGAACAGCTCACCGTCCTCTTCGATCATGGCCAGGACGACAAAGCCGTCCATTCCCAACAACGCGGTCGCGCCGCTACTACCGTCACTCATGTCCCGTGTCCTCCGGTCTCGCTGGTCTGGTAACCGCAAGAATCGGAGGCCACGGGGCCTCAGTGGTGGATGCCTATGGGAGGGTCACCGGAAAACACCGCCCCACGCCTGATCGAGAAGAGCCGTCAAAGCTGAGCCGACAGCGGTCCCGTCCTCCGGCCGCCGGCCCCCGAGGTCACGCCCCGAAGGCGGTGACTCCCGAAGTCGTCCCGACGAAGACTGAGGAGAGGTCGGTGCTCGGAGAGACGAAGTTGGGCACCGAGGAGCCGATCTGCACGGTCTCGAGGGCCCTTCCGGTGCCGACGTCGAACTGAGTGAGCGTTCCACTCGGATACTCGACCGCCCAGAGATCGCCGTCGATCAGGATCGGCGCGCTGTTCGCCCCAGAGAGCCTCTGGCCCACGGTGTAGTTGGACAGGTCGACCTCTTGGATGCCCCCGCCCCGACAGGGGACGAAGATCTGATTGATGGCCGAGTCATAGGCGGGGCCGCCGTCAGGGTCGCTCCCGCAGATGCCCTTGATGGCCGCCACCTGGGACAGCCCCGACTGGGTGAGCACGTACCCGATGTCGGTCTTCCCGACGGCGAACAGGTCCCCATCGGGTAGGAGGACGGGGTTGCCGGTCGACAGGTCCTCATCGCCTCCGGCCACGGTGTCCTTGAACGAGGCGACCGGGCTGAGGGTGGGCGTCAGCTTGACGACGCTTTCCGTGTACTTCTTCGGGTCGGGGCCGCCCTGTGGCGGATCGGGATTGGCGTTCCCGGTCGTCACATAGAGGTCGCCCTGGGCGTCGACGGCAGGAGCCCCACCCGACTGCCAGACCGCACCACCCTCCCCGTCGGAGGCGACCTCGAATGACACCAGGTCGGGCGGCCCGCTGGTGGCGACGCCCACCACCCAGCCGTGGTAGTTGCCGCAGTCTCCGTAGTTGCCTCCAAAGCCCACGTAGACCCGACCGTTGGCGATGGCCAACGACGTTCGCTGGAGCAGATTGACCGCCTTCTCCCCACTCGGCAGGGGCGGGTCGACGCTCTCGGAGACGGTCACCGCACCCGTGTCCATGTTGAGGCCCTCGAGTTGGTGGTGCACGGTGCCGTTGCCGTCACTGATCTCCCCGACGACGAAGACGGTGTTGGTAGTCGGGTCGATGGCCGGGGTGCTCGTGATCCCAAGTGGGTCGATGTCACCACACCCGGCAACTGCCTGGACATTGGTCAGCGGTGTGCCGAGGGAGGTCGACCAGATGACGGCCCCGTTGTTCGGGTTGAGTGCGGCCACCTTGTTCTCCTCGGTGCCGACGAAGATGCGCCCGTCGGCCGCCACCGGCTGACCGTAGACGGCGCCTCCGAGATCGGTGCTCCATTTCCGTGTCACCGAAGACAGGGGAGAGGCTCCCGACACGGCGCCGGTCCGGCTCTGGTTGGCGTGGTAACTGGGCCAAGCAGCCGACGTGGTCGTGGGAGTCGTCGTCGTTGCCGGACTCGCAGTCGTGGACGTCGACCGGGGTGTGCTCGTCGATGTCTTGGGCGACGGGGCGGCGGCGGTCGAGCCACAGCCGGCCAGGACGAGCACCAGGCTGCCGACGGCCAGAGCCGCGTACCTCGGTCGAACCCTCATGGACCACTCTCCGTATCCGGCGATCACGCCACGCAACGACACGCCCGTGCCGCAGTCCCCTCGTCCTACCCGGTTATCGGCAGACAGCCGAGGACACGGTGCACGATGGCGGTTCGAACGGCGCGACTCGGGACATCTGACCGCTCCATTCTGCTCCCTGGCTCGGCATCTGCCGTTCGCACCCCGGCAGTGGCGCCGAACACCTGGCTGTCGGGCTGTTGACATCGCTTCTTCTGGGCGCGATGGTTCTATTTGACATATCAAGATCCGCTTCGATATATCGAAAGTTCAGGGGGCCTTCATGGAAGAGTCGTTCATTCGCAAGGCGGTCGAGGAGGCCGACCTCAACGCACTCCGCGTGGCGCTGTACCAGGCGACCGGCGATCCAACGGTGGCCGACATGGGCTTGGAACACGTCGTTGCCCCGGGCGGAGCGGGCGTCCTGACCGTCGTTGCCGAGAAGGATCAGGCCGTACTGAAGGAACGGGTCGTGGCCTTCCTCTTGGACGAGGCCTCCGACTACGTCCGACAGGATCCCGACGTTGAGGAGCTCGACCGCTTGCTTCAGATGGTCGAGGGTCGGCCACTGCCCGAAGAGACCCTCGCCGTTCGCCGTTCGCTGCCGTCCTTCGGGGAGTTTCCCGTCCGGGCCGAGTGGTCAGGCGAACGCCCCGAACTGCCCGAGGGCTTCGAGATTGTGATCATCGGTGCGGGATTCAGCGGGATCGTCATGGGCGTCCACTTGAACCTGTTGGGCCTCCCCTTCAGGATCCTCGAGCGTCGCCATGAGCTCGGCGGGGTGTGGAGCATCAACACCTATCCCGACGCCCGGGTGGACACGCTCAGCTCCACCTACCAGTACAGCTTCGAGAAGAACTACCCGTGGACGGAGCACTTCGCCCGCCAGCCCGAGGTGCGTGGCTACCTGGAGCACGTGGCCAAGAAGTACGGCGTCTTCGACCACATCCTGTTCGATCACGATGTGACCGAGGGCCACTTCGACGTGTCGTCCTCCAAGTGGGTCCTCACCGTGGCCAACAAGGGCGGCGACCTGGTGACCCTAACCCCGAACATCGTGGTCAGTGCCACCGGCACCTTCGCCACTCCGAAGGACCTGGAAATCGAGGGGGTGGGCGACTTCGAGGGCGAGCTGCTCCACACCACGGCGTGGAGCGCCGACCACACCGCCAAGGGCAAGAAGGTGGCGGTCATCGGCAACGGCTCGACTGGCGTGCAGCTCCTTGCCCGCGTTGCCGAGGATGCCGACGAGGTGTTCGTCTTCCAGCGCACGCCCCAGTGGATCAGCCCTCGGGCCAACTATGGCGAGCCGATGACCGCCGAGCAGCGCTTCTTGCTCGACAACATGCCCTACTACTGGAACTGGAGCCGCTACACCGCCATCATGCCGCTGTTCGACTCCCACGAGCTGCTGGTGCCCGACGATGAGTGGATCGCCAGTGGCGGCCACATCAACGAGCGCAGCGACGCCATCCGGGAGGGGCTGACCGCCTACATCAAGATCAAGGTCGGTGACCGTCCCGACCTCATCGAGAAGCTCGTCCCCAACTACGCGCCCATCGCCCGCCGTCCCGTGGTGGACAACAACTGGTACACCGCCCTCACCCGGGAGAATGTCGAGTTGGTCACCACCCCGATCACCAGGATCGGGAAGCACTCGATCCTGACCGAAGACGGCCAAGAGCGGGAGGTCGACATGATCATCGCCGCCGTCGGCTTCCAGACCAGCAAATACCTGTGGCCGGCCGAGTACCACGGGATCGGCGGCAGCACCATAGAAGAGGTGTGGAGCGACCAGGGGGCGAAAGCCCACCTCGGGATGACCATCCCGGGATTCCCGAACTTCTTCATGCTCTACGGCCCGAACTCCCAGCCCCTCTCGGGCGGGGTGAGCCTCCCCTCCTGGTTCGAGACCTGGTCCCTCTACGCCATCAAGGCGGTCGTGGCCATGATTGAGGGGGGCTACTCCCAGATCGAGGTCCGAAAAGACGTCTACGAGGAGTACAACGAGCGGCTGCACGAGACGGCCAGCAAGTTGATCCTGCTTCGGGACGAAGGATCGCGGGAGCGCAACTACTACGTCAACGAGTGGGGCCGTCTCCAGGTCAACGCCCCCTTCGAGACCGAGGAGTATTTCAGGATGTGTAAGGAACCCGACCTCGACGAGTTCGTACTCTCGTAAGGACGGCTGTCCGCAGCCCCGATCGGTGCCGGGGACGGTGAACTCCGCGGAGCAACTTGTCCCGGCTGTGAACTGGTGCGACGATACCGACGCGACTGGTGCGAGCGGGGGGTCAGACAGTGTCCGAAGGTTTGCCGAGCTATTCCGAACTACCGGTACGGGCGGGCGCGCCCAGTGGCTCCTCGTGGGGTCTGTGGGGGGACGGTGACGTCTTCGGCACGCTGAACCTGGCCAACGCCGAGCGCGCCCAGCGGGGAGCCTCCCTCGTCCACCGTGGTGCGGTGTTCAACCTCAATCTCGAGCTCGAGTTGCCCTCTCCACCCCTCTACCGTCGATCCGCCCTGCGCCATGAGGTGAAGGGCTCCGGCCTGACCCTCGACGACGAACTCCAGGGCTTCAACACCCAGAGCTCGACCCAGTGGGACGGCTTCCGCCACGTCAGCCATCAGTCCTTCGGGTGCTACAACGGGCTCGACAGTGCCATCCACGGGGTCCACCACTGGGCCCGGCGGGGCATCGTGACCCGCGGCGTCCTGGCCGACGTCGGCCGTTGGAGGCAGGCGGAGGGGCGTCCACTGCGGGTGGGCGAGTCCGACGTCATCGAACCTGACGAGGTCATCGCCACGCTGGAGAGCCAGGGTGTGGCCGTCGAGCCTGGGGACATCCTGCTCCTCCGCACCGGCTGGGTCGGCTGGTACCGGGGGCTGAGCGAGGCCGAGCGGATCGCACTGAGCGACCAGACCATTGCCCCCTCGTGCGGTCTGAGCACGGCCGAGGCCACCGCCGAGATGCTGTGGAACCTGCACATCGCCGCCATCGGGACCGACACGCCCGCCTTCGAGGTCGTGCCGTTCGGCGGCCTGTCCGGCGAGCAGATGGTGGATGCCTTCCGGGACCCTGAGCGGAGCCTCGACGCCTTCCTCCACTTCCGCATCCTCAACCTCTTGGGCATCCCGATCGGCGAGATGTGGGACTTGGAGGCCCTCGGTGACGACTGTGCGACGGACGGGACCTACGAATTCCTCGTCACCTCGGCACCCCTCAACCTGCAGAACGGCGTTGGCTCCCCAGCCAACGCCCTGGCCGTCAAGTAGGGGGTCGCTCCCTCACGCCCTCTGCCTGGCCGCCAAGGCCTCGAGGGACTCCAGGTCGTCGATGGCCGCCTCCACCCGGGCCAGGAATGCGTTGGCGAAGACCTGGCGCCGCTCAGTGGCGTCGGGTGGGAAGGTCGAGATCGAACAGGCCGCCACCACGCAGTAGAGGGCGTGGAGCCGATGGGCCTGCCATGCCTCGTTCCATTCGATCGTCTCGCCCCCCAGTGCCCGCCTGGCCTCGAGATAGTGGCGCAGGAGAGCCACCTCGTTGGCTCGACGGTCCTCGACCTGCATGGCCATGTTGATGAGGTAGCTGGCATCCCGCAGCGGTGTCGTCACGTTGATGACCCCCCAGTCGAGGAAGCCGGTGCGTCCATGGTCGTCGAAGAGATTGCCGATGTGGGCATCGCCGTGGACGACCGTGGCCGGCCCGGGCCCGTCGGCCCAGAGCGAGATGAGGGCACCAGGGTCGTCGATGTAGATCTCTGCCGTCCGGGCGAAGGTAGGGCTCAACCGGTCCCGGTGGTTGTCGAGACCGTACTGCAGCGGCCTCATCCCATAGGGCGTGACGTCCCTGGCGAACGGTGCCCAGGGGACCTCGGCCTCTCGTCTCCGCGGGTCCTCATAACGGACATGGAGCCCGGCGAGATCCTCCAGTGCCCTGGCCGCCGAGTCCGGCGCGATGCCCCACGTTCCATCGGAAACACGACAGTCGGTGGCGCCCAGGTCCTCCATGAGCAGGATGAAGGCGTCGTCGCTCGGATCGAGCCGGGCGACGTAGACATCGGGAACGCGGAAGGAAAGCTTCGGCGCCAGGTGGTTGTAGAAGAGCACCTCTTTGTTGCCCATCCCGCTGGCCGCCAGCAACGTTCGGCGGGTGGGGTCGAGAGGGAGCATCTTTGCGAACATCTCCGTCTGAGCGTCGGTGTCCGTGTCGTAGATCACGGTCAAAAAGGCGTGGGTGTTGGTCACCTGTCGGAGCTCGGTGACCGCAACCGAGCTGACGCTCACGCCGGGATAACGAGGCGAGAGTGCCTTGGTGAGCCACTGCGGGGTGATCTCTGTCGGGGTCTTCGGAACCAGAGCTTCGGCCATCGACCCTGTCTAGTCCGAGGGCCGCCTGGCCGGCATGCCGAACACGGTGCGGACAACGGAGGCATTGACTTGAAGAGAAGTGGTACCCCGGCTCACATCCTCGGCAGCCGGGCCCGCCATTGGTAGCTGCAGCCGTAGCAGTGGGCCATGGCCCATTCCGTCCTGGTCCCGTGGCCGGTGCGGTAGACGTCAGAGGCGGACAGACAGCGCGGGCAGACGAGGGTGAGGTGCATGGCTACGGCAGTTTCTACTAGGAGGCCTCCAGTCTACGGCCGACGGCCGCTTGTCGACCGTCAGCCAGGCCTTCGTGGCGATACCGGCGGAGATCCCTTCACCCCAGCTGAAGACCACGTGACGGCTCAGCCCGCTGCACCCTGGCCTCTTCCCAGCCCATGCCGGAGGGCCGGCAGCGCGGCGTCGACCGGTCGCTCCTTCGATGATTCGTGGACGGCGCCGAACTGGTGGGGGCGTCCGTACCCGTAGCGCTACCCGGATCGAGAAGGTTCACCCAGGTTCACCCAGGCTCACCCCGTGGCGCCACCTGGGTCGGCGCCGGCATGCTTTCGGCAGGCAACAGCGCGTTCGGGTTGAGGACACCGTCGGGGTCGAACGCCAGCTTGAGCGCCCGGAAGGCGGAGATCTCGGTCGGGGTCCGGGACAGGTGGAGCCAGCGCTTCTTGGCCGTGCCGATGCCGTGCTCGGCGCTGATGCTCCCCTGCAGCTCGCCAACGAGGCGGAATACCGCATCGTCCACCCGGTCGTCCTCGGGGGCCAGGCCGGTCACATTCACATGGATGTTGCCGTCCCCGACATGGCCGAACAGCCAGGTCCGAGCGGCAGCGTCGATGGCCCTCACCACTGCCGGCACCCGTTCGATGAACTCGGCCAGCGACGAGTGAGGGAGCGTCACATCGAGCTTGTGGGGCGGCCCTAGCGTGTTGATGGCCTCGGTGTGGGCCTCCCGGTAGCTCCACAGCGCGGCCCGTTGACTGGGCTCGGTGGCGACAGCCACAGCCTCGACCTGTTCGACGGCGTCGGCGGCCTCCGCCAACGACTCGGTGGGGTCGACCTGGTCGGCCACCTCGACCAGCAGGTAGGCCGGATGGGCCTCGGGGAACGGCGGCCCTATCCCAGCCACCGTGCACACCAGCTCCACCCCGCCCGAGAGGACCAGCTCACACGCCTCGAGCGTCGGGAGGGCCCGGCGGAGGACCGTTGCCGCCCTGATGGCCCGCCCCACGCCGCCGAAAGCCAACAGGGCGACGGTCTTGTGGGGCATGGGAGGCGCGAGGCGCAGTCGAGCTGCGGTGATCACGGCCAGGGTCCCCTCGCTCCCACAGAGCAGCGACGGCCAGTGGTAGCCGGTGTTGTCCTTCACCAGCCCCCCGAGGTGAGAGACCACCTCACCGGTCCCGAGCACGGCCTCTAAGCCCATGACCTGTGCCCGGGTGTCGCCGTAGCGGATGACGTGGAGCCCCCCGGCGTTGGTGGCGACCGTGCCGCCCACCGTGGCCGTGCCGCGGCTGGCGATGTCGACGCCATAGGACCAGCCTGCAGCACGGGCCGCCTCCTGGAGTGTGCTCAAGATCACCCCGGCACCAACAGTGATCTGGCCAGCCAGATCGTCCACGGGCTCCACGCCGTCGAGCCGCTTCGTGCTCAGCACGACCTCGCCTCGGAGCGGGACGCTCCCGCCGACCAGGCCGGTGTTGCCTCCTTGGGGCACGAGGGCAAGGCCGAACTCACGACAGACGGAGATGACCCCGGCCACCTCGTCGGTCGACCCGGGCCGCACGACCACCGCGGTGCGACCGACGAACCTACCGGTCCAGTCGGTGGTGAACGAGGCGATGACCTCGGGGTCCACCACCACCTGGGGACCGACCACTTGACGGAGCCGCTCGACGGCCAGGTTCGAGTCGGTCATCGAGGCCGGGGTCGGGGGCACGCCGCCCCGGGCCGGGTGTGGCAGCACGCCGGGCGTCTCCAAAGTGCGGCGACGAGAGGTTGAAGCCATCGTCGCCCAAGGTAGCGGGAATCGCTCCCCGACCGTCGTGCCCCTCCTCAACGGAGATGGCAGCTTCAGCTCAAGCGCGGTCGGCGGCTGTGTGCAAGGCCGCCAGGTCGATCTTGCCCATCGAGAGCATGGCCCGCATGGCCCGTTCTGCCCGCCCCGGATCAGAGTCGTTCAGGATCTGTTTCATAGCAGCCGGGCAGACCTGCCACGAGACTCCGCAGCGGTCCTTCAGCCAACCGCACTGACTCTTCTCACCGCCGGCCGAGAGCTTTTCCCAGTAGTAGTCGATCTCGTCCTGATCCTGGCACTCGATCAGGAACGAGATGGCCTCGCTGAACGTGAAGGCCGGACCCCCATTGATGACGGTGAAGGGCCGGCCGTCCAACTTGAACTCGACGGTCAACACCGTTCCCGCCGGTCCCGGTCCCGCCTCGCCGTAGTAGGTGATGTCGGTGATGGCCGAGTTCGGAAATACCGACACATAGAACTCGGCGGCCTCCAGGCCGTTCGTGTCGAACCAGAGATTGGGGGTGATCTTTGGCGTGGCACCTCTCCTTTGTCGATTGTGCTTGACCAGTTCGAGACGAAGGGAGGTCCCTCGGACCCCTCGGGAGTCCTCGGGAGTCCTCGGGCTTCGCCGTTGCCCCGCTCGGCCAGCAGCCCGGACCGGCAGCCAAGGGTCACGACGGTTCGGGATCCCGCACGGCCCGGCCGAACCGGTTGATCCGCTCGCGGATGCGGGCGACCAGCTCTGGAGGCGACAGTACCTCGGACTCCGGCTCCGTGGCGCTGAGCGCCATCATCGGCCAGTCCAGATACTCGGCGGGTCGGCTCTGTCTCGGAGGGCTCATCAAGCATGTGGCGGCAACCGAGTGAGGTTGGGAGGACTTCATCCTCGCGGGGCCCGTGGTCATCGGCCCGACCGATGACGCCGACTCCGCCCACCTTCTCAGCCCTCGGGCTCCCAGGGGTATCGTTGCCGACCGGGGCAACGGTGCCCGCTGACTCGGAGGTAGGTCGGACCCGAATGGCTCACCCGGAGGTGGACAGTCCCGAGGCGAGTCCAGGCCCGGGCGCGCTTCGGAGCTGGCGGTCCATCGTCTTTGCCCCCATCGGTGACGGACAACGACGCAGGCGTGGGAGCGACGGGATCCGCCTCTTCGTGGCCGTGGCCGCCCTCGTGGCCTGTGTCCTGGTCATCCGGTACAACGGGCGCATCGACCGGGCCATCGTCCAGGTCATCCACCCGGCGCCATTCAGCATCGTCTGGCTGGTTACTGTCGTCTACGACGTGGGCGCGTTCGGGCTCACCTTCGTGGTCGTCGCCCTCGCCCTCCTGGCACGACGGTTGGAGGTCGCCCGGGACATCGTCATGAGCATCGTGATCGCCGCCGCGGTCTCCGGGATCCTCATCTTGGTGCTCGGAAGCACCGGCGGGCGACCGGCGGGCGTGCTGATCGAGGGCTACCACCTGCGCTTCCCCGTGCTCCAGATCGCCGCCTTCATGGCTGTGGCCACGGCCGCCCTGCCGTACCTGTCGAGAGGGTTCCAACGCCTCGTCGAGGTGTTCGTCGCGCTGGTGGCCATGGCGGCGGCCGTTGGGGGACACGGCCTTCCGGTCAACGTCCTCGGGAGCCTGGCCATCGGGTGGGGTGCGACTGCCCTCGTCCATCTGGTGATGGGCTCACCCCTCGGCCTTCCCTCGGTTGACGAGGTGCGGGTCCTGCTCGATGGCGTGGGCATCCACTCGACCGACCTCCGGCCAGTCGCCGGCCAGGTGTGGGGCGTGGCCAAGTACCAGGCCACCGACGGTGATGGCGGCGCGGGCCGGCGCCTCGGCGTCTCGGTCTACGGACGCGACGCCGCCGACGCCAAGATACTGACCAAGCTCGGCCGATTCCTCCTGTACCGAGACTCGGGACCAAGCCTCACCGTCACCCGGTTGCAGCAGGTCGAGCACGAGGCCTACCTCACGCTGCGGGCGGGCCAGGCCGGGGTCGCTGTGCCCGAGATCCTGGAGGCCGGCGTTGCCGGTGTCTCCAGGGATGCCCTGCTCGTCTCGCGGGTGCCGGCCGGCAAGCTGCTGTCCGAGTGCGACGCATCCGACGTGAGCGACGGAGTGCTCCATGACCTCTACCGCCAGTTCCTGATCCTGCGGGACGCCCGAATCGGCCACGGGGCCATCAACGGCGAGGCGGTGCTGGTCGACGCGGCCTCCTCCACCACAGTGCTGATGGAGTTCCGGGAGGCCGCCTCGCACGGCTCGGTGAACCAGCTCGACCGGGACCTCGCCGGTCTCATCGCCATCACGGCGCTGGTCGTCGGCGCCGACCGGGCCGCGGCGGCCGCCGCCGGGTACCTTCCCCCCGACATCCTGGCCGGCGCCCTCCGTCATCTCCGGAAGGCCAGTCTCGACTCGTCCCTCGGCCGGGGGCTCCGGGGTTCCGGCAAGCTCCTCGAGGACGTCCGACGACGGGCCGCCGAGGCAGGGTCGATCGACGTACCCAAGCTGGTGGAGCCCAGGCGGGTGAGTTGGCCGACGCTGATCATGGTCATCGGCACCATGATCGGTGGCTGGGCCCTCATCGGAGTGCTTATCGACGTCTCGCAGTCCTTCGACACGGTGATCGGTGCCGACTGGCTCTGGGTGGTCGTCGCCTTCCTCGTGTCCCAATCGGCCTTCATCGCCACTGCCGTCGAGGACCTGGGCAGTGTGGCCGGCTCCCTTCCCCTGGCGCGGGTCATCGCCGTCGAGGTGGCCAACTGCTTCAGCTCCCTGGCCGGCGGCACTCCCGCCGTGTTCGCCACCCGAGTGCGGTTCTTCCAGCAGCAGGGCTACGACTCGTCAGTGGCCTTGAGCTCGGGGGCCATCGTGGCCACGGCCAGCTGGATTGCCACGACGGTGTTGTTCCTCGTGTCGTTGCCCTTCGCCTGGGGGACGATCCACATCGAGCGGACCCCCGAGTCCGGTGGGGACTCGAAGCTGGTGTGGATCATCCTCGCCTTGGTGGTGCTGGTCGGAGTCGTCATCGGCCTGGTCCTGGCGGTGGCCAAGCTGCGTACCCTCTTGTCGGCCAAGTTGGTTCCGAGGCTCAAGGACATGTGGGGGAACCTGAGGATCGTCGCCCGCACACCACGAAAGCTGGTGCAGCTCTTGGGCGGCTCGCTGGCCAACGAGCTTCTGGTCGCCATGGCCCTGTCGGTCTCCCTGCGGGCCTTCGATGACCACTTGAGGCTGCCCACTCTGATCGTCGTCATTACCCTGGCGGCCATCATCGGGGGTATCTCCCCATCGCCCGGCGGCATGGGGGTGGTCGAGGCGGGCATGATCCTCGGGCTGACCGCAGCCGGAGTATCCGAGGCCGACGCCACCGCCGCGGTGTTCATCCAGCGCCTGTTCACCTCCTACCTGCCCCCCATCTGGGGCTGGTTCACCCTCATGTGGATGCGAAAGAGAGAGTATCTGTGACCTGGATCGAGACCGAGACGGACGACGGGGCGGCGAGGCCGTCGGGCAAGGCTGACCGACTGACCGGGCCGACATTCGAAGAGCGGGCGGCCATCGGCCGCACGGCACGGAGCCGAACGCCCCGTTCGGCCCACGCAAACTGGGTCCCGGCCGCCGATCGCAGCGACCCAATAGCCCTGCTCGAACAGCAGGCCGCCACCCGGGTTCCCGAGCTGGTTCCGATCCGCTACGGGCGCATGCTGGTGTCGCCCTTCACCTTCTATCGAGGGGCGGCGGCCATCATGGCGGAGGATCTTGCCCCGACACCCACCTCGGGGATCACCGTCCAGCTGTGCGGCGATGCCCACCTGTCCAACTTCGGGGTGTTCGGGACCCCCGAGCGCGAGATGATCTTCGACATCAACGACTTCGACGAGACCCTTCCCGGGCCCTGGGAGTGGGACGTCAAGCGCCTGGCCGCCAGCTTCGAGATCTGTGGTCGCCACCGGGGCTTCACCCCCACCGAGAGCCGGGACGTGGCCGCATCCGCCGTGTCCGGCTATCGAGACCAGATGCGGAAGTCGGCGGGCATGCCGACCCTCGCTGCCTGGTACGACCGGCTGGACGCCGACACCATCCTCGAGTGGATCCGGACCAAGAAGGAGGACAAGCTCGCCGGTGCCAAGGAGGTCCAGCGGACCGAGCGGAACATCGCCAAGGCCCGCACCAGGGACAGCATGCGGGTGTTCTCCAAGCTGGTCGCAGAGGTCGACGGCGAGCTGCGCTTCAAGGCCGATCCCCCTCTCATCGTCCCCGTCGAGGACCTCGCCCCTCAAGGACGCCAGCGTGAGGACACCGAGGAGAACATGCGGGACCTCCTCCAGTCGTACCAAGAGACCCTGCTCCACCATCACCATCCCCTCGAGGAGTACCGCTACGTCCACATGGCCCGAAAGGTTGTGGGCGTGGGCAGTGTCGGGACCCGGGCATGGGTCCTGTTGCTGCTGGGCCGCGACCACAGCGACCCGCTGATCCTCCAGGCCAAAGAGGCCCAGGCCTCGGTGCTCGAGCGCCATCTGGCCCCGAGCGTCTATGCCAACCACGGGGAGCGGGTGGTGCGCGGCCAGCGAATGATGCAGGCGGCGAGCGACATCTTCCTCGGCTGGCAGCGGGTCCCTGACTACGACGGCCAGACCCGCGATTTCTATCTCCGTCAGCTCCACGACTGGAAGGGCTCGGTCAACGTCGAGACCATCCGGGTACCCGGGGCCACGCTCTATGCGAGGGTCTGCGGCCAGACCCTCGCCCGGGCCCATGCCCGCTCGGGTGACCGGGTGGCCATCGCCTCGTATCTCGGCAAGGGGGACGCGTTCGACCGGGCGGTCGCCAACTTCTCCTCCGACTACGCCGACCAGAACGAGCGAGACTACGAGGCCTTCGCCGAGGCCGTGGACAAAGGACGCCTGGAGGCGATCACCGGCATATGACCGGCGGCCGTCCCGGAGGGGAGCCGCACACCGGTACGGCCCGCACCGAGGCGGATGCCGTTCGACTGGTTGCCTTGCCCGTTGCTTCGGCGTCCGCGTTCTGGCAGCGTGTGGTCAAGGGACGGCTGTGACCATCTACGGGTCGGCACCCGTTTCCAGCCCAGCCAGCCACCCAACCATCCACCCACAGAGGAGCGCCATGCCCACTCGAGAGAACGCACCCATCGGAGCCCCGTGCTGGACCGATCTTTGGACCTCGGACGTCGAGGGCAGTCGCCAGTTCTACAGTGCGCTCTTTGGCTGGGTGGCCGAGGAGCCGAGCCCGGAGTTCGGGGGCTACTTCATGTTCACGAGAGACGGTGTGCCGGTGGCCGGTGGCATGGGGGACATGGGGGACATGAAGGCCAACGACACCTGGAAGATCTACCTGTCCACCGACGACATCGGAAAGACAACCTCGAGTGCCGAGTCCGGCGGCGCCCAGATCGTCGGGCCGCCCATGCCCGTCGCCGACCTCGGAACCCAGGTCGTCTTCGCCGACCCGACCGGTGCGCACCTCGGTGCCTGGCAGCCCGAAACGTTCCCCGGGTTCACCGTGCTGGACGAGCCCGGCGCTCCGAGCTGGTTCGAGCTCCACACGAAGGGCTACACGACGGCCCTCGAGTTCTACCGCACGGTCTTCCACTTGGGCACGAACACCGTGTTCGAGAGCGACGAGTTCAGGTACACCACCTTCCACAACCCCGGTGATCCGGACGTCGAACTGGGCGGGATCATGGATGCCGCCGGGTTCCTCCCAGACGACATGCCCTCCTATTGGGTCACCTACTGGGAGGTGGCCGACATCGATGCAACCACCTCCGAGGTGACCTCGCTCGGGGGCTCGGTACTGGAGGCCCCAACCGACACCCCGTACGGACGGATGGCCACGGTGAAGGACCCCGCTGGTGCCGTGTTCAAACTCCGGAGGGGCGCACAGGTGTGAGGTTCGGGACTAGTGGGAGGCTCGGGACTATTGGATGGTGTAGCCGCCGTCTATGACCAGGGCGTGGCCGATCATGAACGAGGCGGCATCCGAGCACAGCCACATCACCCCGTTGGCAATCTCCTCGGCCTCGGCGATACGCCCGATGGGGTGCAGCCCGGCGACTTCTGCCTCCTGGTCCGGATTCCCACCGATCCAGTCGTTGACCATCTTCGACCGGGCCGTGCCCGGGCAGATGGCGTTGATGCGGATTCCTGAAGTAGCGAACTCGAGTGCGGCCGTCTTGGTCAGTCCGATCACGCCGTGCTTGGCTGACACATAGTCCGCCATGGCCGGAAACCCGATGAGACCGGCTCCCGATGACGTGTTGACGATGGCTCCCCCGCCGCTGTCGAGCATGACCGGAATCTCGTACTTGAGACAGAGGAAGACCCCGGTGAGCATCACGGCGATGGCCCTGCCCCAGGTCTCTTCGGGCATATCGACGACGGTCGCTCCTCCACCGACGATCCCTGCGTTGTTATGGGCGAGATCCAGCCGCCCGTACCGCTCGATGGCGGTAGCCACCATGGCTTTCACCTCGGCCGCGTTACTGACATCCGTTTTGACGAAGGACGCCTCACCTCCCGCTTCTCTGATCTGAGCTGCCACCGCCTGGCCCCGCTCGACATCGACGTCGGCGAGAAGCACCTTTGCCCCGTGGTCGGCGAAGGCCTTCGCCGTCGCCTCACCGATACCGCTCGACGCCCCGGTGACAAGGGCCACCTTCCCTTCGAAGTCCGACACTGTTCAACAACCCCCACGATCTCTGGCCGCCGACGCTTCGGCGACCTCGGCTAGTACGACGACACGACAGTCATGCAGACGGCCTCACACCCTCGTCCCGGTCGACGATCCACCGTCGACGATGAACTCGGATCCGGTGCAGTAGGCACTCTCATCCGAGGCGAGGAACAGGGCCAGCATGGCAACGTCCCTCGGCTCGCCGATCCTCCTCGCCGGGATGGCCCCGAAGTAGGCGTCCCTGTCCACGTGAGCAAACTCTTCGGTGTTCACCATCGGGGTGTCGATGGTGCCCGGGTGGATGGAGTTGACCCTGATGCCGTCGGCGCCCAGTTCCAGGGCGGCAGACCTCGTCATTCCCCTGATGGCGTACTTGCTCGCCGAGTAGGCGATGACCCCGTTGGTCCCGTGCAGTCCGGCCACCGAGGAGGTGTTGATGATCGATCCGCCTCCGGCTTGTCGCATGGACTTGATGACCGAGCGCATGCCGAGGAAGCACCCGACCTGGTTGACCTCGACGACGGCTCGGTAGTCGCTGAGCGTGGTCTTCTCCAACGGCGCGGCGCGAATGATGCCTGCGTTGTTCACCAGGACCGTCACGCCCCCGAGAGTGTCGTCACACCATTCGATCAGGGACTGCCAACCGCTCTCATCGGTGACATCGAGATGGCGGTAGGTGGCCAAGCCCCCGATCAACGCCGCCACCGACTCTCCATCTCGGTCCAGCACATCACAGAGCACCACTTTGGAGCCCTCGGCGGCGAACGTCCGGGCGATGGCCTCGCCCTGCCCGCGCGCCGCGCCGGTGATGACCGACACCTTCCCCTCAAGTCGTCCTGGCGCCATTCCACCACCCCCTTGATCAACAGGCTCGGCCTCAGGAAGCCTGACCCGGCCATCGTCGCACCACCTACGGCCCGTTCGACTGGACCGACTTTCCCACACGGTGGAACGGGACGCATCACCAAGACCGGAGTCGGCTGGGGTGACACCGAGCCGGGCAGCCAACGCCGTGCGCGGCGCCACCGGTGTGTACGTTCTTGTCAGTGGACTTAGACCGACTACAGCGACAAGGCGCCTATGAGCCGCTCGGCCCGGACGCACCGAAACGACTCGAGCTCTTGGAGTATCTGTCCTCAGAGCTCGGGGCATCGGACGCTGAGCTCGTAACCTTCAAGGACTCACTTCCGGAACTGGCCGGGCTTCTCACCATCCGGGGACGAGTATCGCTGACCCTCGAAGAGGTTGCCGACCAGGCGGGTCTGGACATCCAGACCATTCGCAATCTGGCCTTGGCGGCCGGTATCCCCGACCCGGAGCCGGAAGTGCCGATGTTCAACGAGGGCTTCGTCTCCTTCGCCTCTGCCATGACCAAAGTGGGTGTCATCTTCGGTGACGAGGCCTGTATCCAGATCTCAAGGGTGCTCGGCTCGGCCATGGCCCGTATCGCCGACGCGGTGCTGTCGTCGTTCCTGGTCAACGTGGCACCCGCCGCCCGCACCCAGGACTCGGTTGGGCTCAGCCTGGCTCGGGCCAATGTGGAGGCCGCCTCGCTGCTCGACTCGGTCGTGCCGGCCCTCGACGGTCTGTTGCGCCAACAGCTGCTCATCGCCCAGCGATCGGCCTCTGACGAGGCCCGAGTCGACGGAGCCGGCTTCGAGACACGACAGCTGGTCGTGGGCTTCGTGGACCTGGTGGGCTCGACCGAAATGGGCGAGAAGCTCGACATGACCGAGTTCAGCGCCATCCTCTCGGACTTCGAGCGCATCTGCCTCGAGACGATCACCGAGGGAGGCGGCCGCCTCGTCAAGCTGATCGGCGATGAGATCATGTACACGGCACCGGATGCCTTCTCGGCATCATCGATCGCCCTCGACCTGGCCGACGCCTTCCAGGACCATGCCACGATTCCCCAGATCCGGGCGGGATTGGCCGGGGGACCGGTCATGCTCCGAGACGGTGACATCTTCGGCCCGACCGTCAATCTGGCCAGCCGGGTGGTGAACACGGCCAAGCCCGGGGAGGTCCTGACCACCACCGATGTGGCCGAGGGTGCCGAGCTGCCCGAGGTCCCCATCGGAACCTTCGAGCTCAGTGGCATCCCCGGCGAGATCGCCCTTCACCGCCTCATACGGCTCTGACCGACCGGCTCGCCAGCACCGGGTCGAGCGGGCACGCCCTGGCCGTGGATGGCCAGCCCTACGAGGCCGGCTCCGCGCAGTTGAACATCCAGCGGACACCGAACTTGTCGGCACAGGTCCCCCAGTAGGAGCCCCACGGCATGTCCTGGAGGCCGAACTGGTCGGTGCCGCCCTCGGACAGCAGGCCGAAGAGGCGCTCGGTCTCTGGCCGGTCGTCCACTTCGAGGTTGATGGTCATGTTGTTGCCGGTGCGCAGCTCGTGACCCTGTGATGCCAGCATGTCGGTGGCCATCAGCACGTGACCGCCCAGGATGGGAAGCTCGACGTGCATGATGAGGTTCTGCTCCTCGGGCGGGAGGGCCGGGGCGTTCGGATCGGAGGGCATGTCGCCCATGCGGAACACCGGGCCGCAGAACTCGGTGCCGAACGCCGTCCTGTAGAAGTTGAAGGCCTCTTCGGTCTGGCCCATGAAGTTCAGGTAGGTGCTCACTCGACTCATCGCCCGCTCCCTTCGCCGTGGTACGAATTTTCTAGTCGGTATCGCCCGAGTGTGCTCGGGCCGGGCAGGGATGCACAATGTGACGCACAAGGCGACCGGGGTCTGACCGTCGGACATCACGAACGTCCCGACTTCAAGAGGAAGAACTCGAGCGGGACGTTGTCAGGGTCCTTGAAGCTGAGGACCCAACCGGAGTCCGACTCCACGATGGGAGAGTGGACGACGGAACGCTCGGCCAGCTCACGCTGCCAGCTCTCGCAGCACTCTAGGAGTGTCGTCGACGACGACCGCCCCACTCGGATCCGGCACCGGAGCCACCCTTCGGAGTAGCGTCACCGGCGGACCAAGGAGGCTCACCGATGTTCGCCAGCAGTTACCCATTGCTCGACTTCTTTTGGACCATGTTGGAGATCTTCCTCATGGTGCTCTGGATCTGGCTCGCCATCATGGTGTTCGTTGACATCTTCCGGAGCCACGACATGGGCGGCCTGGCCAAGGCCCTGTGGGTCATCTTCGTCGTGATCTTCCCCTTTCTCGGCATCTTCATCTACATAATTGCGAGAGGCGGGAAGATGCACGAGCGGGCCGAAGCGGAGGCCGCTCGCCAGCAAAAGGCCTTCAACTCGTACGTTCGCCACACGGCCGGTTCGGCAAACGCCGACGAGCTGGCAAAGCTCGCCGACCTGCGGGACAAGGGCGTGCTGACCTCGGAGGAGTTCGAGGCGCAGAAGGCCAAGCTTCTCGGCTGACGGGGGCGCTCACGGGTCGCCACCGGACCACAGGCGAGGTCGTCAGCCTCAGGGCGTCTGGATCAGCGCCAATCCGTCAGTCCCATTCCTCTGCGTCGAGCGCCCCGTGCGCGCTCGCCTCCCGCGGCTGGACCGCTGTCAGCTCGACGTCTTATCCGAAGAGGTTCCCGCTCCCCGATTCGACGGACCGCCTCCACCCTTCCTCGGCGTCATGCC
The DNA here is from genome assembly GCA_003164275.1 of Acidimicrobiaceae bacterium. The sequence goes on along the minus strand of PLSY01000191.1, from coordinate 13,493 downwards.
CCACCACCTTCTCCTTGGTGGGGAGCTTGCCCTCCCCGAACCCGAGGGGCATGGCCGTACCCGTTGCACGAGGACGCTCGGTTCAGGGAGGCGTCCCTGACCCGTTCGGCGCCTGGGGCGCCTTGTCTCCGAGGAGCACGAGATAGCCACCCAAGAAGAAGGTCCCGAGCCCGACCACCGTCCAGATGTACAGCAGGATCGATCCGATGCCGTCGGCGACGACCGCTTCGACCAGCAGGAGCAGGGCGGAGAGGGCGAGGGTCCAGGCCCCCCGGCGGCGAGCGGTGTGCCGACGGTTCGGGGGAAGTTCGGCGCCGTCCGGGCCGATGCCCGGGACCCCGTCGACCGAGATCCCGTCCAGCAACTCCTCGACGACGTGCTCCAGATGGAGTGACCTTCCAACCGCCATGCCCATCTCAGGGTCCTCGATGGCCAGCTCCTGGAGCCTACGTACGTAGGCCCTGCCCCTCGGGGCACCATTTCGGTGGTCCCCGTCGGCTGCCGTCCGGAGCTCCAGGGCCTTCTGGGCGACAAGGTCAGGGCTCTCCCGCTCCAGTCGCTCGACAGACACCAGCCGCTCGGTGTCCGTCAAGGCTCGTCACTCGCTAGCGGGATCATCGGGCAACCTCAATGCTCGGGATGGGTCACCAGACTCTAAGCCGTGACTCCCGACGTGTAGCAGCGGCCCGTGCAGGGGGACCGGGGCTCTCGCTTGACAGGCTGGGGGGGCATGACCGACGAAGCGGGGGCGGTTCTCTCGCCTGAGAGACGAGCCCGGCGGGAGACCAACCAACGGGCAGTCACTCGGCTGACCACGTTGATTGGAGACTTGCCATTTCCTATTAGTTATGCCAACGATCATTAGCGACACGATTCCCATGCCGAGCGTGGGGCCGATCTCAACGCCGGACGAAGAGTTGGGCCGAAGCCGCCAGATCTGCCTGCACCTGGCGTTGATTCTCCAAGAGCTCGTCCGCCCACAGCATCTGCAGTGTCGTTCGAAGTCGGTCGCCGCGATGCTGGTCTCGGGCGTCCTCGAATGCCTGCACCAGCACATCGCTCAGCACGTCGTCATGGGCAGGAGGCGGCTCGAGCTGGTCACGCCGGCCACTCAGCGTCTCTGCGAACTCCTCATACCATCGGTGACTGGCCGCATAGGAGTCGCGCAGGACGGCACCGGCGATGGCCACGGACTCGAGCTCTGGCTTGCCCGGGTCCAGCGGGTGGCTGGCCGCGGTGGCCAGTGTGAACGCGGCCAGACGGATCCGGTTGGAGCCGGTGAACAGGTTGGCGACCGTCTCGATTGACACCTTTTTCGCCCCGCGCTCGGCGACGAACTGGCGGAAGGCGTCATCGAGCCGCATGTACGCATTGTGCGACGCCCGCTGGGCAGGCAGGGTGTCGACGGTGTGGGTGGCCGTCAGCCGGCTCACCGCATCGGCCAGATAGCCGGAGCTGGCGACGAACGCCTCGGACAGGGCCCGTCCGAGGGCCGCGGTAGCCCCACGGGGCCAGAACAGGACACCGACCACGATGCTCACGCCACACCCGATGGCCACGTCCTCGATCCTGGTCAGCCCCACCCGCCAGCCAATCGGGTCGATGATGTTGAACAGGATGATGACCACCAAGGTGAAGCCCGCCTGACCGGCGGCAAACGAGATCATCGAAGGAACGACTCCTGCGACGAGCACGGCCAAGGGGAGAAGGATCCACAACAGTGCCGTCTGGTTCGCCACCCCGATCATGATGGCCGAGCCGACCACGAAGCCGACGGCGGTGCCGCCGATCGCCCGCAAAGCGGTGGCGCCGGTGCCCAGCGCGTTGGACCTCAGCACCGAGAGTGTTCCGAGCACCACCCAGAATCCATGCTCCACGTCGGTGACCTCGACGACAGCGACGGCCAGGGCCAGGCCAGCGCCACCGCGTAGGGCGTTGCGAAACCAGACCGAATGGAACGAGAGGTGGGCGACAAGACGGAGCCACAGTGTCCGCTCCCGGGGGTCGCCTGCCCCGAGTCTCCGGTCACCGACCGCCTGGGACCCGGACGACTCGAGGGCGGAATCGCCCATCATCTCCGTGGCGATGCCGAGGGCCCTGACCCGGAAGGCCGGGTCCAACATCGTCGCCGTCCCTTGCACGTCGGTTCGGTCCGGATCAGCCTCGAACGCACTTGAGCGGAGTGCCGGCTCGGTGTCGAGGAGACTCGACACCTCGTGATCGAGTTCGGCGGTCATGGTCTCGTCGAGATGCCGGATCGACTCTTTGACCGCGGTGGCGTGCTCGGAGTCATCGACAGGACGGCCTTTCCCGTCACAGATCAGGTCAGCGCTGTGACGCAACGTCTCGGCCACCGACCCGATGACCGGGGCCACGGACGAGAGCTCGAGTGTCAACGCGTCGTGGCTCAGCTGGGCGGCATTGCTCGCCACCCACTCCACCCGCCCGACAAGTTTGGCCAGCGCCACTGCACCGGCCACCGCGCCGGTGGGTGGATATGGGGTACCGGCAAACTGCTTCCGCAGAAGGGTCAGTTCTGTCTTCACTGCCTCCTGGGAGTCGGGATCGTTCCGGCCCTCGGCACTGGAAGCGACCAGCCGGCCCACCGCTGACACCGTGGCCGACAGGCGACGGCGGAGGTTGTCGTGCCAGGGGGTCGGCCAGACCAGCATGCAAGCGGTGATGGAGACGGCGGCGGCGATGACCCAACCGAGCAGTCGGTCGCCGATGGCCGAAGTGGGCTGAGCAACGGCGACCGGGAGCACGAAGACAAGCAGTGCAGCCGTCGAAGCGGTAGCCGCCTGGGGCGAGACGATGCCGACGAAGAGCACGCCGAAGCCGACCACTGCCATGGTCGCAACGGCGGCGATCTTGTGCGTCGAAACAGCGGTCCCGAGGGCGATGAAGCCGACCCCGAGCACGAAGAGGCCGAGATAGGACAACAGGCGGGTACGAGGTCGGCCGGGGAAGTCGACCAGGAGGAGCAGGGCGAACGATCCGAAGGCCCCGAAGAGGTCGATCTGGGGGTTGGCGAACACGGCGTGGGTGAATCCGAACACCGACGGGACGACGACGGCCGCCCGCACCGAGCGCTTGACAGCCAGGAAGCCCGGGTCCTTCGACTTCAGCCATCCCCGGACCGACGACCAGGAGACATGGGACAGGCGGTCCCGAGAGCCAGGTCCGTCGGTCATTCGGCTGTCAGCGTCCTTAGGTGGGCCGAGTCACTGAACGGGCGTCGGTCATCACACCGGTCAAGTTACTCGCAAGGCCCAGAAGAAAGGTCCCGTGGCCCTGGACCCGCTCGACGTCATCCCGACCGCCTGGTCGTATCGACAGCAGCGAGATCCTCGTCACCATGGCCGGCGGACACCGTGGCCTGGAGGCGTTCTCTCACCGTCCGGAACAAGGGGGTGAGCCCCGCGGCCCGCTCGGCGAGGTCTACATCCTTCAATGCGAGCTGCACGGCGAATCCGGGTTCGAAGGAGTGGTCGTCCATCATCTGCAGCTTCAAGAGCGCATAGGGCATGGCCAGAGGACCTGCCTTCAGTGCCTCGGCGAACGTCTCATGGCTGATACCCAGGTCGTCGCACAAGCCGAGGGAGTCGCTCATGGCCACGGTCGCTGTCGCCATCCACGCATTCACCACCAGCTTCAAGGAGCTTCCCTCGTCTCGCGAGCCCACCAACAGCACCGAGGAACCGAGTGCATCGAGAACGCTCCGAGCCTGCTCGAGCACGGCTTGGTCACCGGCGACCAGCCAGACCAGTTTCCCTTGGCGAGCCGGGGTCGTGCTGCCGGACACCGGCGCGTCGAGGAAGGCCACGCCATGGTGAGCGGCCAAGTCGGCCAGGGCACGGGTGCTCTCGGGTCCGATCGTGCTTGCCTGCACCCACACGACGCCGTCATCGAGTTGGCCGATGCCTTCGGACATCACCGAGGTGACCGCCTCACCGTCGCGCAGCACGGTCATCACGACCGCGGCCCCCGAGACGGCCTTGGACAGGGTGTCGACTGCAGTCACACCGTCAGCTGAACCGGCCGCAGTTCGGGCCCGTTCGGCCGTACGATTCCACAATCGGACCTCGTGTCCTGTCTCCCCCAGTCGAGCGGCCATGGCCGCCCCGAGGGCACCTGCCCCGATGATGGTCACTACTGGCTTGTCAGACATGGTCGCTCCTTCAGTTCGCTGCCCGGTGCGAGCCCACCAACCCATGGGCCCATCGATCGAGGGTCGTGGCATGGGATGCCCAGGCGGCTCGAAACCATGCCGTCCCCGGGGAGTCCGGCACCGTCGCCTCTGACGCTACGCCCTAGATGAGGCACCGCGACCCTTCCCCCAAATGACGATGGTGGACCTGCCCGGCCGGCCGTCATTGGGGCTTCCTTCAGATTCCACCAATTCCGCCCGATACAAACCGTGCCCTTGTACATTGAGCAGGGCTGGTCGTCCGTGGCGGCCAAAGGCGACGAGAGGAATTCACATGTCGAACGTTGAGCCACCTTCACCCGACGATCCGGCTGCGGTCGACGCCGCTGCCGAGGTGAACCACCGCATCCTCGGCACCGTCATGCCGGTCCTCCAGTGCGACCTCAACCCGGGACAAGAAGTCATCTCGCCCGGCGGCGAGGTGTCGTGGATGTCGTCGTCCATCGAGATGTCGACGTCGACCTCAGGTGCCGGATCGAAGGGCGTGTTCGGAGCGCTCAAGCGGACCGTTGCCGGGGGCGGGCTCTTCCTCACCCGCTATGCGGCCAACGGAGCTCCCGGCACGGTCTCCTTCGCCGCCAAGATGCCTGGGGAGATCCGCCCGGTGGCGATCGCTGCCGACCGCGAGTACCTGGTGCACCGGCACGGCTTTCTGGCGGCCACGTCGCAGGTCAACGTCACGATCGGATTCCAACAGAAGCTCGGAGCGGGCGTCTTCGGTGGCAGTGGGTTCATCCTGCAGAAGCTGACCGGACAGGGCACAGCGTGGATCGAGCTCTCCGGGGAGCTCGTGGAGTACCACTTGGCACCAGGTGAGAACCTGCGTGTGATCCCCGGTCACGTCGGGCTCTTCGACGCCAACATGAGCTTCGAGATCAAGATGGTCAAGGGGATCAAGAACCTCTTGTTCGGAGCCGACTCGCTCTTCTTGGCCTCGCTGACCGGTCCGGGCATGGTGTGGCTCCAGACGATGCCGATCTCGCAGCTGGCCCACTCGCTCGCCCCGTACCTGCCGAACGAGGAGAACAACAACTCGAGTACCGCCGGATCCATCATTGGAGGGATCCTGAAGAGCTGAGCGACACCGCGTCGGCGGGCGCCACACCTCTCACCCGGGCCCCGGCTCCGTCCCCAGACGGGACCGTCCGCCCTCCAGGGCGGCGATGCACCCTGCCCATGTCTCGCTGATGATCTGGGCGACCGGAACCACGCTCTCGATGCGGCCTGCGGCCTGGCCGGTATTGGCGACGCTCGCTTCCATGTCTCCCGAGAAGTACAGATCGAGGACCGACGACAGGTCAGCGCCATCCAGGTCTCCGACCAGGCTCGCCTTCTCGGTCCGGCTGGATCGCAGCACTCGCATCGTCGGGGCACCGGCGATCGAGAGCAGTGTCGTCGCCGTGTCGTCGGCCATGACGATGGCGTCCTTGAAATTGGCATGGACCGGCGACTCCGCCGCCGCCAGCATCCTTGTCCCCATCTGCACGCCGTGGGCTCCGAGGACCATAGCGGCGGCCATCGACGCCGAGTCGCAGATCCCCCCGGCGGCGATCAGGGGCAGGGTGACGTTCGCCGCCACCAGGGGCAGCAAGACCATGGTCGACGAGCCATTCCGATTCTTGAACCCGCCGCCCTCCACACCGTCGACGATGAGGCCGTCGACGCCCGCGTCGGCCGCCTTCTTGGCTGCGCGCAAGGTGCCGACCGCGTGCAGCACGGTGATCCCGGCATCGTGGAGCCGCCCGGTGAAGAGGCCGGGGTCGCCGGCCGACGTGGTGACGACCTTCACCCCCGACTCGACGAAGAGGTCCACCATGGCGAGATCTCGCGACATGATTAGGGCCACGTTCGCCCCGACCGGTCGATCGGTCAGTGTCCGGACCCTTTTCAGGTCAGCACGGCCCTGCTCCGTCGTGGTCTCGATGATGCCCAGACCTCCGGCGTTCGATACCGCGGCGGCCAACGTCGCCCCGGCGATGTAGGTCATCGGCGCCTGCAGGATAGGTATGGCGACGCCGAGCAGCTCACAGATCCGGTTCCGCTGAGGAGGGGGCAGCCACCCGGCCGGAGCCGCCCCGTCGGGCTCAGCCGATGCGACAGGGCCCGATCCGCCGGCCGACGGCAGGTCACTCATCTGGCACGACTCTCATGCAGCTCGACAGCGCCCATCCATCGTCCCCGATCGGCAAGAAGGCCAGCCCGATCTCGCCGCGCCCACGATACGCGGTTGCACCTGGACGTCCGAGCGGGATCAACGGCGGCATCCAGCTCGCAGTCCTCGAGCGCTCGTGTGCCGGGGGCCAGCGTGCCGGCCACCTCGGCGATACGGTTCGCCATGATCAAACTTCGAACCTGGATTCGGGCCCTCGGGATTTGGTCGCGCTGGCATCCGGTCCGGTGGGGCCTTTCGGTCGGTATCGGTCTTGCCGTGGTGCTGTTGGCCATCGCCTTCCTCGTTGATGCCCACAAGGCGGCAGGGAGGATCGTCTTCCCGATCGCCGTCGGCGCCATCATGGGCTTCACCTCGTACGTTCGGGCACGCCATCCGAGGTGAGTTGGCCCGAGCATCGGGCCCTGAGGCCCGGAGGGGTTTGACAGGCCTGACCGACTCCGATCAGATCGCCCCGGCAGCAGGTCGCTGCCTTCAGTCCGCTTGACCAGAGGTGCCCGCTTGTCCACGCCCGCCGTCCCCGCAACCCTCGATGAGCTCCTCACGCCGGAGTGGTTGACTGCTGCCCTGTCTCAGCGCTTTCCCGGGCTGGAAGTGACGAGGGTCACGCCGGGACCGGTCGTCAGCCGACTGTCCACCAACGCCAGGTTCACCATCGAAGGCGCCGGCGGACTCCCCGAAGGCCTGCCAGCCACACTGTGCGCCAAGGGCTACTTCACCGAAAAGGGCCGGCCGGTCACCTTCCTCGGCGCCCGGGAGGTCACGTTCTACCGGGAGCTCGCAGCTCCCACCGGTGTCAGGACGCTCAACAGCGTCTATGCCGACGTCGACCCTGAGACCGGTAACAACGTGGTGGTCACCGAAGACGTCATCAGCGCAGGCGGCGTCTTCCTCGACGCCTTGAGCCCCTACACCCCCGAGCAGACTGCGGAGAGCCTCACCCAGTACGCCAAGCTCCACGGCAAGACGTGGGGAGAACAGCGCTGGGCTGACGCCAAGTGGCTCGATTGGCCAGGCGATGGTGGAGGGATCCGGGGCATCGATGACATCCGGGAGAATTTCGAAGGCCCGATCGGCGCCGGCGTTCCCGATGAGGCCAGGGACCCCGAGCGGCTCCTCAGGGCCGTCGCCGCCCTCATGGGCCGGGGAACCTCAGGCACCTGGTCGGTCCTCCATGGCGATGCGCATGTGGGCAATGTGTTCTTGGACGCGCAGCGCATGCCCTCCCTTTTGGACTGGCAGTGCGTGCGGCGTGGGCACTGGTCCATCGATATCGGTTACCACATCGCATCGGCCCTCGAGACGTCCGATCGCGAGAAGAGCGAGCGGGACCTGGTCGCCCACTACCTCGAGCAGCTGCGGGCCAACGGCGTCGACGCTCCCGGCTGGGACGAGGCGTGGGCCGAGTACCGAAGGGGGATCGTCTTCGGCTTCTTCATGTGGGCCGTCACCCACCTCGTGGACCCCGAGATCACGACGAAGCTCCTGCAGCGGCTCGGCTCGGCGGTCGCCATGCACGACTCATTCGGGGCCAACGGAGCCTGAGTCTCTTGTCCGGGCCGCCTCGCTGGCACGCCTCCACCTCAGCTTCTTCAGGGGCCCGGGCTCCGGCACGGGCGAGCTACCGCCACTCCGTCATCATCCACCGCGCGCCCGTCGACGTCTACGACACAGCCTCGGACGTCACGAAGATGGGTGAGTGGAGCCCCCGGTGCAAGGCGTGCTGGTGGGACGGCGGCGGCGCTCACCGGGCCGGATAGCCGATCGGCGACAGGCTGCACGCTTGGGCATCACGGCACCTTGAGCGCCCTGAAGGCGGTAGCCGAGACGGGGCAGCCGTGGCCTTGACCGAGGGACAGACCCCACGCCGCTCACCAGGCCGTGAGGCCTCGGGCTTTCCCACTCTTCGATGGTGTGGGCAACGCCCGAGCGATAGCCCTCCTAGGGTCCCCCGCCGTGCTCCGCCCTGTGGTCAGCGGGAAATCCCCTTGTAGCTGGCCGGATAGAAGCCGCCCGGACTGCACACGAAACCGGACTTCGGGTCGGGCTTGATGCGCGCCCACTTCCCATTCTCGTACTGGGCGACGAGCCAGCATTGGCCGGGGATCTTCTGGGCCGGGTTCTGTGTCGACATCAGCCCACTGGCGTTGAATGCGGTGATCTTGTCCAGTTGTGCGTCGAGACTGCCCCGGGTGGGGTTAGCGCCGGCCTTCTTCAGCGCTTGGACGAACAGCTGGGCATTGATCCAGGCGTCCAGCGTGTAGATGTCCAGCTGGGTCGAGGGATCGACCTTCTTCGCCCACTTGTCGAAGGTGGCCACAGCCGGCACGTTCTTCGCGTCCTCCCCCATGTAGAGGGCGTAGACCCCAGTGATCAGGGTGCCGTCGCCGGCCGCTCCGGGGTCGAAGTTCTTCTCGTAGGCGTTGGCCCCGCTGACCAGGAGGGCGTCCAGGCCCTCTTGTTTCATCTCCTGGGCGATGTTGACGACGTAGGCGCCCTGCTGGGTGGGCACGAAGACAAGCTTCACCCCGAGGTTCTTCATCTTGATGATGTCGGGCAGGAAGCTCGACTCGGTGTAGCTGGCGTCACGGGAGTAGATCCACTTGTAGCCGAGGCTCTCGGTCAAGGCCCGATAGGTCTGCTCGACGGCGACCACCGACGCCGTCGAGTTGTCGCCGATCATGCCCAATGCCTTGACGTTCTCGGGATACTTGGCTTTCAGCCATTTGAACGGGCCCGAGATGTCGCCGTTGTTGACCATGGGAACGGCCGAGTACACGTTCGGGTCCTCGAACAGGCTCGGGGTCAGGACCTGGGTTACGACCGGGACCTTGCCAGCATCGATGGCCGGCTTCTCGGCCCCGTCGAGCAGGGAGAAGCCTCCGACGAAGGCGAAGTCGTTCTTGGCGATGCTGGCCGCCTCGTTCGCTATCGTCCCCGACGAGAAAGCGCTGTCCGCGGCATTCAGCACGAGCTTTCGCCCGTTGACCCCTCCTTGGCTGTTGATGTAGGCGAAGTACGCCTCCGTTCCGATCTTCGACCCCTCGAACAAACCGGGGACCGGGGACGAGATGTCACTGATCGACCCCACGGTGACCGTCTTGGCGGTGATTCCCGGGGCCGGTGGCACGCTTGACGCCGCCGCGTCGGCCACCGGGACGCCGATGCCGGCGATCAAGGTCGACACCCCGACCATTGTCGCCAGGGCGCGCCCGACCGTTCTGTTGCCGTGCATCCTCACTACGTCTCCCCCTTTTCCCCCCGGACTGATGCCGGGTCAACCAGCTTGGTTAGTCAGCTCGAACCTCGGACCGGATGTGATACCGGTCGGTGTAGCCACGGAACTCCTCGGCCAGGCCCGGATACGTCCATCCGAAGTCGGCCGGGTCGTACCGGTGGTGGCCGAACGCGTCCTTCGGCCTCGTCTCGAGGAAGGCCTCCATGCGTCGGGCGTGCAGGCTGGTGACCTCGCTGCCGAAGCTCCGGTAGAGGGTGCGCACCGCCTCCACTGGATCCTCCATCAGCGTGTCGTAGTGGAGGTGCTGGCACCATCCCTCATCCGACTTCTCGTCGAAGGCCACCGCCGAACCCAGGGCGAAGGCGCACTTGCGCTTCCACTCGTTGGCTGTGGGCCGGGGATCCGTTCGCCAGGTCAGCGGCCGCTGGCCGGCGTTGGCCAGGCTGGCGAGCGAGGTGACGACCGGTCCAGGGTCCCGGTGGGTCCAGACAATCCGGGCATCGGGATAGGTGGCCAGGAGGGCTTCGAGGTGCCAGAGATGGTTCGGGGTCTTCAAGACCCACCGCTCGGTCGGCTGGGTCGACTGCAGCGTCTGGAGGGCCAGCCGATGTTGGGCATAGGCCGGCGCCATGTCGCAGGTCTCCAGCCACCGGGCGTAGCTCGGCACATAGGCCTGGATCTCGAGGGCCATCGAGCGCAGGTCGTACATGAACAGCGTCACGCACTCCTGGGCCAGGGTGGCGCCGAAGGGGTGCATGGCCTTCAACGGCGGATTCAGCTTCATCAGGCCGTCCAGCTCCTTGGCGGTCTGAGCTATCCGGGGGTCCTGATCGGCCCCTTCCAGGGTGGCGGGCGGGATGATGTGGGCCGCCTCCCACTGGAGCAGGGGCCGGGCAGTTGGGTCGAGGCCGAGCAGCATGGACAAGACGCTGGTGCCGGTGCGGGGCAGCCCGACGATGATCCAGGGGCTGTCGATCCGCTCAGCATGGACCTCGGGGTGGTCGAGCGACCACCGGTGGAGGTCAATCCGGTTGGCCAGGGCGGCGGCCAGCATCTTCGAGATGAGGAGGCGCCCGAACGTGGTCAGGTCCGCCTCGTCGATGCAGGCCTTCAAGAACACCGACAGTGGCTCTAGGTAGGAGTCGGTTCCGAGGTCCTTCGACCCCGCCACCTTGATGGCCGATTCGACGATCGACGTGGGCGTGAGGGAGGGGAACTCGACCCCGAAGCGCGACAGTTGGGCCCCCACCCGGTTGAGGGCCCGAAGGGGCTTGCTCTGCAGTTCGGAGTCTCTCCACGTATAGGAGACATCGGTCACGGGCCGACCTCGACCACGGTGCGGCCAAGCGAGCGTCGCGCCTCGTGCTCGTCGAGGGCCGCGCCGGCCTCTTCCATGGTGACCCGGCGCCCGATGAACGGTCGGATCGACCCGTCGGCCACCATCTTCACCAGATCGGCGTGGACCTCGTCGGCCACGTCCCGTCCGAACGGGTTGAAGCCGAACCGTCGCATTCCCGGGTCGACCGATTCGGCCCAACCCAGCATCACGCAGACGATGTCGATGTTGCCGATGCAGGCGAGGCGTAAGGGCCTGCCTGTCATTCCGTTCTCGTCGTCGGCGGCGAAACCGACCGCCAGGTACCGGCCACCCCGGGCCGTGCAGCGCCACGACCGCTCGACGAAGTCACCCCCGGCCAGGTCGTAGACCACATCCGCTCCGACGTCGCCGGTGGCGCCTAGGACAGACTCGACGAAGTCGTCCCTCAGATGGTCGATAACCAGGTCGGCCCCGAGGGAGGCACACAGCTCACCTTTCTCGGGTCCTCCGGCGACGGCGATCACCCTCGCGCCGACGGCCTTGCCGAGTTGGATGCCGGCTGTCCCGAGACCACTCGCCGCCGAGTGGACGACCAGCGTCTCGCCGGCTCGCAGGCGACCCCTCCGGAAGAGGGCGAGGTGGGACGCCTGGAAGGTGAGCACGAAGGCCGCCGCCTCAGCATCATCGAGCGACTCGGGTGCGTCGAAGACGGAGACGGAGGGGGCGATGGCGTACTCGGCGATCCCACCGAGAGCGGTCTTGGTGATGGCCACCACCCGATGTCCCACCCACTCCTCAGCGCCTTCGCCAGCGGCGTCGACGACCCCACACACGTCCATACCCAAGGTGAACGGCGGCGGAGTCGGGACCGACACCAGGTTCCCTCGGCACCGGTCGATGTCGTTGAAGTTCAACGAGGCGGCACCCACCACCACCCGCACCTCGCCCGGACCGGGCTCAGGCCGATCCACCTGGCGCACAGCCAGAACTTCCCCCGGTCGACCGTGAGCGGTCACCTGCAATGCCCTCATTCGCGCTCCCCCCTGCTGATACGCAAGACGCTATGAGTTCAGTGTCTCACAGTCTCCCGGTCCGTGCCGCCCAAACGGATCTCGAATGCCGGGACGAACCAGGCGGCCAGTTGACGGCGGATGTCCCCGATGTGGCGCCCGCCGTCGCCGGGGACAGCGGCGTAGGAGATCAGGATGCGCAAGATCCAATCCACCAGGTCGGCCATATCCGTGTCGGACACGGACTGATCGAGAAGCGATGACCCGAGGAGCGGGCGGACACACGCTTGGCCGATGCGATGCAGGGCCTCGGTCTGGATGGCCTGGGTCGACGCCCACGCCCTGGCGTCACCACCGAAGACGGCCCCATGGACTGGTCGGCGCTTGATCTCCTCGATGCTGAACAGCATGCCCTCGAGGACGCGCTCGACCGGATCCTCCATCCCGGCCAGATGTCGGTCGGCATCGGCAACCATGGCCGTCGACTCGCGAGTGAGCAGGTCCAAGAAGATGGCCTCGTGGCTCCCGAAGCGGCGGTAGAGGGTGGCCCGGGACACTCCCGCCCCCTTGGCGATATCGGAGGCCGTGGTCTTTGCCACCCCGAACCTCAAGTAGCACGAGGCTGCCGCGTCGAGCACCGCTTCCCACTCGACACCCGTTGGTGGTGGCTGGGTCATGGCGCTCCTTCTGCGAGTCGTCGGCGAGTTGGCGACGGGGCAAGCCATTCGATGTCAACCCGGACCCACCGGGCACCATTCCAAAATAGTTGGAGAAGATCGCCTGTCGCCCAGGGCCGTGCCCTGTGGCGCTTGACGCCGGCGCCAGGCCTCGGCTGTCAGGGCCTGTGAACGGCGCCACGATTCGAAGGCCGTACCGCCCGAAGGCTGTGATGCACGAAGGCCGTACCGCCCGAAGGCTGTGATGCGTCAGGTGGGGATGTTGGACAGCATGTGGTGGCTGACGTCGCCCACCAGGTCGATCAGGTAACGACGCTCGGAGAACCGCCAGGCACCCTCGACCTGGACGAACCGGTCGTGGTAGCGACCGGCCAGGATCGGTTGGAGGGGAAGGCCCGGCACCGACTGGAGCACCATCCAGTAGGACCGCGCCGAACCGTGCCCTACTGAGTCGTCGACCTCGAGGATCAGATTGGTGGTGACGTGCTTGGTGCCAGGGGTCCCGTCGGGGTACAGGCGGGTCGTCGCCGTGAACATGCCGAGGATGGCGTCACGACCAGTCAGGAGCGCGTCGCCTTCGGCCTGGCCCACGGCGGCATGGGCCAGCAGATCGGCCACCCCGTCGAAGTCACCGCCGTCGATCAGCTCGGCATATCGGGCGATCAGGTTGCCCACTGCGATGTTCCCGTCGCTCATCGTGGCTCGCTCTCGTACTCGTGGACTGTCACTTAGCGCCGTGACACGCCCGCCCGAAGGTCCGACTCCGGGGCGGGTGCGAACCTACTCCTTCAGCCATCGGCCTGCTCTTCGCAGCCGGTCCAGGGGCAATCCCTGACTCAGCTCATCTGACCGGGTCCCCGTGAACTGATC